>NZ_JBSFRK010000016.1:0-191826 GCF_053589195.1 Streptomyces sp. NPDC003379 | reverse complement strand
CGCATCTGGCCCGACCGGGCCACCGCCCGCGCCGAGGTCTTCACCTTCATCGAGACCTTCTACAACCGCCGCCGCCTGCGCAAGCACAAGACCCTCGGCTACCTCACCCCGGCCGAGACCAGGCAACGTCATCAACACGCCCTCGTGGCATAACCGACGAGTGTCCAAGATCACGGGGAAGCTTCAAACGGAATTCACACCGCAGTCTGGACATGGACGCGCAACCTCACGGGCACGCGCATCGACCCGTACTACGCACCCGTCCAATGACACCCGCCCCACCAACACCGCAGCCAGATGCGGGAACAGCACACAAAGCAAGTTGTCGCACACACTCGACGATGCCAGCAAAGTGACCCAACGTCACCTCTCACGGGAATCTTGGCAGAGCCTCTCGGTGAAGCCGCACCGCTCGCGGACGTGGGCGCCCCGTGGCCGCACACCCACCGTCCCAGTTCGTGCGGACGTGGGCGCCCCGTGGCCGCACACCCGCCGTCCCGATTCATGGTGGCTCCCGCGGCCGGATCTCCCCTGCCGCACTGGCCTGTTACAAGCCCGGCCGGTCCAGCAGACTGACCTACCGGCCCCGCGTCCAGGGCGCAGGCCGGGGCTTCACCTGGAAGGACTGTCGCGATCTGCTCATGCGGGCCCATATCCAGCCCGGCGGCCCCGTCGTGTTGATCGGGGACAACCTCAACGTCCACCGGTCTGCGGGAATACGCCAGTACGCGGCTGATCACCACTGGCTCACCGTCATTCAACTGCCCAGCTACTGCCCGCAGCTCAACCCGGTCGAAGGCATCAGGTCTCTGCTGCGGCGCAACGCCACCGCGAACGTGCTTCTCAACGACCGCGATCAGCAGGAACGGACAGGGTGCTCGTGGGCCTGGTCCAGGTTGGCGCGCAGCTGCTCGGCGACAGTGTCCGGGTCGGTGTCGGGGACGGTCAGGACGGGGTGGCCGGCGTCGAGGATGCGCCGGTGGGTCCCGCGGTATTCGCCGTTGCCGCCCGCGATCAACGCGGCGGCTCCCAGGGACTTGGCCGCGGCGGTGGCGCACTCCTCGGCCCTGTTCTCGTACAGCTACGGCCAATGGACATGTAGCGCTGCGTGACGGGTGAGCAATAGTCCTTGGGCTGTGATCGTCCTGGGCTGGGCGGCTCGTACACTGACGAAAATGGAGGACCACACGGCCACCGGGATCGGTGCACGTCCGGCGCCCGTCTTGCGGGAGTACGTCGAATCGTATGTCGGCTTCGACCTCCGCGGGCTGCCGCCGGGGGTGCACTGCGGCCCGCCGAGCCGCGCGCTCACCGCGGTGATCAGCCTGTCAGATCCTTTGGAGGTGGCGGCGGGCGTTGACGACGGGTCACCGGTCACCCGATTCGGCAGCGTGGCCGGCGGTCTGATGTGCCGGTCCGTCGCGATTCACCACGACGGACGCCAGCAAGGTGTTCAGGTATCGCTGACACCGCTCGGGGCCCGGGCCATCTACGGCATGCCGTCCGCCGAGCTCGCCCACCGACTGGTCCCACTGGACGAGCTTCTCGGAGCGCTTGCCGTCGAGCTGGTCGACCGGCTCCGATCAGCGACAACATGGGCGGCGCGGTTCACCGCGCTGGACGAATTGCTCCTCCGAGCTGTCGGCCGTGGCGCCTGCGGCGACCATGTGCGTTGTTTGCGCCCCGAGGTAGCCGAGGCATGGCGCCGCCTCGTCGCCGCGCGGGGTTGCGTCCAGGTTGGTGCGGTCGCCGCGGAACTCGGCTGGAGCCGTCGGTACCTCACCGAGCGGTTTCGCGGTGAGGTGGGCCTGGCGCCGAAGACCTTCGCCCGAGTCTTGCGCTTCGAGCACGCGCACGAACTGGCGGCGGCGCAGGACCCGCTCCCGTGGGGCGATGTGGCAACCGTCTCTGGCTATGCCGACCAGGCCCATCTCGTGCGGGACTGGCGCGAGTTCACGGGCCGATCGCCGACGGCCTGGCGTCGCAGCGAAGTCCTCCTCGGCGCCGGGTAGCCGCCAACCGTCTGCCCTTCGCGTCGGCTTCTCTTCCCTTTTCTTCAAGACCGCCCGATCGCTGTCGTGGACGATCGTCGGCATGAGACTCGTCAACCACGAACGCAATGCCATGGACCTGCGGACCACCCCCGTGCACCTCGGACTGGGATCGAGAGCCGCACCCGTCGAGGGTTTCTCCTGGGACCCGGAGGTGCTCCATGCCTACAGCGCCGCGGTCGCGGCAGACGGCGCCGAGGGCCGGATGGTGATGATCTTCGACGGCGACGGGCTCGGCGGCCATTGGGAGAGCCACCCTGCAGGCGACGAACTGGTCGTTTGCCTCAGCGGGTCCGTGACGGTCACCCGCGACGTGGACGGGGTGCCCGACCACGTTCTGCTCGGGCCGGGCGAGGCCACCATCAACCCGGCCGGGGTATGGCACGTGGTCGACATGAAGGGGCCGACGTCCATCCTGGCCATCACTGCGACCCTCGGCACCGACCACCGTCCTCGGACCGACACCCGCCCGACCGAACGCGTCGGCACGCCCAGCCCGGAGGAAGCGCCGTGACGACACGCATCGCGTGCCTCGGCGACAGCCTCACCCGCGCGCAGTTCAGCGTCGACTACCTAAATCTTCTCGGACGACGCCACCCTTCCGGTGACGTGCAGCTTGCCCGTTTCGGCGCCAACGGCGACTTTGCCTACAACCTCTTGCAGCGCCTCGATGCTGTCGTCACGAACCCACCCGATGTGATCACCGTGTTGATCGGGACCAACGACGCCCGAGCGAGCCTTGCCGGCTACCCCGTCGAGCAGGCCATGAAGCGCAAACAGCTCCCCGATCGCCCGTCGGCCGGCTGGTTCCAACAGTGCCTGGGAGCCGTCGTCGCACGGCTGCGAGCGGAGACCGACGCGACGATCGGTCTGCTGTCGCTACCGGTACTCGGCCAACAACTCGACGGAGCAGCGGCACAGGCATCGCAGGCGTACAGCCGGATGATCGCCGAGGTCGCCGCCACCAACGAGGTGGCCTACCTTCCGCTCCACGAACGCCAGATCGAGGAACTGCGCCAAGCGGAACCGCCGCCGATGCCATACCGGGAGGTGACGCCCGCAGCGGTCGTCGGCGTCCTCGTCCAGCACGCAGTGCTGCGCCGCAGCCTCGACTCGATCTCGCGGCGGCGAGGTCTCGTGCTCACGACCGACCACATCCACCAGAACAGCCGCGGCGCCACCCTTATCGCTGAGGTCATCGACGCCGGTCTGCTGACCCAGAGCGCGTAGCTGGTTCCGGCGCCCGGCCAGTTGGATGCCATCTACCGCGCGGAGGTGGCATGGCTTCGGGCAGCGGCTCGGTGCCGATAGGTAAGACGCCGTGTGCTGCTCGTCCGAGGCGCGGGGCAAAAGCGCTGGCTACGGGCGCAGGTTGCGGCCCCGTCCCGCCGTTGCCGAATACCGGCAGGCGCCTTCCGTTCTGGCCCTGTTCTCGTATAGCTACGGCCAGGTGGCGTATAGCACTGCGTAATGCTCAGGGCTACGGTGAGAGATGTCGCAGTAATGGCCGGATTTACTGCGACAGGGCTCCTAGAAGGCCCACAAGTACCCGGCGGCGGCCAGCCGCTGGTTCTTGACTGTTCGGGCCATGACGACGTGGCTGCGACCTGAGGCCCGGGTGACGGGAGCCGCGCCAGCGTATGCCTTCACCGCTCCGGCATCCGCGAAGCGTTCGCGGTCGTCGCCGATTTCGGCGAGGACCCGTGCTCCGGACAGTAGGGACAGGCCAGGGAAGCTGGTGATGATGCCGGCATCCGGGTGCGCGAGGAACGCTTCCTCCGTCGCTGCCGCGAGCTGGGCGACACTGTTGCAGGCGGCATCGAGCTGATGGACGAGGACGGCCGCTTGGTGTCCCAGGGCCCGTTCGACCTGCGGCAGTTGGCGCACGCTGTCCGCGCGGAAGATGTCCCGGAGCCGCTCGACCTCGGTGTCGATTCCGCAGCGCGGGCGGGCGGCACGCTTGAGCAGCGTACGCAGCTGGCTGCGGGTGAGCTTGGCGGCGTCAGCCGGCGTGGGTGCGGCGGCGAGGATCACGCGAGCGCGCGGTGAGTCGAGTCCGGGCTTGCCCGGGCCGTGGAAGGCCACGAGGGCGGCCGAATAGTACTCACTCAGGTGAGAGCGGAGCCGATTGATCATCTGTTGCCGGTCCCAGACTGAGTCCTGGTGGGCACGGGCGAGAGCCGCGACAGCCTGCCCGGCCTCGCTGTCCGCGGGCAGAGGTCAGTGGGCATGCCGGTCGGTCCGGAGGATGTTGGCCAAGACCCGCGCATCGGCGGCATCGGACTTGGCCCGCGAGACGCTGCCGCGATCGCGGTAGCGGGCTGCGGCAAGCGGGTTGATCGCGTAGACCTTGCGCCGGTGGCCCGCAGACAGGCGACCAGCAGGCCGCGCGGGGTCTCGATGGCGACCGGAATCGGGGCCTCGGCGGTGTCACCGTGCGGTGCCAGCAGTTCCGTCAGTGCGTGGAATCCGGCGCTGTCATCGCTGATCCGAAGCTTGGCCACCTGGGCGCGGTCCTGGTCGACGAGGGTTATGTCGTGGTGCCCTCCAGCCCAGTCGATTCCGCAGAAGATCGTGCTCAACTTGTTTACCTCCACGCTGACTTGCAGGTCATTCCGTGCGGAGCACGCGGCGCTCTAATGGAAGTGCTCAGGCCCGCCATCACATGAGCCGTTCGTGTCACTCCAGCGACCGGCAGGGACCTCGGTCTGATGGAGAGCTCTCGGGCTAGGAACGAGGCATGGTGGAGCCGGTCTGGACACAAGGATCTCAGTCCCGGAACGGCGGCACGGCGTCGATAACGACCTGGTGCGCCGTGGAGTAGCGGTAGTTCTCATAGCTCATCGGTGGGCCTGAGCACGTAAGGGCAAGGGACACCAGGCAAGGTGGAAGCCTGACAGCCGCCTGGTCGTCGTGGTCGGTCGACCGCTGCCGGGCAACCGGCACGACTCCCGCGAGTGGGAGGAATCCGGCGCCAAGGCTGCCATCGGAAGGACGATGACCATCGCGGACGGCGGCTATCAAGGCACCGGACTGGTCATCCCGCACCGCCGTCGCGAAGGCGAAGAGCTCCCGGCCTGGAAGAAGGAACACAACGGCTCTCACAAGCAGGTCCGGGCCCGTGTTGAGCACGCCTTCGCCCGCATGAAGACCTGGAAGACCCTCCGCGACTGCCGCCTCAAAGGAGACGGCGTCCACCACGCCCTGCTCGGCATCGCCCGCCTGCACCTCAACCTCGCCGGACAGGCAGAGGGCCGCACAGCAACCGGCGCACCCCACCGGGACAAGTCTTAGAGGTGATCCGAGAAACGGGAGTCGGGCCGCCGAGCTGTCGTCTCCCGGGGTACGACCCGGTGGCTGAGTACCGTCGTCGCCGCGCCGTCGGCCGTGCTCGTCGCGGCCCCCGCGGTCGATCCGGCGCGGCGAGCGGTGTCGATGATGTGCCGAGCGGCGAAGGAGCCCATCTCGTACAACGGGAGGCTCACCGTGGTCAGGCCGACGAACTCCGCGGTACGGAGATCGTCCATGCCCGCGACGGAGATCTCTCCCGGCACGTCGATCCCCGCTTGCCGCAGGGCGCTGAGGGCACCGACGGCGACCTCGTCGTTGGCCGCGAGGATGGCGTCGGGGAGTGGGCGGCGGGCGATGAGCCGTACGGTGGCGGCGCGTCCGGCCTGGTAGTCGAAGCCGCCGGGACGGCAGTGGGCGCTGTCGGCGAGACCCGCGTCGTTCATGCGTGACAGGAAGCCTTCGCGGCGGTGCAGGCTGACGGTCATGCCGGGCGGGCCCTCGATGAACGCGACACGGCGGTGGCCGAGCGAGACGAGGTGGTCGGTGATGTCGTACGCCACGGCGCGGTTGTCGACGACGACGGACGGGCAACCGAGGTCGCGCACGGCCAGCGAGACGGTCTGGATGCCCTGCTCCTGCGCGCGGCGCACACTCTTGACCAGGTGGGGCGTCTGCGGATCGTCGACGTATCCGCTGCCGGCGAAGATGACGCCCGCGGCACGGTAGTCCCGCATGGCCTGGAGTCGGCTGATCTCCGTGGTGGTGCGCCGGTCGACGTTGGACAGCATGGTGACGTAACCGGCCCGAGTCGCTACGTCGTCCACGCCGCGGGCGATGACGGAGAAGTACGGGTTGTCGATGTCGCTCACGAGGACGCCCACGAGACGGCTGTGCGGTGAGACCATCGCGCGGGCGAGGGCGCTGGGTGAGTACTCCAACTGTTCGGCGGCGGCAAGGACTCTGGCGCGGGTCCCGGCCGAGATGGGGTGGTTGGACCCGCTCAGTACACGCGACGCCGTCGACACGGCCACGCCGGCCACCCGGGCGACTTCCACCAGCGAACTCACACGCCACCGTCCATGACCCTCTGCGGGAAACGTTTGCCTTGTGGCTCCCAAGTTCGCACAGCACATGGCGAGTTCACAAGGGGGCACGGTCTCCTTCACGAGTCTCAGCTGCCGACCGGATCTCTCAACTGGCGTGCAATAGCAGTGAGTTGCCTCTTGACGGTTCCTCGTCCTGGGTGTCTAGCATCCTGGGAAGGCATACGTTTGCCTACCCGGTGACCTCGGGGAATCGAAGCGGTACTAGGGGGAATTCATGCACGCCTGGACCTGGACCTGGCTCGGAACGCGGGCCGCCGTCACCCGCGGCAAGCGGCTGACCATCACCGCGGGCTTGTGCTCCGCGGCCTTGTGCGCCGCGGCCGCGGCGACCGCCTGCGGCAGCGGGCCGACCACCATGACCCGTGCGGACGGAACGCTCTCGTTCACGGTGGCGGTCGTCGAGCCGGACATCACGACCGTGCCGGTCCTGGCGGCCGTCGGCGCCGTCCGCCGCCAGGGCCACGACGTCGACGTCGTGGAGCTCGCCGCTCCCGAACTGGCCATCGAGGGCCTCGCCCAAGGCGACTACGCGATCTCGGCCGAGGCCACAGGCCCGGCGTTGAGCGCCATCGAGCAGGACGCACCCATCAAGATCATCGCCGATGTCGTCGGCAACCAGTGGGCGCTCTACGGCAGGCCGGGCGTCTCCTCCTGCGACGACCTCGACAAGCGCCCGTTCGGGATCTTCAGCTCGGGCGCGGTCGCGACCGCCATGGCCAAGGACTGGGTGCGGGCCCACTGCGCCACCGACAAACGCCCGCGCTACCTCACACTCGGCGGCTCGGACGTCCGCGCGCAGGCCCTCGCGGCGGGGGAGATCGACGCGACACCGCTGGAGCTGTCCGACGCGGTCGCCCTGGAGGCGTCGAAGGACCCGGCCGCCTCCGGGCTCACCAAGATCGCCGATTTCGCCCGGACCCTGCCGGAGCTGCACCCGCAGACCGTCTACGCGAACACCGGCTTCCTCACCGAACACCGGGCTGTGGCGCAGGCGTTCGTGACGGCACTCGTGCGTGAGCACGCCCGGATCAACGCCCGGCCCCAGCACCTGGCACGCCTGGCGCGCACCTACCTCCCTGGGGAGGACGAGGCCGACGTCGTCCGAGCCGCCGAGCGGTACAGCGAGGCGGGACTCTTCGACGCGGCGGCACTCACCCGGCAAAACGTCCAGGGCACCATCGACTTCTTCGCACGGGCGGGCGTGATCGGACGGGGCGTCACCGCCAGGGAGGCGGCCGACCTCAGCTTCATCAGGGCGGTCTCATGACCGTCACGGCCACGCCCCGCAAGGCGCGCCGAAGCCCCGGCGCACAGGCAGGCCCCTGCCCCGCGCGGCGCTCCGGGCGGCTGCGGCGTTTCCTCGGCATGAACCTGCCCTACCAGCTCCTTACGTTCGTCATCTTCGCCGCGGGCTGGGAGCTGTACGCCCGCGCACGCGGCGGCCTGCTGCTGCCCGGCTTCACCGAAACGGTCCGGGCCACGGTCGAGCTCCTCGGCGAGGCGGAGCTGTGGCAGGCCCTGTATGTCAGCAACCAAGCGCTGCTGCTCGGGTTCGCCCTCGCCGTCGCCGTCGGTGTCCCGGTCGGCATCGCGCTCGGCCGCTTCCGGCGGTTCGAGCGGTACGCGGACGTCTACCTGAACATCCTGCTGGTCACGCCGATGGCCGCGCTCATCCCGTTGCTCGTGATGTCGGTGGGCGTCGGACCGGTCTCACGCATCGTGCTCGTCACCCTCTTCTCGGTCGTGATGGTGATCGTGAACAGCCGTACGGGGGTACGGCAGGTGGACCCGGCACTGGTCGAGATGGCCCGCTCGTTCGGTGCCGACGAGCGGCGGATCTGGACGCGGATCCTGCTGCCCGCCGCCCTGCCCGCGATCATGACCGGCATCCGCCTCGGCCTCGGACGCGCGGTCACCGGGATGGTCCTCGTCGAACTGCTCATGGTCTCCGACGGCCTCGGCGGGCTGATCCTCACCTACCGCGGTCTGCTCAAGGCCCCGCCGCTCTACGGCACCATCGTGATCATTTTGGCCGAGGCCCTGATCCTGTTCTCCGCCGCGCACTGGGCCGAGCGCAGGCTGACCCGCTGGACCCGCCCGAACGCATCCCGGCCGAACGCATTCCGCTCGAACGCATATCCGCCGAACGCATCCCGGCCGAACCCGTCCCCTCCGAACCCCTCCCCTCCGAACCCGTCCCGTCCGCGCACGACGAGGAGCCCCCGATGATCACGATGCACGGACTGTGCAAGTCCTTCACCGCGCGGGACGGCGAGACCGTCGAGGCGCTGCGGGACGTCGCCCTCGATGTGGGCGACAACGAGTTCCTGACCGTCCTCGGCCCCAGCGGCTGCGGCAAGACGACCCTGCTCAGGGCCATCGCGGGGCTCGTGCCCTGGGACGACGGCGACATCCTCGTCGACGGAGTGCCGGTACGTGGCCCGGGGCCCGAACGGAGCATGGTCTTCCAGAGTTTCGCACTGCTGCCCTGGGCGAGTGTCCTGGACAATGTCGCCTTCGGTCTGCGCCTGCGCGGCGTCCGACGGGCCGAGCGTGCCGGACGCGCCCGCTCTCTCCTCGCCACGGTGGGGCTCACGGGGTGCGAGGCCAAGCTGCCCGGCGAGTTGTCCGGCGGCATGCAGCAGCGCGTCGGCATCGCCCGCGCCCTGGCCGTCCGTCCGCGGGTGCTGCTCATGGACGAGCCGTTCGGGGCCGTGGACGAGCAGACACGCCGGCTGCTTCAGGAAGAACTCCTCACGATCTGGGAGGAACACCGGCTGACCGTCGTATTCATCACCCACAGCATGGAAGAGGCCGTGCTCCTCGGGGACCGCGTCGCCCTGATGAGCGCCCGCCCGGGGCGGATCGCCGAGATCGTGCCGGTGAATCTGCCCCGGCCCCGCTCCCGTGACGTCAGCGCCCTCGCGCGCTCCGGCGAGTACGCCGAGATCACCACGTATCTCTGGGAACGGCTGCGCGACATGCACGCGGAGCACCGGCGGAACGGGGCGGCTTCATGACCACGCCGACCGCCAAGGACAGGCCGGGCGGTTCCTCGCGACGCCCGGCGGCCGTGTCCCCGCGACGCCTGCCCGCCCCACTGGTGAGCCTTGCGATCGGCGCCGCCGCCTGGGAGACGGTCGGACGCACGGCGGACGCTTCGTCGCTGCCACCGCTGAGCAGGGTGCTCGGGCGGCTCGTGGAGATGAGCGGCGAGGGGACGCTCGTCAGCAGTGTGGGCGACAGCCTGGTCAACCTGGTCCTGGGCCTTGCGATCTCTCTCGTCGCCGGGCTCGTCGTGGGCACCGCCATGGGCCGCCTGCGCTGCATCGAGGCCGCGCTCGGCGTGTACGTCAACGCGCTGCTGACCGCCCCGTCGCTGGTCTTCGCGCCGGTCTTCTTCTCGCTGCTCGGGGCGGGCCGGGCCTCGATCGTGGCGGTGGTGGTCATGTACGCCGTGTTCGTCGTCATCGTCAACACGGCATCGGCCGTGCGGACCGTACCCGCGCACCTGGTCGAGATGGCGCGTTCGTACGGCGCGAACGAACAACAGGTGCTGCTGCGTGTCGTGCTGCCCGCCGCGGCTCCTCTGATCATGGCCGGTGTCCGGCTCGGCGTCGGCCGCGCCGTCACCGGCATGATCAACGGCGAGATGTTCATCGCCGTAGTCGGCCTGGGCCGCCTCGTCACCGAGGCGGGCGGGCGCTTCGACAGCGTCGGCGTCCTCGCCGTACTTCTGATCGTGATCGCCGTCGCGCTGGGGGCCCTCGCGCTGGTCCAGGCCGTCGACCGCGTGGTCACCCACTGGGTTCCGACGACTTGGAGGGAAGAGCGGTGAAAGACTCGGAGGCAGACGCGATGAAACTCGACGCCTACAGCCACATCCTGCCCGCCCGCTACTTCACCCGGATGCGGGAGCTCGCGGTCGACGCCGGGGCCCTCCGGCGCTGGCTGGAACTGGACGCGCTGCATGACCTCGATGCCCGGCTGCGCATGATGGACGAGTTCGGCGACGGCTACCAGCAGGTGCTCACGCTCTCCTCACCGCCGATCGAGCTGCTCGCCGCCCCGCGGGACTCCCCGGCCCTCGCGCGACTCGCCAACGAGTCGCTGCACGCGCTGTGCGAGCGGCACCCTGGCCGGTTCCCGGCGTTCGTCGCCTCCCTGCCGATGAACAACCCGGACGCGGCGCTCGCCGAACTCGCCTTCGCAATCGACGACCTCGGTGCCCGCGGCGTACAGGTCTTCACCAATGTCAACGGTCGGCCGCTGGATGATCCGGCCTTCCACAGCGTCTTCGCGGAGATGGCCCGGATGGACCTGCCCATCTGGCTGCACCCCACCCGGGGCGCGGGCTTCGCCGACTACGCCACCGAGGACACCTCCCGGTACGAGATCTGGTGGGCGCTGGGCTGGCCGTACGAGACGAGTGTCGCCATGGCCCGGCTCGTCTTCTCCGGCCTGCTCGAACGGCATCCCGCGATCAAAATCATCACGCATCACCTGGGGGCGATGATCCCCTGCCTCGAAGGGCGGATACGACTCGGCTGGAGCGACCAACTGGGCAGCCGCACCGCGGGCGAGGACCTCACGCGCCTGCGGAGCGCGGCGCTGCCGCGACCGCCGCTGGAGTACTTCCGCCGCTTCTACGCCGACACGGCGCTGTCGGCGTCCGCCATCGGCATCCGGTGCGGCCTGGACTTCTTCGGCGCCGACCACGTCCTGTTCGGTACGGACTGCCCCTTCGACCCGGAGGGCGGCCCCGGGTTCATCCGTGAGACGATCCGCGTCCTGGACGCACTCGACCTCACGGACACCGCACGCGAGCAGATCTACCACGGCAACCTGCTCCGCCTGATGAGGCTGTCGAGGCTGTCGGGCATCTGATGCGGGCGGAAAGCACTCTTGTGGTTGTCGCGGCCTTGCCGTTGCGTCGAAGGCCGCGACACCACCCCGCGTCGGCACCGCCCCTCACCCGTGATGCGCGAGGTCCGCCGCCGCACGTCGCCTACTCCACAGAGGCCTGCGCCACCGCCGAGCCGAACTGCGGCGCCGCGGTCTACCTGCGCGATCTGCGGCGGCACGGTCTCGCGGCGACCTGCCGGGTCAGTGCCGCTTCGGGCGGCGGTTTGCCCGATCACGGGGCGGACACCCCTGCCCCGGCGGGGGGCGGGTGCCTGGTGGCCTTCGAGTCGGATGCCACGAATCTTGTGCCCCGCCGCCCGGACCGCACCACCGACATCTACGTCCGTCGCTGTGCTGACCGGGGTACCGGGTACCGGACGGCGGTACGCCGGGAGCCCTGGAGCCCGGGAGCCCTGGGACACCCCGATAGCTCCCGGGCGGCAGACCGGCCATGAGCCGGGAGACCAGCGCGCGGGCCTCCCTGGGGCCGGTGACGTGGCCGAGCGTGTTCAGGGTGATCAGGGCCACCGGCCGTGAGAGGTCCAGCGTCTTCGCGGCTCCGCAGGATCCCGTCACTGGCCCCCCTTTCGTCGACGCACTCGCGCAACAGTCGGCGTGTCCGCAGTGACGGGCGTACTCCTCGATCCTGTGGACCACCAGCTCCCGCACCGCGATCCCTTCCTTCCCCACGCGCCGCTCCCCCAGGTCCGGGTGCGCGGCCAGCGCGGCGTCGACCACGGACTGCTCGGCGACAGCTCCGTGGAAGTCCGCGTCCTTCTTGCCGTACAACCTCGGGAGCGGTTCACCACTCGCTGATCCAGTTGCTAAACGTCTTTCGGCCCTGCTGCCCGGCACGCGGCGTCGGGGTGGGGTCAGTTGGCAGGGCGGGCGGTCAAACGCTGTTGTCAGTGCCTCCCCATAGAGTGAAATCACTCGGAAAGCTTCGGCGAAGGGGGAGCAGCAGCATGCCTGCCAACAGGATCCAGCACAAGGTGAATCACGTCGCGCTGGTAATGGACTGTTCGGGTTCCATGCGTCCGCACCAGGATCAACTCGTGCGTGTGGTGGATGAGTTCGTCGCGGGTTTGAAGTCCGAATCGGACAGTCTCGGCCACGAGACCCGAATCAGCCTCTACTCCTTCGACCACAAGGTGGAGAACCTGGTGTGGGACATGGACGTGAAACATCTTCCGTCCATGCGAGGTCTGTACCGGGTCAACAATGGAGCCACGGCTCTCATCGAGGCTTCCCTGAAGTCCCTGGACGACCTGGGACATATCTGGGAGGAATACGGTGAGCACAGCTTCCTCCAGATCGTGGTGACGGACGGCGAGGAGAACGCCTCCGGCGGCGACCGGCGGCACAACGGCGACATGGCCATCCTCGGCCCCTGGCTCGACAGGATCGCGGCGAAGATGGGCGGACTTCCGGACCACTGGACTTCCGCGATCCTCGTTCCGAACTCCCTGGCCAAGCGGACCGCGCAGAACTACGGCTTCCCGGCCGGCAACATCGCCATCTGGAACGCGGATTCCCAGGAGGGCGTCGAGGAGGCCATCGGCACCGTACGCGCTGCCGCCACGAGCTTCCTCCGGGCCCGCGAGAAGGGTGTGCGTGGCACAAAGAACCTGTTCGCCGTCGGTCAGGACATATCGATCGACGAGGTGCGGGCGAACCTCGAACCGATTCCGGCGAACATGTACCGGCTCCTGAAGGTCGACAAGGAAGTCGAGATTCGGCCCTTCGTCAATTCGCATCCGGGTGTGACGTACGAAAGGGGCGCGTGCTACTACCAGTTGGGCGCGCGGGCTCAGGTCCAGCCGAACAAGGAAGTCATCGTGGTGGAAAAGGACACCGACCGCGCCTACACGGGCGACGCGGCGCGCAGCCTTCTGTTCGGTACGGGTATCCAGGGAACTGTCTCGGTAAAGGCGGGCAACAATCCCAAACTGGAGGTCTATGTGCAGAGCCGTTCGGTGAACAGGAAGCTCAAGGCGAATACGCGTCTGCTCATCATGCTCTGAGGGGCCTGCGCGCGGCCCGGCTCCCGCCGGGCCTGTTCCGCACGGGCTTGTTCCCTCCGTTGCATCAGATCCTCCGCTTCGGCGGCGGCCTGCTGGCCCAGTCGCTCCTCGAGGAACCGCCGCCGCTCACCGCCGCCCAGGCCGGGCGGCAGCTCCGAGGCACGCTCGGTGACGAGCGCACCGATCACGGCACGGAGCCCTATCGGCTCACGCCCGCCACGGCGGACCACGACTGACGCCGTGCGGGGCTTCGCCTTGCCGTGCGCCGCCGCCGTACCAGAAGCCCTGGCAGGACCGGCCGGAGCATGATCTCCGAATGCACCATCGGGACGCGCCGAAGACACGGGACCGTCGCTCTGGACAGCCTCCTGCCTCCACAGGGGCCAGCGTGTGGCCGTACGTGCGGGCGACCGGCAGCGGCATGACCCGGCCCTGGCCGTTCATCCGCGTCGACGTCGCCTTGCGCTGTCGCGCTACGACACCGGCCTCCGTAAGCCGCGCCAGGACCCTTCCGGGCCCCCGAGGGCGAGCAACCCAGCAGCCGGGCCAGCGCCGCCGCACTGCACCCCTCCCGCCTCTTCACCGAGCCGCCGCACAGCTGCAGCCAGCCCGACGCCCGGGTGTTCAGCACCATCAGCAGCAGTCCGAGCCGGTCGGTCGCGGCGCCCTTGTCCGTACGGCCGGCCAGCAGCCCCGGCGGCGTCGGCTCCTTGTTCTCCGGCGTCCAGCCGTGCGTGAACTGCGCCTCCGGGAGGCGCAGCAGCGTCGCGAGCTCCGCCTTGGACAACACCAGCGGGTGCCCCCGCTCCCCCTCGAGGCCGCCGCCTCACGTGGCCGTTGGCTCGACGGACAGCAGCCCACCCGCCAGCGGTGGCGGACGCTGGTCACCACCCGCCGCGATCAGCTGCCCGTCTCCCGGTGACACATGCCCTGCAGCCCCACCGGATGGCGGGACCCGTGGATTGGGTGCTGCTGCGTTCATGGCGTGAGGTCCAGTACGCGGACCGGCTCACCTGCCCACCGGTGCGGGGCAGTGGTGGCGATGATCGCGCCGTCGGGACGGTCCGGGGGTGGGCTGCGCCGCGTACTGGCTGTGCGCCGCGGCCCAGGTCTCCTGACGCGCGACGGCCAGGGCGGCGGCCATGTCCAGATCGAGGACGGTGATGCCGGGCAGAGAAGCCAGGTGCTCGGCCGTGCCGGGCCGGACGCGATCGGCCTGCACCAACGCGCACGCCGGGGCGTACAGGAACCAGCCCGACTCGGCATGGGCACGGTGGATCAGACGGGAAGCAAGGATGTTGCCCTGGCCGGCTGCGGCCATCCCGGTGTCGTCCAGGACGATGTGCACAGCCCTAAAGGGTACGGGTACGTACCCGTACCCTTACCCGTACCGCCACGTGCTACTTCTGGTCACAGCCCTGCTGTGTGGCGGAATCCAGTGCAATGCTGCGACGGCGGTGATCCTCTAACCCGTGTGGAGGTTCCCGTCCCTTGGCCCCGTCCGTGTGCTGCCACCTGGACGGGGCCGCGCCGTCCCTCCCGGCCCTCCCCACGGGAGGGCCGACGGCTGCGCAGATACCTTGGCCGTCTCTCGTACGGCCGGTGGTCGTTTCCGGTGTGGATCTACACACCGGATGCGGAGGAGGCCCAGTGGGCCCGTCGTTTGTGATCGAGCGGCTTGAGATCCGACGGGGCGAGGTCTGGTACGCCCGCCACTTCAGGGGCCTGGTGCCCGCGGGCCCGGGTTTCCTTGAAGAATCTCGACAACCCGGACGAGATCGAGCATCTGCTGCCAGTGACGAGTACGAAGCCTGGTGAGAGAACGGCGGGTGCCTTCGTCCAGGACCTGCTTGGCCTTCCCGCCGCTGTCCGCGGGGCCACACGTGTGGGGCTGGACGACTTCTATGGCACTGTCATGGCGCTGCGGGAGAACACGATCTGTTGGGCGTGAGCCTCACCGCACGACTCACAGTCCGGGCGCAGCGCCGAATTTGACCACCCTCGCGCCTGGCACGGTCTGTATCTGATTGGCTACGGATGGGGAGGCGCGGGCAGTCGCGTCCGGATCTCGGGAGCAGTTATGAGCGCAACAGCGGACCACCCGGAAGAGCGAACCAACCCGGCGGCCCGGTTGGGGTTCCAGCCGGGGCAGGTCGTCCAGGAGCTCGGTTACGGCGACGACGCGGAGCAGGAGCTTCGCGAGGCCATCGAAGAGCTGACGGGCAGCGACCTGGTCGATGAGGAATACGACGATGTCGTCGACGCCGTGCTCGTGTGGTTCCGCGACGAGGACGGCGATCTTGCCGATGCCCTGGTCGACGCCACGACCCTGATCGAGGACGGCGCCCTGATCTGGCTGTGCACGCCGAAGTCCGGACGCGACGGGTACGTCGAGCCCTCAGACATCCAGGCGGCCGCGGTGACGGCCGGCCTTCAGCAGGTCGGGTCCGCCAGCGCCGGCAAAGACTGGAACGGCCTTCGCCTGGCCACGCCCAAGGCCAAGCGGTAGCAGCCAGAGCAGGCCCTACTGATCTTTCCGTAAGTTCGGTGGGTGTGGTGGGCGGACGGTCAGGCCGGTATGGGCGAGGAATGACCATGGCAGTCGGGGGTTGGCCTTGATGCGGTGGATGCCTTGCTCAGTGGCGTCGGCGATATCGGCGAGATGGTCGCCGGCGAGGTTGGCGAGTTCACGCTTCTTGAGCGAGGACCACAGCAGTTCCACCGGGTTCAGTTCGGGAGCGTAGGCGGGCAATCGTTCCAGGGTGAGCCAGTCCTGTTCGGCGACCCAGGCCCGCATCGCCCGGCTCCAGTGGGCGGACAGGCCGTCCCGGACAAGGACCACTCGCTCGCCGCGGTAGAACACCTTCACCTGCTCCAGGGCCTCGATGAGCCCGGCAGTGTCGTGGCTGCCGGGCTTGAGGTGGAAGCACAGGCGGGCCCCGCGATCGGGGTCGCTGGAGTGGTAACCCAAGGCTCCGGCCATCGACGCGCGCTTCCAGTCCAGGCGGTGCCGCAGGAGCGGTGTCCGCCCTCGGGGCGAGTGAGTGCGGTGGATCTGAGGGAGCAGGGAGACGCCTGATGCGTCGAGGAAGACGATCCAGGCACGCGTGTTCACGGCCCCTCTTTGATACGCGGCCACTCATGCGCGATCCAGCGGGCGATCTCCGACTCGTCCCGCTCGACCGCCCGCCGCCCGGGCCGTTGCAGGCTCCATCCGAGCCGGCCGGTCAGCAGCCGCCACACCGACGTCCTCGCCCCCCCGTTGTCCGGGTGACGACTGCGCCGACTCGTTCCAGGGTCCACAGGCCGGCCTCGAAACCATGGGCCTGGGCACCTTGCTCCAACGCGGCCCGGACCATCTCGACCTGGATGTCATCCAGCTTGGGTGGGCGTCCGGTGGCTGACCGTCTCCGCAGGCCCGAAGCACCGTCTTGCTCCCACACCGCCGCCAACGCCGCACACTCTCGGCACACCCCCCCGCCCTGGAGATCTCCGCATCCGAGACGCCGCCCTCGAACAACTCGAACTCGACTGCCCGAACACGGCGCGCCTCCGCCAACTGAGGCCGCGACAAAGGAGGAAGGGAGGAGCCGGCAACCGAAGGAGAAGGTTGATGTGCCACCCCGACAGCCTCCCACCCACACGGCCACCACACCCACCGCACTTACGAAAAGATCAGTAGGACGCCCCGGGTCTCAGCCCCGGCGGCCGGAGCCCGGCCGCACCGTCACCTCCACCTCCGTTCCGTCGGACGCCCACACGCGCACCTGTCGTGCCTGCCCGGGCGGCACGCTTCGGGCGCTGGGGTGTGCCGTGCGGCCCGACACCTCGATCCGCCAGCCGGTGGTGCTCGGCGGCAGGGACAGCACGGTGGTGCCGGGGCGGCGAGTCGACCGGTAGGCGAGGCGGTACGTCGCGCGGGCCGGGTCGTGGGTGTCGGCGCGCACGGTGCCCGCGACCGCCGGGGCGTACGGCGTGGCGGTGCGCTCCTTGTTCGTACGCAAGCGGCCGTCGCGGTCGAGGGCGCAGTAGCCTCCGCCGTAGCACCAGACGTAGGCCGCCCAGCCCGAGGAGTAGCGGGTGAAGGAGGCGAGCGCGTCGTCGTGGAAGCGGCGCATGTTCGGCAGGCCGCTGTTCAGCGGGCCCCACTCGCCCACCACGACGGGCACCGAGTGCTCGCGCGGGTACGCGGTGACGGCGTTCTCGTACGCCGTGACCCAGCCGGCCGCCGGGTCGTAGTCGGCGCCCGCCTCCATCGCGGTGTTGTAGAAGTGCGGGGCGTAGACGACGCGTTCGTCGAGGACGCGGCCCAGGCCGGTGGGCACGCCTTCGCCGACGATCGGGGTCGGCTCGATGAACAGGTGGTTCGAGCGGTCCCGAGTGCGGATGGCGGCGGCGAGGCGGCGGTACATCGGGGTGAGCTGCGTCGCCTCGATGCGACGTGCGGCACTCGCCAGGTCCTCGCCCGCGCGCAGCTCCCCCATCGGCTCGTTGATCAGGTCGTAGCCGAACACCGCGGGGTGCCCGCCGAAGCGGTCCGCCAGCAAGCGCCACATGCGGGCCTGCGCGCGCCGCAGGTCCGCGTCCTCGTAGAGATGGGTGAAGGCGCGCTGGACGGCGGGTTCGAAGTACTCGGCGAACCAGTCGTCGGGGTGCGGGGTGAACGGCAGCCCGTCGGTCCGCGTCGCCCACGCCGGGATCCCGCGGTGGCCGAACGCGGGCCCGAACACGTCCTGGTGGGCGTCGATGACGACGTGGACACCGTGCTCTTGCGCCCAGTCGAGGATGCGCCGGACCTTGCGCAGGTACGACTCGTTGTAGCGCCCGCGCCGCGGCTCCAGGTCGTCCCAGAAGACCAGCAGCCGGGCGAAGTTGAAGCCATGGGCCCGCAAGTCGGCGAAGTGCCGCTCGGTGATCGCGCTGAGGGCGTCCGGGCCGTGGTGGATCTTGTCCTCGACGTTCCAGCCGCGCAGGGTGAGTGTGCGTCCGCGGGCGTCGGTGAGGCGGGGTATACCGGCGGCGGTGGGGGCGGTTGCGGACCCGCTGCCGGAAGTGGCCCCCGTGACGGCGCCGGAATCGGTGCCGGTGCGCCCACTCTCCGCTCTCCCCGAAGCGGCCGGGGCCAAGCCCGCACCGAGCAGGGCGGCGGCGATCAGGGCGATCAAGGCCACCGGGCCGAGGTGCTGCCGCGTGAAGCGCTTGCCCATGACGGACCTCCGGCACTCGGGGACGCGCGGTCACGTACGTGTGCCCGTTCGGCACGCACCGTACGGCACGCACCGTACGTATCAGGAACCGCTTGCACAGACCAGCGAATCGACGACGCGGGCGGCCGAGAATCTTCCACTGCCTCGATCAGGGCGCCACCGCGCTCACCCCCGCCGACCGGTCCGCCAGACAGCGCTGGAACTGCCCCAGCGGGCGCTCCAAGTGGAAGAAGCGGCCACCCGAGGGCGCGGGGCCGGTGGCCAGGCGCCGCGGTGACTCGCGGCCCTTTCCCTGAGAGAACCCTCTTCGATCTTCGCCGTACGACCGACCTGAGCAGCACATCAGCACGCCTGACACTCCATCAGAACGAGCGTCGAATGAGGTCACTAGCGGTGGTTCGTTAGACCGGGACGTAGAGGTTCAGGGGTCTGCCTGTGCCGTCGGTGTTGATCAGTTCTTGTAGTGCTGTGGGCGGGGGCTTCGTTGTCCAGGCCCGCCAGTAGCGTTGCAGCGTGGCCCAGGGCATCAGCCAGCCATGGACGGTGCGGATGGCCTGGGGCCAGCAAGCCGGTCGAGGCTGCTGGGAGGCGGGTTCTCCCCCTCTCCGCCCGGTCCTGGCGGTGCGTCAGGACCGGGCGGAGGGCAGAGCGGGACGGGCCGGGGTGGGTCCGGCGCGAACCAGGTGCTCCAGCAGAAGCTGAAGGCACAGTTCAGGGGGGTCTGGTGGCAGCGGATCGCGGTATCGGAGCAGACCTGGAAGTCCGCCCAGCCAAGTTCGTCCTTGACCTGTTTGCAGCTCTGCTCGACCCAGTGCCGCAGTCCGTAGATCCGTACCACTTCGGTGAGGTCGGCGGCCGGGTGCGGGCTGTGCGCCTCACGTGGTGAGCCGGGCCTGGGCAGGTTGGTGGCCAGGTACCAGGTGGACGTCTCGGGCAGGGCGGACGGGTCGGTGGTGGCCACCACGAGCCGGATCACGCCGTCGGGCCCCCACCAGCCCGAACCGGGCATCGGCGGCCCACCAGGTGGTGGCGTTGCCGTCTCGGAAGGTACGGGTCACCGCCGTCCAGTCACCGGGCTGTCCAGGGCCGTGCCAGGCCAGTTCACGGGCGGCATCGACGGGCCGGAAGGCGTCTTTGTACTGCCAGGTGCCGTGGCCGCGTTTGAGGGCCACCACGAACGGCGGGCGGGCGTCGGACAGTTCAGCGCGGAAGGTGTTGTGGTCGCCGTAGGCGCAGTCGGCGACGACCGCCCGGAACACCACGCCGGCAGTCTTGGCCGCGCAGGCCAGGGCGGCCCCGATCTGCAGCTTGGTGCGGAAAGCCGGGTCACTCTTCCCGCCGGGAAAATGGTGGGCGGGAGTGTAGGGCACGGCGCGCAGCGGGTAGTAGAGGCGTTCGTCGGCCCAGCAGGTTGTCACCGTGACCACGCCGCGGTCGATCTTCCCCACCGAGCCGAGATACTGCTTGCCCACGTGCGCGGTCGCGCTGCCGTCCTTGCGGCCACCGGAATCGTCGATGACCAGCACCCCGCCGTCACGCGGCGCAGTGACCGAGTCGGCCAGCATCAACTCAAGGCGACGGGCATTGACCTGCTCGCCGTCCCAGGTCGACTCAGAGAGGAAGAACTGCAGGCGCTGCGCCGCCGCATGCTGGGCACTCGCCACGGGCTCCGTGCCGGCCAGGCAGGCGAGGGTCTTGTTGCGGTCCCGGGGCAGCAATAGGCCGGCCAGGTACTCACGAACCCCCCGCCGCTGGGCCAACGTCCCGAAGAGATCGTCGAAGCCGGCGGCGTACGCTTCCAGCGGACCCGGTGCGGGAGGACACGGCAGCCGCTTCGTCATCTCAGGCTCCCCGGAGCGTAGTGGACGCCTTCACCTCACGGCCTACTCCCGCCCGAACCCGCCGTCAACAAACCACCGCTAGGTTCGGATCAAGTGGTGGGGTAGAGGCTTCGGAGTCAGGTCATCGGTCCATGCAGGTGGGTTTCGGCGAGGTAGCTGGTGGGGGTTGCGCCGTAGCGGGTGTCCAGCCCTCGCCGCTCGTGACGGTGCCCCGAGCCGGGAACAGGCCCAACCGGCTCGGTCAGGCGCTCAGCGCCGCAAGCTCCGCGTTGGCGCGCTCGGTGACCAGGGCGTGGACGCGGCCGGCGGCGGCCAAGTCCTCGGCGGGGATCCCGCCCCAGATGCGGGCGGAGATGGGGGCGGTCTCCGCGCCGATGGCGGCGAGGAGCTCGCGCCCCGCGTCGGTGGGGCGAAGGTGCACACCGTCGGCGACGAGCAGCTGCTTGGCCCGCAGCTCGTCGAGCGTGGCGCGGATGTCGGCCGGATCCGCCTTGAGGGACTCCTGGACCTGAGTGAGGAGATCGTCCGGCGTCTGCGGGGCGTCGGAGGTGACGGCGGCGCGCAGGGCGACCTGCTGCTGGAACGTGGCGCCGTGCCGGGCCAGAACGCTCTCCAGGACGCCGCGGGCGGCATAGTGGGCCAGGGCGAGGTCACGGGCGTTGGCGACGGGTGCGGTGGTGGTGGATGCGGTAGTGGTCATGGTGTTGTCCTCTGATTGCTCTCGTCGTTCGGTATGGATGGAGCGAGAGGTGCGTCGAGCAGGGTCGTCAGCTCGCCGGTGAACGCACGCGTCCGCGGGGCGTCGAGGCCGCCGAGTGGCTCCAGCAACTGCTGGAGCAGTTCCTGGACCACCGCGATGGCCTGTCGCGTGACGGCCTCGCCCTGCTCGGTGAGCGCCAGTTGTACGGCGCGTGGGTCGCGGGGATCGCGGGTGCGGTCGATCAGACCGGCCGACTCCAGGGCGCGCGACAGCTTCGAGACGTACAACGCCTCCAGGCCCGTGTGGTCGGCGAGTTGGCGCTGGCTAGGACGCTCGCCGGCGCGCTGCATGCCGTGCAGCGACGCGACCAGCGAGTACTGCGCGTGGGTGAGGCCCAGCGGAGCCACCGAGCGATCGACCGCGACGCGCCACTTGTTGGCGAGCCGCCACACCAGGAATCCAGGCGTGGGAATCAGTGAACCCATACTCATGACGGATAGAGTACATGGACATTATGTCTATGGCTACTCTTCCGCCAGGTGCGACATCGCACCCGACTCGGTGCCGCGACGGGGCGCCAGAACACCCTCGGGGGAACCCCCTCCAGCCCTGATCACGTGCTGGGGGTGAAGGCTCCACAGCCTGATGATCGATCCGCGTAAGTGGAGCCTGGCAAGCAAGGTAACTGGCGGGGGTCTCGTCGTGGCGGGTGACCAGCCCTCGCCATTCCTTGATCGTGTTGATGCCGTTGCTCGACGGTGTTCCTCTCCTTGAACAACTCGGCATCATGGGAGAGCGGGCGACCACCCTTCGAGCCCCGCTTCTTGCGGTTGGCGGTCTGGTCCTTCTTCTCCGGGATCACCGGGCCGAAGCGGCGGTCGGAGAGAACAGGCAGCTGGGCCAAGGTGAAGTGGGCCTTGACCCAGCATCAGTTCTTCGTGCAAGCGAACACGATCATCGTGTGGTGGCCCTCCGCGCCGGCCTAAATCCGGCTGGCGATCCTCTGGAATTGACACTTCTCGGCCACCCTGATCGAGGCCGTGTTCTCCGCGGCGGCCTCAAGCAGGACCTGGGTCAACCCGAGCTCACGCAGGGCCCATGTCACGACCAATTGCACGGCCCGTGGGGCGATGCCCCGGCCGCGATGGGCAGGGAACACGCTGTAAGCGATCGTTGCCACGTCATCGGCCCGGAACTGCAGGTTGATGATCCCGGTGGGTTCTTCTGTCGTGACGTCGGCGATCACCAGTGGGGCTGCCTGTCCGGTTCGCCATGCTTCTTCGACCCGGGACATACTCGTACTGCGAGCAGCCTCATCCATGGGTGTGTCGTTGAGCCATCGACGCGTATCGGAGTCATGGCTTGCCGCCCCGATCGCATGCAGATCTGACTCACGCCGGAACCTCACAGCGACCACCCCATCCGCGAGCGGCTCCGTCAACGGTTCGATCGGCCTCAAGCGCCCCATGCGGTGACCCTATCCATCTTGCAAGATCCTGGCGAAGAAACCTTCCTGAGTCGTGGAGGGCCTTGACCACAGGATCAAGATGTTCAAGCGCCACATGTTCGGCCGCGCAGGATTCGAACTCCTCATACCAGTAGCTCATCGCGTTGCCGTGGGTGCCCTCCACATAGTCGAGGTTCCACCGAGGCATTGTCGTACTTCCAGTACAGGTCGTACTTTTTGTCCTCGTCGTCGACGCTGGAGGAGTTGTAGGAGATGTCCAGGGCGGGCTGGGAGCCGGCGGCCGGCGCCGGCGGCTGTAGCGGGTACGACCAGGTGAAGGTTCCCGCGCTGCCGCCTGCCTCCCAGGTGGACGAGGCGGTCAGCGGGGTCGCTTTGAAGTCACCACCACCGGACTGCGTACCGGCGGAGACCGCCAGGAGCAGCGTCCGGCCGGTGCCGGAGCGCGCGCTGGGGGCCGCGCCCTTGGCCGCCGGGGCAGTGGTCGGGAAGTCCAACTGGGTGGCGAGACGCTGATCGCCGCGCTCGTTCACGGACGGCAGGGGCTCCGCCTTGTGGCACTTGGCCGCCTCGGGCGAGCGCAGCGCACAGTCGGAGATGCGGGCGACCTGCAGCCGGCCTGCCCAGTCGCCGCCGTAGGCCGTGGCGAACTTCCCGTAGCGGATGCCGAGTTCGGCTCTGCCACCGGTCGCAGGACCCGTCACCTCCGCGCGTCGGCGTGGGCACGCCGCACGGCGTCCCGGTCGGCCTGCGCCGCCTTCGCCATTCGGGCAGCCGTCTTCTTGTCCGTCTTCGCCTTGAAGGGCGACACGTCGGCCGACTTGAGCGTCTTCAGGTCGGGGCGGCCCAGTGGATCGGGGTGCGCCCCCGTAGGCGCTGGTGCTGGTCACGGCGGTCGCCGTCCCCACCCATGGCCGGAGTTCCGGCTTTTGCAGAATCTGCGGCCCTCACCAGGACGGCGACGTCAGGGCAGGGGCCAATGCGTGGCGACCCAGAGGCATGGATCTGCTCCACACCGCCGTCGGGTGCCACTGGCTGAATGCGTGTATGCGGGCGTTGGGCCCGTCGGGGCGGAGCCGGGGGCCCGCGTGTGCGTGCCCCCGGCGTCCGTCACTCGTCGCCGGGCGCGCGCCCAGCACCTTGGAGCGGACCTGGTCGGCGGTCATAGCCCCGGTCCACACCCGGACCTCGTCCAGGGAGGCGGGCAGGTAGTGCCCGTTGAACCCACCGGCCCCGCCACGCCCGGCGGCGAGTTCACCGCCGCCCTGCTCGATCGCGGGGAAGGCGGCACCGTCCTCCTGCGCCTGCTCGGTCTCACTCAGGTACAGGTGCGTGTTGCCGAAGCCGCCCTAGCGCCAGAGGTAGCCGTCGGCCCAGACCTTCTCCACCCACAGCGCCCACGACGACTCCTTGCCGTCCGGGGTGGACTGACCGAAGACCTGGGCGCGGGAGCCGACCTTCATGGCCGCGAACTTCGCACCGTCCAGCTTGACGCCGGCGGTCACCGTAAAGGAACCGGTCTCGTCCACCACCGGGCCGGTGGTGGACATGTAGCCCGAGCTGCCGTCGAGTTCGAGCTCCTTGTCGTCGGGGTCCACGACCGCGCCGGTGGTCGAGATGTCCATCGAGCCGATTGCGTACGAGGTGGACTCGGCGACCTTGCCGTTCTCCGCGGTGGCGGAGTCCCAGTAACCGACCAGCTCGGTCGCGGGCACACTGTCGGTCTCCAGGCCCGCGTCCTGGCGCAGCTGGTCACCGGTCAGCGCGCGCTGCCAGACGTTGACTTCATCGAGCCGGCCCATGAAGTTTTCACCCCAGGCGCCGCCGACCTTCGACCGTCCGAACTGCAGACCCTCGGTCGAGACCCAGGGCGTGTATGCGCTGGAGGCCGCGTACAGCTTGACCGGCTGGCCCTGCGGGCGTCCGTTACCGTTGCTGCTCTCTGATGAGGCGCGGGCGGCGTTGGAGCGGTGGACGCGGCGGGCGTCGTCGGCACAGGCGCTTGCCCTGCGCGCGCGGATCGTGCATTCAAGCTGCCGACGGATCCGTTGTTCATGGAGAAGGTCTACGACGTCGTCCTCCTGTACTTCAACCCGCCCGAGTGCGCGGTCATCAGCGCCCTGCACCGCCAGCACCGGGCAGCGGAGTTCAAGAAGTTCCTGATCCGCATCGACGAGGAGATGCCGGGGCACCTGCAGATCCACCTGATCGTGGACACTACGGCACCCACAAGACTCCCGGGACCGAGAGTCGCGTAACGGCCCGTCGGGGCATCCACCGCACAGGACAGAACTCGTGCCGGCTGGACCGGGCATGTCCGCGAGCCACGCCCGTTGGACACTCGACGCACTCAAGCACCGCCACCACGACCTCTCACCGAAAGAGATCGCCTTACGAAGGGCATGGTTCCGATCGACGAACATGCACGCATCCTTCAGCGAAGGACTGCTTCGTGGCACAAAATTGAAGATTCCTCTGCGCGCGCTACCGTCGCCACCGAACAGGCCCAGAGAATTCCCTCAGTTCACCGCTCGGCCGCAGGCACCCACAAACAGCTGAACCGCTGAACGGAGACTGCACCCCAGGTCTCTCTTTCACTCAGCCATCTGAAGTGAACTGGGTGTGCCGACGGCACGTGCGAAGACCGCGACGACTACGAACGGAAGTGATCGAGTGACCGCCGATATCGCCGCCGACAACGAGCTGAGTCTGGATGCCGCAAAGGGGCGCATGCTGGATTTTCAGAACGGCCTGAGGCTGGCCCATCTGCTGTACGTTGTGGCCGAGCTGGGCGTTGCCGATCAGCTCACCGCGGGTCCGCTGCCGGTCGACGAGATCGCCAAGCGAGTTGACGCACATCCGGGTACCTTGTACCGCGCGATGCGGGCAATCGCCAGTCGAGGGGTGTTCACCGAGGTGGCCCCTAGCATTTTCGCGCTCAACACCATGGCTGAGACTCTGCGCTCGGACATCCCGGGTTCGCTTCGGGACCACTTCCGGTATGAGGGACAGCCCGCGCTGCAGCAGGCGTACGCCGCTCTGGGCTACAGCATCCGGACGGGAGAGTGCGCTTTCGAGCACGTACACGGCACCGACCTGTTCTCGTATCTGACAGCGCGTCCTGAGCTGGACCAGATATTCAACAACGCGATGGGGGAGATCGTCAGTCACCTCCAGGGTGTCGCAGTCGAGGCCTATGACCTGTCCGGGATTCGGCAGATTGTGGATATCGGCGGCGGCCACGGCTACCTGGTGGCTCGAATCCTCGAGCGCTACCCGGAAATGCGGGGCGTGGTGTTCGACCTCCCCCCGGTTGTTTCGGGGGCCACCGAAGTGCTCACCGAAGCCGGTGTCATCGACCGCGCCGAGACAGCCGGCGGTGATTACCTGACCTCTGTGCCCGCCGGTGCCGACGCCTACGTGATTTCCCATGTGATTCACCAGTTGAGTGACGCAGAGGCAATCACCGTGCTCAAGAACATCCGTGCGGTCATGGACCCCTCCGGCCGGATCGTCATCCTCGATCCGGTGATCCCGCAGGGGGATGTCCCGCATCCCGGGAAGTTCTTGGACATCGTAATGATGGCGCTCACCCCGGGCCGTGAACGCACGGAAGCCGAGTTCGTCAGCCTGTTCAAGGCAGCCGGGCTGCGCCACGCGGAGACGGTGGCGCTTTCGGCACCCTCGAGTGTCATCGTCGCCGTGGCCGACTGACCCCGGGGCAGCTCGGACGGCGGGGCCTCCTGGCAGCTCGAGTCGGCTATGCCGCCCGCGCGCCAGGAGGTCCTGCTGTCCGTAGCCAAGAAACTACTCAGGGTCTTCGTCAGACTCGGGCGACCAGCGCGAAGGTGATGTCGGACGGGTCCTTCAGTACGGCGACACGGCCGCCGCCGCTCGTGTTCGTGGGAGCGGAGACGAGCGTGCCCCCCAGGGAGACCGCTGCGGCCGACGCCGTATCGACATCCTCGACGCCGAAGTGCAGGCTCCAGCCTGCCGAGCCGGCGGGCCCGTCGGTGATGCCGCCGAATTGCGTTGCGTCACCGGCCGCAGCAGCCTGAATGACGCCGTCAGCCTCCGAGGGCTCGATCGTCCAGCCGAAGACCTGCGCATAGAACGACGCGGAACCACCGACGTCCGGAGTGCTCAATCCGAACCAGGACGGTGTGCCACGTTCGCGCATCAGGCCGGAACCGGGGTGCTTGTCCGGCTCCCACGCGCCGAAGACCGCCCCGTCAGGAGCCGCGTAGACGGCGGCACTGCCGGCCACCGACACCTTCCTCGGAGGGCTGACCACCTTGCCTCCAGCGTCCTCCACCGCTGTCGTCGTCTTGAACAGGTCATCCGTCATGAAGTAGACGCTCCAGCCTGCCGAATGCTCCTCGCCCTCCTTGAGCTTGATCGCGCCGACGATCTTCTCGCCCCGAAGAGTGAAGTTCACGTAGCCGCCCGGAAGCTCGAGGGGCTCCCACCCGAAGAGGGAGCTGTAGAAGGTGCGCGCCGAAGCGACATCGGGGGTGTCGAGATCCGCCCAGCACGGTGCGCCCGGAAGGTGACGGGTGATCTTCATCGTTCTCTCCTCACACTGCAGCAATCGCTCTACGTCGCCATGGGCCGACCTGCTTCAAGGCCCAGCCCGACCAGCGTGGCGGTGCCCCGCAGCCCAATTCCAGCGAGAACCCGCAACTCGCGTATTCCTTCCATCAGTTGTGTCGGCCATGTCGAATTCAGTCACGGCTTCACATCCCAGGTTGACCGAGGGTTGGTGCCCCACCCGTCTCAATATCTTTGCGTCGAGGACGGCTTGGGCGACTTCCGTGTACAGATGGCGACGTGCCTTCATCAACCCCGCCACTGCTTCCGGGGCCGGGTGTCGGCGTCGAGGATCGCGCCGCCGGCGAGCGCGAGACCACCCTCGTGCTCGGCCGGCGCCATCGCGACCGTGGTCTTCCCCGGCGCGCGGAGGTACACCTCGCCCTCGTCGACTTGCCCACCCCCATCGGGCCGACCAGGACGACCTGCGACCCGGTCACCGGATGGGGAGGTTGTCGAGGTACGCCTGCGCGTTGCGGCGGGGTCGGGGCACGCTGTCACCGCCGAACTTCTCGGCCACCGCGTCCGCGAGGACGAGGGCCACCATGGCCTCGGCCACGATCCCGGCGGCCGGCACCGCGAACACGTCGGAGCTGGTGGTGGGCCGCGGGCCTCACCGGTGGCGACACCGACGTTCAGAGCGCGCGGCACGGTCGCGATCGGCTTCATCGCCGCCCGTACGCGCGGCAGCTCACCCGCGGTCAGACCGCCCTCGGTACCACCCACGCGCCCGGAGACCCGGCGGATGCCCTCGTCGGTCTTGACGATCCCGTCGTGCGCCTTCGAGCCCGGGCACCCGTGTGGGCTCGAACCCGTCACCGATCTCGACGCCCTTGACCGCCTGGATGCCCATGCGAGCTCCGGCCAGGCGGGCGTTCAGCTTGCGGTCCCAGTGCACATCTGAGCCAAGACCCATCGGCACCCCGTAGGCGAGCACCTCGACCACACCACCGAAGGTGTCGCCGTCCTTGTGTATCTGGTCGACCTCGGCCACCACCGCCTTCGACGTGTCCGCGTCGGGTACACACCCTGCGGTGCCTTCACGGAGCACAGCTCGACCACGTGGCTGACGGTCTCGATGCCGACAGCCTCCTTGAGGTACGAATGTGCGATCGCCCCCGATGCAACCCGGGCGGCCGTCTCGCGGGCCGGGGCCCGCTCCAAGATCGGCCGCGCCTCGTCGAACCCGTACTTCTTCATGCCCGCCAGGTCCGCGTGACCGGCCGCGGACCGTGTCAGCGGTGCATTACGCACCATGTCCTTGAGGATCTCCGGGTCGACGCCGCCGGGCCAGGTGGTCCGCCACCATCTCCGTGGTGATCGGAATGCCGGCGGGAAGCCCCTTCAGCGCCGCCACAGGTGCGGCTCCGTGCGACTCCCCTGCGGTCAGCCGGCGCAACCTGCTCAACGGTGCTCCTCCTGCAGCTCTCGGGGGACCCACGGGGATGTCGAGGGCTTTCCCGGCCCGGTAGACCCTCCAGAGGGCCACGCATAGGTGAGGTCGGCGCCGCGTGGCAATAGGCGTACAGCAGGTCGGCGCTGTCTCGCAGATCCTCGAACCGAGGCGAGGAATCAGGGGCTTCGACAGGCCTGTCGGTCAAGGTGACGAGGGGAATACCAAAGGCATCGCAGAAGCGCACGAATCTCGCCACCGACCCGCAGGTCTCAGCGTTCAGCCCGCCTTGGAGCAGCCGGTGCTGGTTGATCACCAGGCCGACGACGTGGCCGTCCAGGCGCACGAGTGTGCAGATGATCTCGCGCTGCGGGGCCGTGCCGTCCACCGAGGCGACTTGCCGCATCTGGCGGCGAGCAGGACGCCGACCCGTGGGATGACCCCACACGCATGGGCGATGCGCCGGAAGAAGCCCCCATAAGCGGCGGGCGGGACGTTCTCCCCGACACGGTCTCCGGCCACGCTGTTCAGCGAGACCAGAGGGGCTCGGGACGCGATGGCCATGGCCATGGCCGTGATCCGCTCCACCGTCATGAGGTGGGCTTCACTCAGGACGCCGCCGCTGTCGGGAAGTCGTGGGCGTACAAGAAGACTGGGCGACCCTCCACCTCGCCCCAGCCCAGCGATCACATCGTCCGCAGGCGGCCGCCCGTCCTGCGGGACTGAGTCCGTCGCGGCGGTGCGACTCGTAGACGA
Organism: Streptomyces sp. NPDC003379; assembly: GCF_053589195.1. Lineage (NCBI taxonomy): Bacteria > Bacillati > Actinomycetota > Actinomycetes > Kitasatosporales > Streptomycetaceae > Streptomyces > Streptomyces sp. NPDC003379. Next base: position 162,497 of record NZ_JBSFRK010000016.1, on the reverse strand, counting down.
CGGCGACCTTCACGTCGCGCTCCATGGCGGCGCTCACCAGTCCGCCAGGTGCAGGACCGTGGCCGGTTCCTCGTCTCTCGCCACGAGAGCACCGTCGGCCGGGTACGCGAACGCCCGGTTGTAGTACACCAGCGGCGTCCGGTCGTCCGCGTGGGTGTCCACGACTCGGCCGATGAGGATGCTGTGATCGCCGGCGTCGATGATGGCGTGCATCGTGCAGGCGACTCGGGCGCAGGCGTCGTGCGAACCGGGCAGTCCCAGTTCACAGGCTTCCATGTCACCTGCGGCGAACCGGTCGACCCCTGACTCGGCGAAGCGTCGCGCGACCATGTCCTGACCGCATGCGAGGACGTTGATCAGGAAACGGTCGGTGGACGTGAACGCCTCGTGCGTGCTGGCGGTCTTGTTCAGGCAGACCAGGACGAGGGGCGGGTCCAGGGAGACGGAACTGAACGAGTTGGCGGTGAATCCCCAGCGCTTGCCCGCGCCGTCGATCGTGGTCACCACGGTCACCGGTCCGGGAACCCTGGCCATTGCCTGTGTCAGGGCTGTGTGGTCCATCGTGTCATCTCCGGGTTCGTCGCGGATCAGGGCTGGAGGCGGCTCGTACGCCAGCCATGGCCCTGTCGGTCGTAGCGCAGCCTGCGGTGCAGCCGCTGGGAGTCCGCGGACCAGAACTCCACGACGGTCGGCGCCAGCAGGTACCCGACGTACGCGGTGGGGCGGGGCAGGGGGGTGCCGGGAGCTCCCAGGCGGGCCGCTTCGGCGCGCAGTGCCGACACGGCCGCCATGTCTTCGAACGGTGTGCTCTGCCGGGAGACCGTGGACATGGAGTGCATGGGGATCGGCCGACCGAACCAGAGGGCATCGGATTCGGCGTCGCCGAGCTGCGACACCGGGCCGGAGAGGATGAGCTGCTGGCCGGTCTCCCGCCAGTAGAGCAGGCCACAGGCCCATCCGGTGGCGGCCAGTTCGACGCCCTTCTGACTGGTGCTGTGGGTGGCGAAGACCAACCCGCGGTCACTGACGTCGGTGATGGCGACGATGCGGTTGGAGGCTCGCCCTCTGGTGTCGGCGGTGGCCAGGGCGAGCGCACGGGGTTCCCGCACTCCGCGCGCGGTCGCCTCGACAATCCATTGGCGGACGAGCGGCATGGGGTCGGACGGTGGGTGCTCGTATTCGGGGAAGTCGATGTCGACCTCGCCGGTGAGGCTTTCGAACTGGCTGGTGTTCACGTGGTCCTCGCTAGACGTAGAGGGCGCCGCGCGCCGCGATGGCTCCGTGGCCGCCGACCTGCACGCTCCGGACGTGTTCCCCCGCGCCTTCCGCGGTCGCCAGCATGAGAGAGGGGCGGCCCATCTCGACCCCCTGGAGGATCTGGAGCCCTTCGCCGTACGCGCTGAGGCCGTGTCGGGCCAGGTGGATGGCGAGGGGGCCGGCGGCCGATCCCGTCGCGGCGTCCTCGACCACCCCGTAGGCGGGCGAGAACATGCGTGCCCGCCAGTGGACGCCCTCCCCCGCAAAGCAGTTGGCTGCCATGTCCGGGAACTGGCCGAGGGCTCTGTGGTCCGGCGTGAGGGCCGACAACGCGGCGATGCTGTCGAGCCCCACGAAGACGTGCCGAGGGCCATTGCGGTAGATCTCAACCGGTGCCGTGGACTTCGGGACGCCGAGTGCCTCCAGGAGCTCCGTGGTGTGCTCGTACGGCTCCCAGGTGGGTATCGGCTGCTCCATCCGCACTGTCGGTATGCCCTCGTCGTCGCCCAGCTGGAACGGGATGAGCCCCATGGCGGTCTCCAGCACAAGCTGCTGCTTCTTCAGGGTCTGTCCCAGGGCCACCGCTGTGCCGAGCATGGGATGCCCCGCGAACGGCAACTCGTTGACCGGAGTGAAGATGCGGATCCGGGCGTCGCCGCCCTGCTCGGGCGGCAGGACGAAGGTGACCTCGGAGAGGTTCATCTCCCTGGCGATGCGCTGCATCGATTCGGCCGTCAGGTCGGCGGCGTCGAAGAAGACGGCTACGGGATTGCCTTCGAGCGGGCGGCGTGCGAAAGCGTCCACGACTACGTACTCGTGCATGATGCTCCTCCCCTGTGGACGGATGTGGTGGTCGCCACCACTGATGCGAACACGGGCCCCAGGTCCGCCAGTTCGTGGGTGGCGTACGCTCCCTCGACCGTGGCCTCGACGTCGAACCTGGTCCGGTGGTCGGGTAGGCGTCCAATAAGTTCCGCGGCGCGGTTCGGCGGGAGGCCGGCCGGCCGGTCCGACTCCCAGAGCATGACCGCGCCCCAGCGGTTGTGCTGCCTGTCCGCCATCCAGAACTTCAGCCGCAGGCCCGGGACTTCGCGCCAGGCGTCGACGGCCTCGTCCCGCAGGTGCTCGCGCAGGGAGTCGATGGTCTGCGGGGAACCGTCGAGTTCCCACCAGGCGATGTCAACCCGCACGGCCGAGCACCTCCCGGATGGCCTGCCCGACGATGCGCGGACCGTCGACGGTCAGGACCGACTCGGCGTGGAACTGCATCGAGGCGAAACCCGGGCCGCGGAGTGCGTGCACGTGGCCGCTGTCCTGGTCACGGCTCACTTCCACAAGCCCGATCCGCTCGATCTCGATCTTGTCCTCGGCACTGTGGGCGGCGAACGTGTTGTAGAAGCCCACGTGTTCACGGGAACCGAACAGGTCGATCTCCCGCTGCACGCCCTGGTTCGGGACATCCCGGCGGACGAGGTCGAGGCCCAGGGACAGGCTGAGCACCTGGTGGCTCAAGCACACGGCGATGAACGGCTGGTGCCGCTCCAGAAGGCCGTCGATCGCCGAACGGAGATGACGGATCTTGGGGTCTCCGGCGACCCGCGGGTCTCCTGGGCCGGGCCCCATCACCACGAGGTCGTGGCCGCCGAGCCCATAGGGCTCGTCGAAGCGGCTGACCGACACCCACAGTCCCAGCGCGCGCAGTTGGTGTCGCATCATCGCCGTGAAGGTGTCCTCCGCGTCGATGATCAGGGCTTTCAGCCCGGCCAGCCCGGTGACGGCGGGCCGGCGGCCGGTGTGCTCCTGCAGCCAGAACTGGGCGATGCCGGTGTTGCGACGGCTGAGGGCCGCACGGACGTCAGGATGTGTTGCCAGACTGCGGGGGTGTCCGGCTTCCAGCGCGGCGAGGAGTCCGGAGGCCTTGGCGCGTGTCTCTTCGACCTCTGAGGCCGGGTCGGAGTGCCTCACCAGCGTGGCGCCCACTCCGATCTGTACCCGGCCGTGTGTGTCGATGTCCGCGGTGCGGATGAGGATGGCCGAGTCGAGTGAGCGCTCACCGTTGGCGTCCCGGCCGATCAGCGCGGCCACGCCGCTGTAGTAGCCGCGGCCTTCGGGTTCGTACTTCCGGATGACGCGTGCCGCGCTCTCCAGCGGGCTGCCCGTGACCGTGGGGGCGAACATCGTCTCGCGCAGGATCTCGCGTACGTCGCGGTCGGTCCGTCCCTCGATGAAGTACTCCGTGTGGGCCAGCCGGGCCATCTCCTTGAGGTGCGGGCCCAGGACGCGGCCACCGTTCTCACAGATGCGGGCCATCATCTTCAGTTCCTCGTCGACGACCATGTACAGCTCGTCTGTCTCCTTGCGGTCCGCGAGGAACGCGGTGACGCCCTGCAGCGTGGGCCCGGCAGGTGGATATCGGTACGTGCCGCTGATCGGGTTCATCACGGCCGTGCCGCGGTTCACGGAGATGTGGCGCTCGGGTGTGGCGCCGACGAGGGTGCGTTGGCCGGTGTGGATGAGGAAGGTCCAGTACGCGCCCTGCTCACGCTCCAACAGGCGCCGGAAGAACGCCAGCGCGCTGTCGAGGGAGTAGTCGCTGATGTCGGCCACGAAAGAGCGCTTGATGACGAAGTTGGCGCCTTCCCCCGTGCCGATCTCGTCCGTGATGACACGTCGCACGGTCGCGGCGTACTGGTCGTCGTCCACGTCGAAGCCGTGGGACGTCACGCGCGCCGGAGTGCCGGGCAGCCGTACGAGGATCTCGGGCACGGGCACCCTGGCCTGACCGGTGACCGACAGAGCGATGGCCGGTGAGCCGTCGTCGGGCACTGTGAAGCCGCGCTCAGCGATCTGCCGATACGGCACCACGACCAGGACCTCATGTCCGGCCCCGGACGAGTCGTCGTCCACCTCGGACAGCGGGATGTCCGCCAGCGTCTCGGGGAGCGTGACGTCTCCGACCAGAACGTCGACCATGTTCGGTGTCCCGCACTCTGGCCGGTGCAGCAGAGCGAAGGCGTCCGGCTCCAGGCTCAGGATGCCGGCGAGCAGGTCGTCGCCGTCTCGGCCACTCACGCGAACACATCCCCGGACGGAACGACCATCGCGCAGCGCTGCGCCGCGTAGCCCAGTGCGAGCCGGTGATGATGCTCGGAGAAGTCGCCCAGCGTGTCGGCAGCCAGGAATGCCTGGATGTCGTTGGTGAAGGCTTCGAGCGCCGTTGCCAGAACACCGACGTGCGCGTAGACGCCACAAAGGATGAGCTGATCGCGGCCCGCGGCCCTCATGCGCTCCAACAGGTCCGAGTGGTGGAACGCGCTGTACCGCCACTTCGTGAACGTCCAGTCGCCGTCGGCCGGGGCCAGTTCCGGCGTCACCTCCCGGTCGGCCGGGTCGGTGCGCATGCCTGGCCCCCAGAAGTCCTTCAGGAGCCCGCGCTGCTCGTCCGTCATCCGGCCGGGCTGTGCGGTGTACGCCACCGGCACCCCGAGGGCCGCGCAGCGCTTGCGCAGCGTGGCCGCGTTGTGGACGAGCTCGGAGCGCAAGGGGTCCGGCAAGGTGTTGAGGAAGTAGCGCTGCATGTCGTGGACGAGGAGGACTGCACGTTCCGGCCGCGGCGTCCAGCGCGCCACATTCTCCGGCAGGCTCTCAGCGGTGGGCAGGGGGTAGGTAGCGATGGGAGGTAAGCCGGCCATCGAGTGGCTCCTTCCAGACGGTGTGGCCGAGTCAGCGTTGGTGTTCACGGGGCGTCGGACCAGGCGGTGACCAGGGAGACGGCCTGTCGTGAGGTGAGGCGAGGGTCGCAGAGGGTGGTGTGCCTGCCGTCGGCCGATCCGAGCGCGGAGGTATCGGCGACGCACTCGGTCACCTCGTCCGGAGTGGTCTCCAAGTGGAGACCGCCGGCTACGCCGCCCGCCGCCGCCACCGCGCGGCAGAACCCGGCGACCTCACGGGCCAGAGTGGTCAGCAAGCGGGTCTTCCTGCCGCCGGGGGCGGTGACGGTGTTGCCGTGCATGGGGTCGCACAGCCAGATCACGGGATGCCCCGCAGAACGGACTGCCGCCACCAGCGGAGGCAGACGGTCACTGACCGCGTCGGCACCCATTCGCGCGATCAGAGTGAGACGGCCGGGCTCCCGGAGCGGGTCGAGGCGCTCACACAGGGAGGTGATCTCCGCCGTGGTCATGGTCACACCGACCTTGCAAGCCACAGGGTTGACGACATCGGCGAGCAACTCGACATGGGCGCCGTCCGGCTGGCGGGTCCTCTCGCCGATCCAGGGCCAGTGCGTGGAGCCGAGCCAGCGCCTGCCGTCACCGATCTCTCGGATCATCGGGACTTCGTAGTCCAGGAGAAGTGCCTCGTGACTCGTCCACACCAGGGGTTCGATGCTCGGCCACGCGCGGAGAGCCGGGGCACGCCATCCCAGGTGTTCCACGATGTCGCCTGCCGCCATGTATCCGGTGAGGATGCGCAGCGGATCGGGCTGCCGGCTCTCCAGGTCGGGCTCCGGACTGTTGACCATGTGTCCGCGGTACACCGGCAGTACCAGGTCGCCGACCTGCTCGAAGGAGTTCGAGCGCGGCTTGGCGAACTGTCCTGCTATGCGTCCCACCCGGACGACGGGCTTGCCGGTGACCATCTTCAGCGTGGTGGCCAGCAGGTCGAGCACGGCGGATTTTCGCCGGACGTGCTCGGCGGTGCACTCCTCCGGGTCCTCGGCGCAGTCTCCCGCCTGCACCACGTGCGCTTCGCCGGCAGCGACGGACGCGAGCAACGACCTGAGCGTCTGGACGTCCTCCATACGGACCAGAGGCGGACGGGAGCTGAGAATTTCCCTCACACGCTGGACCTGTGAAAGATCGTTCCATTCGGGCTGTTGTAGGGCTTTCGATTTATGGGTGCCGCTTACTACATGTCCCACGACTGTGCCCCCGTGAGGCGGAGAGGAGAATTTACGGCCGATTCATGACGGTCCCGCACTTAAGCGGACAGTCTCTCAGGTGGGGATTCCCTCACGCTCGACGTGCGGGACGTCGATTCCCAGCGAGCGGAACTGCTGACACGGGTTCATGAACTCGCGCTGCTGCTTTATCTTCCCGTCCTCGAACAGGAAGGAATGAATGAAATGATTTCGGTAGTGCCCTTCGGGGTATCCCGGGAAGCGGATCTTTCCCTCACCGTCACACTCGACCCAGAAGCGGTTGGGGTCCTGTGTGTCGAAGACCTCGATGTTGATCCAGGCCCAGTCGGGGAAGCACTTCAGGGACCAGACGGCATGCTCGCCCAGCCGATCGCGGCCTCGGATGACGATCGGTTCCCCGCTTTCCGTGGTCCACAGTCCGCCGACACCGTCCTCCGTGAAGAGAAGGTGCCGCCGGAGCCGATCTTCACCGCGGGTGCTCATGTACTGCTCGACGATGGCGCGGTTATGGGCGCGCAGCGGGGTCTCGTCGGTGGGTATTCGGGGCTCTGCCATGGTGTCCTCTGCTGGCTGGAGGGATGGGGCCGAGGGGTTCACGTCGCAGGTCAGACGATGAAGCTGATGTCGCGGGGGTCCTGGCCGACGAGGGCACGGCCGTAGACCTGCTCGGGGATGCCCATGCCGAAGCCTGCGTGGCGGCTGCCGACGTTGATGTCACGCCAGAGCCGCTGGAGCGGGTTGGCCTCGTTGAAGGCGGAGGAGCCATAGGCGGTCAGCAAGGTGCCGACAGCCTCTCGACACAGTCGCCCGACCTGGGCGGACTCCAGCCGGTTACGCGCTCGCACGGTCAGATCCGTGTTGGTGCCGGCATGGGCGTACTGATCAACCGTGTCGGCGATGCGGGTGGCGATCAGCTTGGCCGTATCGATCTTCCAAGTGGCGTCGGCGAGGTCGAGCTGGAAGGTCGGCGACTCGGTCTGGTCGCGATAGGTGGAGCCCGCGACAGGGCGGGTGGGGGCCTGGTCGCGGACGTAGGCCAGGGCGGCTTCGGCCCCGCCGATCAGCGACCCGGTCAGTCCGATGGCGAACAGGCCGGTCAGGCTGTTGCGGTAGGGCAGATCCGGGTCGACCACCCCGTCGGTCTCGCCGTTGAGGATGGGCACGTAGGGCACCAGCCGGTGGTTCGGCACGAACAGCCGGTCGGCGACGACGGTGTTGCTGCCGGTGCCCCTCATCCCGGCGAAGTGCCAGGTGTCCTTGATGCGGACCTCGTCCGCGCGCATCAGAGCGAATTGGATTTCGGGCCGTTCGTCGCCGGTGGGAACCGCGATCAGGGCGCTGACCCATTGGGCGTGCAGACAGCCGGAGACGTAGCCCCACTCGCCGCTGACGACGACGCCGCCGTCGGCCGGCTCGACGTCCTTGGCAGGCAGCCCCAGCACCAGAGCGCACCGGGCGTCGGGATCCTCACCCCACACCTCGTCGCCGGCAGCCGGAGGGAAGAGGGATGCCACAAAGTTCCCGGCGTTCAGAACGCCGGCGATCCAAGCTGCGGAGCAGCATCCACGGCCGAGTGTGATGGCGACCTCGAGCAGGGTGCGCATATCCGTCTCGTAGCCTCCGTGCCGCCGTGGCGTCATCAACCGCAGCAGGCCCGCCTCCGTCATGGCCGACATCACACGCGCTGAAATGCGACGCTCGGTTTCACATTCGGCAGAGTCTTCCCAGAGCAGCTCCCGCAAACCTTCGGCTCGTTTCACGAGCTCGACATGGTCAGGGGCCTGCGCCTGCGCGTCGGTACCAACCACCGGATTTGACATTCCGAATCATTCCCTTCGGTTTCTCGGCTCCAGAACGCTATGACCTCGAAAACGTCGAGGTCAAGGAAAATTTTCACTTTACAGGCGATCCAATGAATCGCGAAAAGAGCATGACTCACCCGCACGGCGACTTTCACGCCGTGTTCGCGATTTTTGCTGTTCGATATGTCGAGGAACGGCGTTACGCCTGTCGTTTCGCCTCTGCTTTCCATCGGCGGCGCAGGTTTCCGACGACAACCCGCCCGACCGTGGCCGGATTGAGTAGAATCGTGGGAGGGGAAAGCAGGGAACTGACCTTCACGAACTCCTGGGTCAGCGCCGAGTCGCGTTCCGCGGCGGTCATCAACCAGCCGAAGTACGCATTGCTGATGCGCACCGGAAGGGGCCGCGGGCCGGCCACCTCGGGAAGTGAGAGATCGCTGCCGACGGCCATCCGCCAGGCGACCTCGATGCGCCGTGCGGCCGTCTTGAAGAAGCGACGCGGCAGCTGGTCCCCGCCCTGCGCCAGAGTTTCCTTCAGCGCCCCGGCCTGCAGGGCGGCCGCCGACATCCCCTGGCCATACACGGGGTTGAAGCTGCAGATCGCGTCCCCGAAGACCAACAGCCCGTCGGGGAAACGTGCCAGCCGCTCGTAGCGGCGGCGCACGCTCGCCGGGTAGCGGTGCGCGACCGGGTCGTCGAGCGGCTCAGCAGCGCAGAGGACCTCGAAGACGTCAGGTGGAACGATGGGTTTGGCGAAGTCCAGGAACCCGCTCGGGTCGGTGGGCGGGTGATGCCCGCCGTAGCCGATCAGCGTCAGCATCCAGTGGTCTTCTCCGTGCTGAAGGAAGGTCGCGCCGGTCGGCCGTCCCGGGCAGGCTCCGACGATGACGACCTTCCTGCTGCCGAGGGCGCCCGGCGCCACCCTCAGGTTCCGGCTGACGTACTTGATGTCGATCGCGAGCCGGTCTTCCTGTGGCTGGTCGTAGCCCAGGTCATCAAGCCATCGAGTCGTACGTCCGCCTCGACCGGTCGCATCGACGACAAGGCTTGCGGTGAGTTCCTGCTCCGCTCCGCTGTCGCGGTGCACGACGCGGACACCGACGACGCGACGGCGGTCTGGGGCACTGATGAGTCCCGCCGCCTCACAACGATCCACGATCTCGACGTTCGGCAACGCCCGCACCAGAGCCCGTACTTGCCCCTCCAGCTGGGGGCGGCTCGGCTGGTAGGTGGGGATGGGGTCCGCGTAGCGGCCCTCCTGGCTGAGGAGGTGGCCCCCTGGCGCGAAGTGCATTTCAGTGGGTTCTCGGACCACTGGCACTCCGTCCGCTTCGAAGTCCTCCAGCAGACCGGGAAACATCTCTTGGAGCCACTTCGTGCCGGCGGGCAGTATCGCGTGCGCGTGGTGCCCCTGGGGCACTCCGCGCCGGTTCTCCTCCGACTCTGCCAACGCGTCCCGGTCGATCAACGTCACTCTGTCGAACGTGTCGGACAGCACTCGTGCGGCGAACAGGCCACCGATGCTGGCCCCCAGCACTACGCAATGGCCGACCGGTGTCCCCGGCCCAGTCCCGCCGGAGCGGCCACTCCTTGGTAACCGATGCTCCCGCGGGTCGTACGGATGCGCGGTGTCGTCAGGCATGCGTGTCCTCCACTGTGCTCGGGAGATGTGGTGCGGTGTGGGGCTGGGGAGACGATCCGGACCGCGGTTGCTTCGGACGGCGGCCAGAATTGAACCGACCGGCCGCAGGGCAGCCGCGGATTTCTTCGCGCGGGCGCCCCCCGCCGGACCGGTCAGTGAATCGGCGCTTAACTCTCCGGTATTTTCGGGCAACGCGGGCACACCCGGCTCGTAACCTGAGGATGCCCGAGAGGCATATGCCGCGAGGGGGCGCGTTGACCCCACCATCAATTTGAATCCTCTGCCGGCAACGCCATGAGTGGAATTGCTAATTCCACCTGTGGCCTACTGCCGGTCCTGGGGATTTCCCATCAGACCGAGGGAGCGGTATCCGGGTCGGCGAGCGAACCGCTGGCCAGCCAGCACGCCGGAAGCGGCGCCACCGTGCGCCCGTGTCCGATCCGCGGATCGTCGCCCGCGTACACCTCCGTCTGCCAGCCGTAACCGCCCATCCAGGACTTCAGGTCGTCGCGGGCGGAGAGCCAAGAAGCTCCCTGCTCCTCGACCCGCTCACGCACGGGCCTGCCCTCTTCCCCGAGCATGGCCGCCTTGAGGTGCTCCAGCATGAGCCGGCTCCCGGGGGCGGACAGCTTGGTGAGATCGGCCAGAATCGCGTCACCAGCCACATCTGTCAGATACATCAAGAGGCCCTCGATCAACCAGATCGTGGGCTGCGACGGATCGAACCCAGCAGCCCGCAGCGGCGATTCCCAGTCCTCCCTCAGGTCAGCCGCCACCCCGTGGCGTTCGCACGCAAGGGGGAGGCCGGACCGTTCGATCAGAGCGTCCTTGAACGTCGTCATCTCCGGCAGTTCCACCTCGAACCAGCGCGTCCCGGTCGGCAGATCCAGCCTGACGGTGCGACCGTCCACGCCGGCGGCCAGCGTGACGACCTGGTGGACCCCCCGCTGGGTCGCGGCGATCACCTCATCGTCGAAGAACCGTGTGCGCACCGCGAAGTACGCGGGAAAGCCGCGTGCGCTGTTGTGGGTCTGCTTGATGACCTCGGCCACGTCCGCCAGTACCGGGTCCTTCGCCAGGGTCGAGAGCATCGTGGCGGCGAGCGGATCCCGGAACAGCGCGTCGGGACGGTCGCTCTCCAGCTGCCGCATCCACGCGACGAACAATGCAGTCTGCCCGACGCCGACCGAGGGCGACTTCAGCTCCCCCATAAAATCCTCCCCAGAAACAGTTAAATTCAACGCAAAGGCGAGCGCCCTTAGCGCTAACTCATTGGCCTGAGCATCCACTTGAAGCATGGCACGCGTGCGACGGTGTTCACTATGCGCATCGACTATACGAGAGCGTTCTTGCTTGACCGGTGAACTGATGGAATTCTGTGGGCTTCTACGGCTGCGATGATAGTGTTCACTGCGCTATCTTCAACTTTATTCCACTGAGCAGGCCCCCGTTGAAGGATGTGTGCATGCTCGACACTTTGGACCGTGCGCTGATCCACGCGCTGCACATAGACGGCCGCGCGCCGTTCAGTCAGATCGCTGTCGCGCTCGACGTCTCACCCCAGACCATTGCCCGCCGCTACCGACGCCTGCGTGACGAGGCGTCGCTGCGCGTCGTCGGGCTCGCGGACCCCCACCGAGCCGGTCAGACCCAGTGGCTCGTCAGACTCACCGCCGCCGCGAGTTCCGCGCAGGACCTGGCGCACGCCCTGGCCCGTCGACCCGACACGTCATGGGTCAAACTCACCTCTGGCGGAACCGAGATCGTGGCGGTCATCCACACTCCTACCAACGATGCCGTCGGCAACTCCTTGTTGCTGCGCGACATCCCCCGTACCAACAACATCACCGCTGTGTCCGCGTACTGCCTCCTGCACATGTACCTCGGAGGCCCCACCAACTGGCGCCGAAGCGCCGACACCCTCACCGAAGAGCAGCAGCGCATCCTGAGATCGCACGAGACAGCGGACAGTGCCTACGTCCCCGTCCCTCGTCAACTCGGCGAGAGTGACACGGACTTGCTGGTCGCGCTGCAGAAGGACGGGCGTGCCAGCCATGCGGAACTTGCCCAGGCGACTGGCTGGTCCCCCGTCACCGTCGCGCGCCGCCTGGCCGACCTGCAGGCCGGCGAAGCCATCTTCTTCGATGTCGAGGTCGACACCGGGCTGTTCGGCGCCAATACCAGGGCGCTGCTGTGGATGTCGGTGAGCCCCGCACATCTGGAACACGTGGCGACGACTTTGGCGAGCCATGACGAACTCGCCTTCGTCGCCGCAACCACCGGCCCCACCAACCTCGTGGCTCAGGCCCTGTGCAGCGACCCCTCCGACCTCCATCACTACCTCGCCCGGCGGCTCGGCTCCCTCGATGCGATCCAGACCCTCGAGACCAGTCCAGTGCTCCAGAACGTCAAGGCGGCGAGCCCGATGATCACGGAACTCGCTCGTAGCCGGCAGTCGGCAGCGGGCAGGCGCGTACGGCCGTGAGGACCGGCGCGTCCGCACATGCCGAAGCGGCGGCCGCGCGGCCGCCGCAGGAACTGTTCAGGCACGTGGCTCGCTCACCGTTGCGTCCCGGCTGTGTCCGACGCCTCCTTTTCGATCATCAGCCTGCTGCCGACGAAGCTCACCACCACGAGCGCGGCAGCGACCCAGAAGGCGATCTGGACTGCGTGCAGGGCTTCCGAAGGCCCGCCGGGCTCCGCGTTGTCAAGGTAGACGCTGCCCAGGACGGCGACGCCGAGTGTGGCTCCGAGCTGCTGGACGGCATTCAGCAGTCCGGCCGCCGACCCGATCTCCTGGGGCTGCAGCGGCTTCAGGGCGATGGTGAAGAAGACAGGAGTGAAGAGCCCGACACCCAGGCCGACGACGGCCAGCGCCATCAGCAGCGGCTTGGGGTAGTCCGTGGGGTCCGCCGCATGGTAGACGGCGATGGCGCCCAGCGCTCCGACCAGAAGGACCACGAGGCCCAGGGGCATCAGGCGGTGCCCGTAGCGCTGGGCCAGATGTGCGCCCGCCACCCACGACGCCAGTGCCAGTCCCACCGACCACGGAGCAAGCGTCAGTCCCGCCTTGAGGGCATCAGTGCCGACCCCCAGCTGAAGTTGCAGCACGATGACCGTCATCAGTCCATTGGTCACCGCGAAGAAGGACGCCGACGTCACGAGAGCGGCAGAGAAGCCCCGGTGAGTGAACAGACTCGGCTCCACCAGGGGGCTGCGGCCCCTGCCGACAACACCGCGCTGATGCAGCCCGAACACCGCCATCACGATCAGACCCGCCGCGATGGCGCCCCAGCTCCACCCGGACATCGATCCGCTGCCTGCCCCGATCAAGGGATACACGATGAGCCCGATGCCGATCATGGCCAGGAGTGTGCCGGTCAGGTCGAGAGTGGGGCGGTTCGGCGCGCGGTTCTCCAGCAGCTTGGGGCTGATGGCAAGCACCACCAAGGAGACGGGAATGTTGACCAGAAACGCGGCTCGCCACGACGAACCGAAGAGGTCGGCATGGGTCAGGACACCGCCGAGCACCGGACCGCAGACGGCGGCCAGCCCCATCACGGGGCCGATGCTGCCCAGCGCCTTCGACATCTCGCCACCGGAGAACATGGTCTTGATCAGGCCGATGGTCTGGGGAATGATCACGGCCGCCGTTGCCCCCTGCACCACGCGGAAGGCGATCAAGAAGCCCGCCGAGGGAGCCACGGCGCACGCTATGGACGCCAGCATGAACCCGGCGACCCCGATGACGAACACCCGCCGTCGGCCAACGATGTCGCCCAGCCTGCCGCCTGTGATCAGCAGCACCGCGAACGGAAGGGTGTAGGCCGTCGTGAACCACTGGATGTCGGACACGGACCCACCCAGATCGGCATGGATCGTCGGCGCGGCGACCTGCACGATGGTCGCGTCCAAAAGGTTCATGGCCTCACCGAGCAGCAGGGCGACGAGCGCCAGCCACCGCCATCGGTACGACTCTGTGGAAGACGGCACAAGTACACGCTCAGCAGTCATCGGAGTTCCTCTCCACCGTTGTCTACACATCGAGCCGAACCTCCGGACAAGGTCATCGGGCCCGACCATGAGCCAGCGTGGAAGGATCGGCACAGAGGCTCCAGCCGGAGCGCAGAGTTGGAAGATTCCTTCCATCAAGGGCGCCGGGCGTGTGGATTTCCCACGCAACGACCTGTTGCCCTTACTCCCTGCGCGGCGCCGTGCAGGGGGGCGAGACAGCCGAAGGAGAGCGTGAGCTTCCTTCAGTCAGCCGCCCGGGATGGAAGAAATGTTCCAGTGCGCGGTGAGAGCTGGAGTTTCCGGGTGTGATCACTCCACGCTGGGATCCCTTGGTCACCGCGTGTGCACCAGGGCTTCATATCCCTACGTTCTTCCTGTTCAGGAGGGTGCATGGCAGCCCTGCCCGCTACCCAGAAAGAAGTCCGCCTCGTGGCCCGGCCCGACGGGCTACCGCGGCTGGAACACCTCGGTGTCGTCGAGACGCCGCTGCCCTCGCCGGGGGAAGGCGAGGTACTCGTCCGCAATCACTTCTTCCAAGTCTTCGCCACGCTGCGCCTGCTCATTACGGGCGTCACTCAGGACACACCGTTCCCCGTGCTCAGCCCCGGCGACCCGCTGGTCGGGGCAGCGATCGGCGAAGTTGTGCGTGCACCGGAGAGCAGCTCGCTGCAGCCAGGGGATCTCGTCTCGCACGGGCTGGGCTGGCGCGAGTACGCCGTCGTCCCCACGGGCGAGTGCGTACGCCTGGACAGTGAGGCGCTTCCCGACCCCATCACTCATCTTCAGCGAGGCTGGACCGCCTATGCGGCATTGACACGGGGGGTGGAACTCCGCCCCGGGGACACGGTGTTCGTCTCAGCGGGCGGAAGCGGGATCGGCGCGATGGCGGGGTTGATCGCCAAGCGGCTGGGGGCAGGCCGTGTCATTGCCAGCACCAGCTCGCGGCAGAAGGCCGACCGCCTCGTGAAGGAGCTCGGTTACGACGAGGTCATCATCCGCGGTGGCGCACCACTCACCGAACAGTTGGCGAAGGCCGCACCGGAGGGCATCGACGTCTTCTTCGACAACGTCGGAGGCGAACAGTTGCAGGCTGCCGTGGAGGCCGCACGTCCGGGCGCCCGGTTCGTCCTGATCGGCGCCCTGGCCGGACAGCTCTCCGAACACAGCGGCGGCACCACGGCACCTGTCCAGCTGGACTCCATGCCGCTCATCCGCAAGAGGATCGTGCTGCGCGGCTTCAGCTCGGACGACTTCGACGACGAGTCGGAGTGGACGGAGACGTTCGGTGCCTGGCTCCGAGCGGGCGAACCGGTCTTCCCCCACGCTCGGATCAAGGGCATCGAGCACGCCCCTCAAGCACTGCTGGACGTGATCGAGGGGCGGCACATCGGCGCCGCCATCGTCGAGCTGTAGCTCCAATCCTCTTTCGTACACGACTACGGTGAGTCGGGCGAAGGCTCCACGCCCTGCCCGACCGCACCACCCTCACGTCACACGCTGAGAAGGAGCCCCCGTGTCGCGAGCCACCACGCACGTCCTCGACCTCCCCCTCGCTGTCCGCCCAGAGCCGGACGAGCTGATACAGGCCGCCATGGAGTGGCACTTCGACCCTGATACAGGATCCCGGTTCTGGCTGGAGCGGGCACAGACCCTGCCCTTTGATCCCCGCCGCGACATCCGCACCCACGAAGACCTCAGGCTGTTCCCCGATGTGACGGCCGAACTGCGCGACGCCCGTGCCGAGGACCTGATCCCGCAAGGCTACGGCCAACACCCGGATGTCATCGGCGTGTTCGAAAGCGGCGGGACCACAGGGGCGCCCAAGCGGATCGTCCTCCTCCAGGACTGGCTGGAGCGCATGGTCCACTGGAGCAACGCCAACCTCGACGCCCACGGTTTTCCCGCCCAAGCCAACTGGCTCGGGCTCGTTCCGACCGGCCCGCACATCGTGGGTGAGTACTTCCGCAGGTCGGCGACCAGCCACGGCCGCCATGGCTTCACCATCGATCTCGACCCTCGTTGGGTGAAGAAGCTGATCTCCAGTGGACGAGGCGCTGACGCCGACGCCTACGCCGAACACCTCGTCGACCAGGCCGCGTTCGTACTGCGCACCCAGGACATCGAGGTGCTGACCATCACGCCCCCACTGCTTGAGCGCCTCGCGCGGCGGGACGACCTGGCCGAGTTGGTCAACGAGAAGATCCGGGCGATCCGCTGGGGCGGCACACAGCTGGACGCCGACTCCCGGTATCTGTACAAGACCGAGGTCTTCCCCAAGACGGTCCTGTGCGGCAACTACGGCAGCACGATGATCCTCGGATTCGCCGGCGAGCGTCCGGGCCTTCCGGCGGACTCCGGTTGCGTGTTCGACTCCTACAGCCCGTACGTGACGTTCTCGGTCGTCGATCCGGAGACACTCCGGCAGGTAGCGTACGGCGATCGCGGCCGCGTCCTCGTCCACCACATCAGCAAGTCGTTCTTCCTGCCCAACAACCTGGAACGGGACACGGCAACCCGGATCGAGCCACTCGCCGGTCAGATCGGCGATGCGGTGGCGGACATCGCTCCGGTCGCGACCTTCGAGGACAAGGCCGTGATCGAGGGGGTCTACTGATGGCGGGGGCCTCTCCTGATCTCGTACAGCTTGACGCCCTGGGCCCTCAGGGCCGGTTCAGGGCCCGCAACCGCATGGCCGTCCACGATGTCGCGGGCCGGCAGGTCGCCGACTTGAGTCTGGTTCCGTCCTTGTTCGTCGAGCGCACGATGAAGTCCCTGCACCGAGCGACCACCCCCGCACTCGATGACCGGATCGGCATGATCGGCCGTGCTGCCGAGCTCTTCTCGACCGCCACGTTGGACGGCCAGTCGGTCGACGAGTACGAGTATCAGGTCAGCCGAGTCGGAGGAATACCGATCTCCGTCGTGCGGGCCACCACCCTGGCCATCGCACATCGGATGACGAAGGCCCACTACAGCGTGGAGCACGCCCGGCCCACCGGGGCGGTGACACGGTGGAACGACCCCCTGACCCGCACCGGCCGTGCGGTGTGGGCGCGGCGCGGAAGCGTGTTCGCGGTGCACGCGGCCGGCAACCACCCCGGCCCGCACAGCCTCTGGCCAGAGGCGCTCGCGCTCGGGTACCGCGTGGCGGTCCGGCCTTCCCGGCGAGAGCCGTTCACCCCGCATCGCCTGATCACCGCACTGCGCAGCGCGGGCTTCGGCAACGACCATGTGGCACTGCTGCCGACCGACCATCCGACCGCGGACGCCGTGCTGCGGGGATCCGACCTGGGACTGGTCTACGGCGGGCAGGACGTGGTGCGCAAGTACTCCGCGGACTTCTCGATCCTTCCGCAGGGCCCGGGCCGTTCGAAGATCCTTCTGACCGAGGATGTGGACTGGCGGGACCACCTCGACACCATCGTCGACTCTGTGAGCGGCCACGGCGGCACCGGTTGTGTCAACACCACCGCTGTCTTCGTCGAGGGTGACCCGACTCCGCTCTGCGAAGCACTCACCGAGCGCCTTTCCCCGGTGGCCAGCCTGCCGCCGGAGGATCCCGCGGCAGTGTTCCCTGTACAACCGCTCGCCACAGCCAAGGCGCTTGAGGCACATCTGCTCCACAGGGCGGCAGACACCAAACCGTGGCTCGGTGGCGACGGCATCGCTGATGAACTGGGGGACGGCAGCGCCGTACTCCGGCCCGCCGTCCACCAACTCGACCGGCCTGACGCCCCGCAGACTTCCGTCGAGCTGCCCTTCCCTTGCGTGTGGGTCGCCCCGTGGACCCGCGCAACCGGGATCGAACCGCTGAAGAACAGCCTCGTCCTGACGGCGATGACCCACGATGTCCGGCTCGTCGATCAGCTGCTGGAAGAGCCGTCGATCAGCAACGTCTATGTAGGCGATCACCGAACGTTCTGGATGGAGTCCGGAATGCCCCACGATGGCTATCTCGCCGAATTCCTGATGCGCTGCAAGTCTGTGATCAGGAACTGACCCGTACTCCGTAACGGTGAACGCCCGCGCCCACGCCGAGGGGACCAGCTTCCCCTCGGCGCTCCGGGCCGCGGCAACGCACGGGTCCCAACCAAGCGGAGCACTGTCGTGTGCAGGCGCCGCGCCGACGGTTTGCCGCGCCTTGCCATGTGGTGCGTGAAGGATGGTATGCACATGCTCGATGACCTGGACCGCGCCTTGATCCATGCGCTGCACATCGACGGACGTGTCTCCTTCACACGAATAGCCAACGTCCTGGACGTATCCCCGCAGACGGTCTCCCGGCGCTACGACAGACTCCGCGACCGTGCCGCGCTCCGCGTCGTCGGTCTGCCCGCCCCGCACCTGACGGGTCAGGAGATGTGGCTGCTCCGCCTGACTGCGGCGCCCGAGACAGCCCTCGATCTCGCCCACGCCCTGGTCCGGCGCCAGGACACTTCGTGGGTCTACCTCACCGGTGGCGGTACCGAGATCGTCGCGGTGCTCGAAACCCCGCTGGGCACATCACACGGTCACTCGCTTCTCCTCCACGAACTCCCGCCCAGCATCGGGCTGACCGCGGTCTCCGCCCATCACCTTCTGCACACCTACGTCGGCTGGCGCACCCCTTGGCGCATGAGCGCCAACGCCCTCACGCCCCGCCAGCAACGCCTGCTGGGCGGCACGAAGTTCACCGAACGTCTTGAGTCCCCAGCTGCGGAGCAGTACCGGCAGATGCAGCTGTCCCCCGCGGACCGCGCCCTCATGGACGCCCTGCGGCAAGACGGCCGAACCGGCGTCGGCGACCTCGCTGTCACCACGGGCTGGTCGCCCGCCACGGTCTCGCGCCGACTGGACAGTCTCCGCGACTGCGGGGCGATCTTCTTCGATGTCGAGATCGACTCCGCGCTGCTGGGCGGCAGCACCAGGGTCCTCCTGTGGATGGCGGTCACCCCGGCCCATCTCGATGAAGTGGCCACCACACTGGCCCGCCACACCCAGCTCGCCTTCGTGGCCCACACGACCGGCCCCACCAACCTGGTCGCTCACGCCCTGTGCTCGGACACCGCGGCCTTCTACCACTACCTCACCCACGGCCTGGGCTCAGTGAAGGCAATCCGCACATTGGAAACCGCCCCTGTCCTTCGAACCCTCAAAGCGGTGGGCACGATCACGTCCGGAGCGGGCATGCGACCTGGCAGCCAGTGAGCGTGTTCTTTGAAGGGGGCGATCGAGTTCTTGGACGGTTCGCGCCCAGGATCCCCTGGATGAGAGCGCGACCGGCTCGGTAACCCCGTGCGGGTCGGTGGCGAACGGCTTCTCCTTCGTCACGTGCACCCCCGCCTCGGCGCGCGCTTCGATGGCTTCCCGCCGACGTGGTGCGGCGCCGCGGCGATGACGAAGTCCGGTCGCACCTGATCCAGCAGGTGCGTCGGGTCGGTGAAGCCGGGCACCTGACACCGGGCACCTGACGGGGCACCTGACACCGGTCGGCTTGCGCGGTCATGCGCTGCGGGTCCACGTCGCACACGGCCACGAGCTCGGCGAGTCGGCAGTCGGCAGTCGGCCAGAGCGGGAAGGTGGTCCTTCCTGGCCTGGCCACCGAGTCCCACCACGGCGACCCACCACGGCGGCCCTTCGCCCGCCGGTACGGGCCCGGGCCGATGACGCTCATCGCGCTCGCGATCACCCCGTTGGCCCAAGTCCCGCTGCTGCTCGCCTCTCCCGGTCTTCGCTGGAAGATCGCGGTCGGAGCGGCGCTGTTCCTGCAGCTTGCCTGCGCCGGTGCCGCGGGGACTACGCAGCGTTCGATTCGTCAGATCGTCACGGAGCGGTGCCCTGAAGGGCTCACCGTTCTTCCTGGCTCCGCGCTGGGACGCAGCGAAATATCTGGCCGGGTCCAGGGCAAAGGCGGTTCCGCGTTCAGCTACGCGGTGAAGATGCCCTTCAGCACCAAGGCCGGAGCGCCCGAGAGGGTCGCGGCCCTGCACATCAAGGACGCCTACACCAAACCCAAGAAGACCGAACCAAGCAACACCAAGAAGGACATCCCCGGCCGTACCGCCAAGGAGCCCTTGACCCGCCTCTATCACGACCAGAAACGCCGGGAGGAGAACCGGGATGAGGCGATCAAGGTGTGCAAGGCCGAATGGGGCGCTGGCTACTCCGAGGGCGGCAAGAAGCAGTGCGATTGGCAGGATCATGAGCGGCTTCTACTCCAAGAACCGCATCATCGACGGCCCCGACGACGGTTTCCTGATCAAGGTGTCCTGACCTGCACGTCCTGTGGGCGGGTACCCTCGCCCACAGGAACAGTCACACCGGCCAGAACTGCAGCAGGAATCGCTCCACTCCATCGGGCACGCCCTGCTCAGCAAGGGCCGCGACCTCTTCCTGCCCCACCACGTGAGCGCGCAGCCGCCATCGCTGGTTCGCGACGCCGAGGTCGATTCCGTTCTCGTCCGGCCCGCCGGCCGTGTGGAACTGAAGCTGCCCCGTCGCGGAGTCCAGCTCCATCTCCCCTGTCGCCTCCCAGGAGGCGGTGCGATCCGGCTCTGGTGGTGAGTCCCAGACCTCGACCGTGAACGCGGCCGTGTGCGTATGGCCTCCCGACTTGATGTCGACCCGCCCGTGCTGCGCCGACACCAACCCGTCCGCGCCTTCGGGCCAGTCGTCGATCACGTCCTCGTCGGCCTCCTGCAACCACAGCAGGAACCGCTCGATCCGGACCGGGAACTGCTCACGATGCACTAACGCCATACTGATACTCCGCTCGCTCAGCTCGCTACCCCACCAAGCTTCGCGGCACATGATCGAAGACGAGTGGTGTCGGCGCGAGCAGGGTCGTCGTGAGCCGATCAGTCTCGGCCGCCGGCCACCGAGCTCGGCATGCTGGAGCAGGTCGACGTGCACGTGTCCCGCCCGGCCCGCACGCTGGCGTCATGGTCTCCAGCGTGCCCGTAGTGATCTACCCACCCGACGAGGACGGCAGCCGCCGTGTCCGCATCGACGGCACGATCTTGGGGCGCGCGTACTCGGTGCAGGATGTGGCCCGGTTCATGCAGGAGGCCGGGCTCCAGAACTTCGATGAGGTCGACGTCGTCCGGTCCGCGCTGATCGAGTGGCGTGGCGGCGGGCCGGGACATCTGGTGACGTGCTTGAGGGGAGTGGCCGGCTGAGTGCCGCTCGGCGCCTCCCCGGCCAAGACGACGCACGGCTGCCGCTTCATCTCCGCATGAGGTAGTCCTCAGGTGGGGTTACTAGAGGTAGGCGCGGCCCGGGAGGGCGGCGGCCTCTTTGCCGGGGCGCATCTCGATCCACGCCATGATCGCGGCGACAGTGGCCAGGACGACGATGTAGACGCCGCCGAGGAAGTCGGGGACGCCCTCCACCTTGTCCGCTCCAACCAGGGCGAGGATGACGACTTCGACCGTTGTTCCCGCGGCGAACACAGCGAGCAGGCGGCGGTCACGAGCAGTGCGGCGGGTGAGCGTGAGGTAGAGGAACGGCGCGAAGGAGAGCAGCCCGGCGGTGAGAATGGGCAGGAGTGTCCAGGCGGCGCGCTTGAGCATGTGGAGTCCCTTGTCTGGGGTTGAGTGATGGGCCGCAGACTGCCCGCTCTCCATAGGGACCGGAGGCGGTGTGACTGATCTGTAACGGTACGGATGGGCACCTGCGAACACGTGTGCGGGAATCTCCTCTGCCAAATGGAGTGGGCGCTGACCGCGTGCTGCTGACGGCACGGCCTCCCCGACCGGCACTCTTCACCGGTCACGGAGTCGCGACCACCTGCCTTATGCAGTCGCGCGTACTGCTCCCGGCCCAGATCCGCCAGATTGGAGCCGGTGGAAGCGTTACGAGGTTTCAGGCACTGGTTCCTCTCGTACGGCTTCTCGTCTCGCTTGCCGGGCCCGCACCGTCTGGCAGTACCAGCACGTCCCGTTGTTGTCAGGGCTGCTTGCCGCCCTCCCGCGCGTCTCCGCGATCAGGCTGCCCTCAGCTTCACCGGTCTGCTGCGACAGTCCAGCAGCGGGGGTCTTTCACCCCCACCCGAAGTAGCGGCGCCTCGTGGCGTACCAGACAGTACTTCCAGTCAATTCGGCAGCGCACCGCCTCCGCGGCCTGCCGGTCGCCCCTGCCGTTGAGAGAGGCATCGAGGTGACCTGGTTCATCGACGGCCGGGACACCGAACGCTGCATCCGCGCAGTCGTGTCGCTCTCACGCGTACCGCCTGGCCGAAGTTGTCGACGGGCGGGGCGCTGGTCGGCTGAGGCGCTGGTCGGCTGAGGCGTCGGGCGTCTCGCTCCGCCGGCGCGTGACCGCGTCCGGCGGCTCGCGCCTCGACGTCTCGGCGGTGCGCCCAGCGGACGTGCTCGTCGTGCCGGGCTTCGAGGTGCCGCCCGCACACGACGTCGGCGCAGCCCTGGCGCGCCTTGAGCCGGAGGCGGCCGCGATCCGCGCGCGGGCCACGGTGGGCACGACGGTCGTCTCCGTCTGCGTCGGCGCGTTCTGCCGGCGGAGGAGGGTCTGCTGCGCGGGCGCGAGGCGACGACGTCCTGGCCGTACGCGGACCGGCTTGCCCGCCGGTACCCCGACGTGCGCATCCGCTCCGAGCAACTCGTCGCCACCGACGGCGGCGTGACGACCACGGCGGCCTCCAGCGCGATGCACTTCGCGCTGCGCCTCGTCCGCGAGCACGACGGCCTCCGCGTGGCCCGCGCCACCGCGCGCGTCGCGCTCCTCGACGACGCGCGCTCCACGCAGTCCGCCTACGTCGACCCTGGACCGCCTGCCCGCCGTGGGCAGCGGCTTCTCGCTCGGCGTCAAACGGTGACTCGACCAGAACCTCATGGCGCGCTACGACCTGCCCGCCCGCGCCCTGGCGTTCCAGGTCAGCACCAAGACCATGCTGCGCCGCTTCCGCGACGAGCTGAGCCAGACGCCCCTCGTATATCTGCACACCGCCCGGGTGCGCCGGGCCAAGCCCCGCTGGAAACGACCGGGAGGACCGTCGCGAGCATCGCCGCCGGCGTCGGGTACCGCGACGCCGGGACGTTCGGCGCCCTCTTCGTCCGGTACACGGGACTCCCCCACACGCACCCCCGCTGTCGCTCCGGCCGCATCCGTGCACAGTTCGTCGTTCCCGCGCACCGCAGGAAGCGGCGGGCCTTATGCTCCCGTAGCAGATGGCAGCGGGTCACGGCGAGAACCGCTCGGGGGCGACGGGGGGACGGGATCACATGACCGTCGAGGAGTACTGGAGCAGGAGCGACGACGAGCTGTACGCCTTGCTGGGGGCGGAGCTCCTGGGTGAGGGCGTGGGGCTCTCCCCCGCTGACGACGAGGACAAACGTCGGTTCGGGCAGCAGTGGTTCGCCAACAAGCACCGGGAACTGCAGAGCAAGATCTGTCATCACGAACGGGCCCAGGCGCTCATGGGCACCACCGGTTCGGACCGGCTCCTCGACGCCTACGCCCTCCAGGAACTGCTACAGCAGTCCATCGGCGACCCGACGACGGCCACCCTCATTGCCGTCCTCGTCGCCAGGGTGGGACTCGGCACCTTCTGCCACAACGCGCCCGCGCGCCCATGAAGACCCTGGCGGACCGCAAGCGCGCGCTCCTCCAGGCGGACCGCGAGGCGGCGCTGGCGGAGAAGCGGCGGCAACTGCGGGAACTAGGGGCCCACGACCTGCTGCGACAGCTCGACGACTACTCCACCAGCTGGCGACAGAATCCTTGGTGCAAGCCGGGCACCGACCTGTCCATCGGCTTCGTGGACATGGTGGGCGAGGAGTTGAGGGCCGCGATGGCCGACCTCGGGGCGAGCGCCGCCCGGCTCGAATCGGTACGTGTCGTCACCACGCTCGACCAAGCCGTGTCGGCCCAGATGACCCCCTTCGACGACGGCTCGGGCCTGGTCATCGTCGCCGACGGGATCTTCGGCATGTGCTCCAGCTACTGCCAGTACCTCGCTCTCTGCGCCGACACGAGGTCCCACGCCACGTCACGGCCCACGGCCTTGTGGCGGCTGCTGCGCGACCTGGGCAAGGGGGAGGTCTTCGGGTACGAGGACGTGCTCACCGCCCTGCTGCGCTACCACACCGCCCATCAGCGGGCCTTGGCCGTGTCGACGCAGCTGGGGGTGCGGCTCAGCCCGGAGGGCGAGCAGTACGCCGCGCAACTCAGTCACCTCGCCTATCGCTTCGTCGTCGGCCATGAGATGGCCCACCACGTTCTCGGGCACTCCCACGGCCCGAGCGCGTTCGCGCCGGGCGAGCACCTCCCGGCCTGCTCCGCGGACGACCGCAGGGAACGGGACGCGGACCGGCTCGCCTTCCAGGCCACCAGACGAGCCAGTGATAAGCAAAGCCACGGCCAGTGGGAATCGATGGTCATGCTGGAACGGGCCACCATGGCCGCGCTGATGGCCATGATGGCCCTGCACGTGGCGGAGCGGACGCTGTTCATCCACCGCGGTTGCACGCATCCCCCGGCCGCGGTCCGGACAGGCTGGCTGCTGGAGCAGCTCAAACCGGGCAAGCAGCGGTCCACACGCCGTCTCCTGTGCGTACCGATGAAAGCCACGGAGGCCGCCACCGATCTGTCAGAGCATGCCCGGCCCTTCTCCTGGCAGGCGTTGGACCCGGACCTGGTGTACAGCCCCATGCCCCGCTCGCACCTGGAGGCGATCGGTGAGCTCGACGCGCTGCAGTGCGAAACGGAGGCCTTCCACGTCGCCTGGCTGGAACGGCACGCCACGACCGACACCGCCTGGCTGGGCGAGGGAGCGCGGCTGGCCGCCGCCGGGGAACCGGCGCCCGCGCTGCGGCGCTGGGGCGTGGACGAAGGGGTCTCCCGCGCGCTGTGCAACCCCCAACGGGCACTCACCTTCTTCACGTTGAAGGAGCACATCGCCCGGTCCTTCACCGAGCGGGGCATCGCGGAGCCGTGGCTGGCGCCGCACGCCCTGGTGGCGGGCATGCTGATCACCAGGCGCGTGCAGCCGCGTCGAGCCCGCCTCGCGCAGGGCCCCGACGGGCACGACCCGCAGGACGGAACCCTCCCCAGCACGGATTGACGGGCGCGGCGCAGCAGCGGGCATGCCGCCCGTCGAGACGCCCAGGTCCCGAACGCCTGCTGCGGAGACGGTTCCTACAACGCTGAGGTCGAAAGACAGACTCTGATCCGTGGAAGACATTTTCGGACGCTCCTGCTTTGCTCGGGCGCGACGAGTCCCACCTCCAGACGGGCGCCATTGCCGTCCTGAAGATGCTGGCAGGCTCCAGGTCCCCGCCCGCCGCGTGCTGGGCGTGCGCACGCAAACCACAAGGAAACGCTTACCCAGGTCCACCCCCGCGGACCGCAGATGAATAATCTCGTCCTTGACGTCCTGCCGCATGGCACCCTCCGATGAATCCGCCTCAGTGGATGCCCCGGGGAGCCAAAGGAAGAATCGGAATCTGACACGCGTGCTCCTGGACGGCACAACGCCGCCATGGCGACAGACCGTGCCGACCCGCCGGGTTGCCGGGTCGTTCGAGGATGCCGAGTGCCGGTGTTCTCAAACAACCTGACTTTCACGGAAGGCACACAGTCGCTAGAGGGCCGACAATTCGGGTCAGGCCACAGGTACGAGAAGATGGCGGCCATGCAGTGCATCGAGTTCCTGAACTACCCCATTGGCGAACAAGTGCCGGACCTGCAGTGGGGCGTCCGTATCGACGGCACCGATCTGCGCGTGTACGCCGCCGACGCCACCCGCGGCCTCTGGCGCCGGGAGCGCAAAGACGACGGCACGGCCGAGGAGGAACAGCGCTTCCTGCTCCGCCAGCACGACGGCCTCACTCTGGCCGAGGTCGGTGACCCCGCACGCCATTTCCTCGGCGACCCGGCACAGGAGTTCGCCGATCCCTCCGCCGGCACCACTCCGGTTCTGGGCTGTTCGTGCGGCGTCTGGGGCTGCTGGCCCCTGCGAACCGTCATCACCACCACTCCCGAAACCGTCACGTGGTCCTCCTTTCGGCAGCCCTTCCGCAAGGAGTGGGGGGAGCTCGCCATGGGCCCGTACGTCTTCGCCCGCCCTGCCTATGAGGCCGCGTTCGCGGAGCCGGTCCGTCTCGCTGCGGACCCGCTACGGACAATGATTCCGTGACCCCCAGCCGGTACGGCTGCAGGGGCCAGCAGGCGGATCGCGGACTCGGCCGCGGCTTTTGCGGCGCCATAAGGAGTGATCGGATCCGGCGTAACTGCTTCGTCGTAGTGGACCCGGGAGCCGGTTGCCTGGGGTCCCAGGGGCTGTCTGAGCAGGTCAGCGGATATATGGAACCATCAGACACCTCAAGGAACGTGGGCGGTTGGGGTGGGTCAGGCGTGGGAGGGGACGGTGCGGCGGATTCCCTGGAAGCGGCGCGCCCAGGACCTAAGCCGGCGTCGGGTACCGTCACCGCCCCCGCTGTTCCACCATTTCCACTGGCAGCCTGGTCCTTCTTCTCCGGGGTGACTGCCTTGATGTTGCGTTTGCGCAGGTAAGAGCGGTTGACCGGGAGGACGAGTAGGCCTAATGGAACCCGAAGGTTGGTCCTGAGCCCCGTTCATGGGTGACGGCCTCGCCGTCCTTCGGGGCGCGGTAGCGAGCCTTTGAGTATGCCCGGACCTTCGAGTCCTATTGACAAGACGAAGCCGCTACCGCGCCCAACAGCGTTCGTTCAAGGTGAGGCAGAGGAGTATCGACAAACGTGCCCGAGCGGTATCACTGGTGACGGTTATGAGCACGTTCCGTCACTGCACTCCTGGCCCATCGTTAACGCGATTCGCTGTTCGCAGTCCGAGCTGGCCGTGTGGATCACCTCTCTCCATTGCCTGAGTCTCAGCTCTGAAGCAGACCGAGGGCCGCACGGCTTGCTGGGGTTGCGAACGGCTGGTGGGATGACGTCCCTTGAGCACTTCCATTAGGGAGCACGCGCACCCTGCACAGACTCGGTACTGGAAAAGAGCCCGTCAGAGGAGGATCACATGGAGGTCACCGCGTTACCGGCGCCCGTGTTCTGCGGGGTGGACTGGGCAGAAGATCACCACGATATTGCGCTGGTCGATGCCGGCGGGACGCAACTGGCCAAGCAGCGGATCAGTGATGATGCAGAGGGATTTGCTCAGCTGATCGCCCTGCTGGGCGAGCACGGCGACCGCGCTGACGCCATGATTCCAGTTGCGATCGAGACGTCCCGTGGACTTCTCGTCGCGCGTCTTCGGGCCACCGGCCGCCCCGTTTACGCAATCAACCCGCTTGCGGTTGCTCGCTACCGGGATCGTCACTCCGTAGCCCGGAGGAAATCCGACGCCATCGACGCCGCGGTGTTGGCGAATATCCTGCGGACCGACATGGCCGCTCACCGACCACTGCCTGCGGACTCCGAGCTCGTGCAGGCCATCGCGGTGCTTGCCCGAGCACAACAGGATGCCGTCTGGGACCGCGGCCAGGCCAGCAACAAGCTCCGCTCTCAGCTGCACGAGTTCTACCCGGCCATCCTGGACGCGTTCGCCGCTCACAAGCACGGGCTGTGCGCACGGGAAGCCCGAACCATCCTTGCCGCCGCCCCGACGCCGACCATGGCTGCATCGCTCACGCGGCGTCGATTGCAGTCTTTACTCAAGAAGGCCGGCCGAGTACGCGGTATCGAGGCTGAAGCCGACCGGCTCCATGAAGTGTTCCAACGCGACTATCTGCACCAGCTTCCGCAGGTGGAAGCGGCGTTTGGCCAGCAGACAACTGCTCTACTCAGACAGCTCAACACCGCCTGCCTCAATGCGGATCAGCTCGAGGAATCTACGGCTGCCGCATTCGAAGAACATCCTGATGCATCGGTCATCCGCAGCTTTCCAGGACTCGGATCCTTAACCGGCGCCCGCGTCCTGGCGGAAATCGGTGATGACCGGACCCGATTTGCGAGCGCCGACTCGCTCAAGGCATACGCCGGAAGTGCCCCAGTTACGCGGGCAAGTGGTAAGAGTCGCACGGTTATGAGCCGGAGGATCAAGAATCAGAGGCTAGCAGCCGCAGGCTACGTGTGGGCCTTCGTATCGCTTACCAAGTCAGCAGGCGCGAGGGCCCATTACGACCGCCGCAGGGAAGCCGGTGACCGGCACGTCGCGGCACAACGCAATCTCTTCAATCGCTTCATGGGCATGCTCTTCCACTGCCTCCAGCACGGCCAGCTCTACGACGAGCTCAAGGCATTTCCGATCCATCCGGATGACCGTTCCGCCACTGCGGCTTGACTCTTATCGGCGTGGGATGTCTTGTCCGCGGCGACAGCATTAGGCGGGGTCCGGGGGACGGCCGACCGGCAAAGCGTGGCGGGACATGCTCGAACCGCGGCCGAGGCGCGCTCGAACCCGGTCGCGCGCCGGTCGTAGAGGGTGGGCTGCCGCCCTCGTCCAGCCCGGACACCCCGCCAGGAGAATGACTTGAAGGAAACCGTTCGTCTGGTTCTTTGGTGGCCGGTTGTGGCGCTCTCCGAGGTCGCGGTCGGTGTTCCGTACTCCCTCGATCTCTACGACACCTCGGGCTTATCGGTTGTATCTACCTCGCCTGTATCTACCTCACCGGCCTCATCTGTCCTATCGGGCTGCGGCTTCGCGTGGAGGATGTCGCGGGCCTGGTCCGCGGCGCGGGTGATGCTCTCCGAGACGAAGTCGAGGAAGCGGGCGACACTCTCCAGGCGGGCGGCGGCCGGGGTGTCGGGGCCGAGGACGGAGACGCCCTGCCGGGCGGTCGCTACGACCTGGGACATGGACCGGGCGCTGACCATCATCGAGTGGTACCAGATGTCGTCGTCGACGACATAGCGTTCGCGGCGGCGTTCGTCGCGCTGCCGGCGGACGAAGCCCTGTTCGTCGAGGAACGTGATCGCCTTGGAGACGGACGCCGGGCTGACCTGGAGACGCTGGACGAGCTCGGAGGCGGTGAGGCTGCCCGAGTCGGTCAGGGTGAGGCAGGTCAGCACCCTGGCCATCATCTTGGGCATGCCCGAGGCCATCATGACGGTGGTGAACACCTCCTCGAAGTCGCGCACGGCTTCGAGGTCGCGCCCGTGGGGCTGCGGCGAAGCCACTCCCTTGGGCGCCACCTGCCTGCGGCGGTGGGCACGGTGTTCGGTGGCGCGGTGGGCGAGGTCGGCGCGGTAGCCGGTGGGGCCGCCGTTGCGCATCACTTCCCGCGTGACCGTCGAGGTCGGGCGGTCGAGGCCTCGGGCGATCTCCGCGTAGGCGAGGCCGTCGGCCAGTCCCAGCGCGATCTGCTGGCGTTCCTGCTGGGTGAGTCTGCCTCCCGGCATCGCGATCTCTCCTTCGTGGGCGCAAGAGGCCCTTCCGTGGGCTCCAGATGCCCCTCAGCATAGCGTTCACTTACAACTCGTTGCAACGAAACGGCAGAGTGTTGTTGCATTAGCCTCGAAACCATTGCAACGAATTAAAGCCATCTACCTGCACTAACGCTGTTAGTACGCAACGCATTGCTTGCCGAAACTATGAATGCAACGTAGCGTTTTCATCATCAGAAAGCGCAGGGCGCCGAACGGGCCTCGCGACACAGACGAAGGAGCACACCATGCAGAAGTTCGCCGTCCCCGCCCCGGCCGCCGCCGTTCTCGACATCCCTGCGGGACGCATCCAGGTCATCGCCGCCGACCGCGACGACGCGACGGTGGAGGTCCGGCCCGCGGACGCCTCGAAGAACCGCGACGTGAAGGCGGCCGAACAGACCACCGTCGAGTACGGCGACGACGGCGTCCTGCGGATCGACGGGCCGCCGGTGAGGAAGCAGATCCTCGGCACCACCGGATCCATCGAGGTGACCCTCCAACTGCCCGCGGGCTCCCGCGTCGAGGCGAAGGCGGCCGCCGCCGACTTCCGGGGCGTGGGACGACTCGGCGACGTCGTCTTCGAGGCCGCGCAGGGCACGGTCAAGCTCGACGAGGGCCAGGACGTCCGCCTGGCCCTCACCGCCGGTGACGTCTCGGTCGGCCGCCTGAGCGGTGACGGCGAGATCAGCACCCTCAAGGGCAGCCTCACGGTCAGCGAGGCCGTGCGCGGCAAGGTCACGCTGCGCACCGAGCACGGCGACGTCTCCGTCGGCGCCGCCCGCGGCGTCTCCGCCTCGCTGGACGCCGGCACCCACTACGGCCGGGTTCGCAACTCTCTGCACAACACCGACGGTGCCGGTGCCGCTCTGCACATCCACGCCTCCACCGCCTACGGCGACATCACCGCCAGCAGCCTGTGACCACCCGAAGCCACCGAAGGAGCTCCCTCTCATGACCGATCCGGCCATCGCTGCGCACGGGCTGCGCAAGTCCTACGGCGACAAGACCGTCCTCGACGGCATCGACCTCACCGTCCCCGAGGGCACGATCTTCGCGCTGCTGGGTCCCAACGGTGCGGGCAAGACCACCGCCGTGAAGATCCTCTCCACCCTCATCTCCCCCGGCGAGGGCTCCGGCGCCATCCACATCGGCGGCCACGACCTCGCCACCCACCCCCAGGCCGTCCGCTCCACGATCGGCGTCACCGGGCAGTTCTCCGCCGTCGACGGCCTGATCACCGGCGAGGAGAACATGCTCCTCATGGCCGACCTCCACCACCTCCCCAAGGCCCAAGGACGCCGCGTCACCGCCGAACTCCTGGAGCGCTTCGACCTGGTCGAGGCCGCCAGGAAACCCGCCGCCAGCTACTCCGGCGGCATGAAGCGCCGCCTCGACATCGCCATGACCCTGGTGGGCAATCCGCGGATCATCTTCCTCGACGAGCCCACCACCGGCCTCGACCCCCGCTCCCGCCACAACATGTGGAGCATCATCCGCGCACTCGTCAACGACGGCGTCACCGTCTTCCTCACCACCCAATACCTCGAAGAAGCCGACGAACTCGCCGACCGCATCGCCGTACTCAACAACGGCAAGATCGCCGCCGAAGGAAGCGCCGAAGAACTCAAACGGCTCATCCCCGGCGGACACATCCGCCTCCGCTTCACCGACCCCACCGCCTATTACCGCGCGGCCCTCACCCTGAGCGATGCCGCCAACGACGACGAAGCGCTCTCGCTGCAGATCCCCAGCGGCGGCAGTCAGCGCGAACTGCGCGCCATCCTCGACCAGTTGGACATCGCCGGCATCGAGGCCGACGAACTCACCGTCCACACCCCGGACCTGGACGACGTGTTCTTCGCCCTCACCGGCGACACCACCACCCCCGACCAGTCCGCTCAGCCCGCTCAGTCCAAGGAGACCGTCCGATGAGCTCCCTCTCCCTCGCCGTGCGCGACTCCTCCACCATGCTGCGCCGCAACCTCCTGCACGCCCGGCGCTATCCGTCGCTCACGCTGAACCTGCTCATGACCCCGATCATGCTGCTCCTGCTCTTCGTATACATCTTCGGAGACACCATGAGCGCGGGCATCGGCGGCGGGGACCGCTCCGCCTACATCGCCTACATCGTCCCCGGCCTGCTCCTGATGACCATCGGCTCCACCACGATCGGCACGGCCGTGTCCGTCTCCAACGACATGACCGAGGGCATCATCGCCCGCTTCCGCACCATGGCCATCCACCGCAGCTCGGTCCTCTTCGGGCATGTCGTCGGCAGCGTGGTGCAGGCCCTCATCAGCGTCGTCCTCGTCGGTGCCGTGGGCGTGGCCATCGGCTTCCGCTCCACCGACGCCACCGCCCTGGAGTGGCTCGCGGCCATCGGGCTCCTCGCCCTGGTCACCCTGGCGTTCACCTGGATCGCCGTAGGGATGGGCATGGGCAGCCCGAACGCCGAGGCGGCCAGCAACAACGCCATGCCGTTGATCCTGCTGCCGCTGATCTCCAGCGCCTTCGTCCCCGTCGACGCCATGCCGGGCTGGTTCCAGCCCATCGCCGAGTACCAGCCCTTCACTCCCGCCATCGAGACCCTCCGCGGCCTCCTCCTCGGCACCGAGATCGGCCACAACGGCTGGCTCGCCCTCGCGTGGAGCGTCGGCCTCACGGTCCTCGGCTACCGCTGGTCCATGGCGCAGTTCAACCGGGACCCCAAGTAGGCGGCCCGAGCGTGGGGCTCGCCTCCCGCCGTCCCCTCCGGGGGAGGACAGCATCCGTACGAGGAAGTCCAGGGCAAGGGCCCGCGGCCGGGTTGGCCGCGGGCCTTGCGCGTGCCTGGACGCAGTGCGTGCCTGGGCGCGGGGTTACGCCGGTTCGTTCGGAGCTTCTGCCGGACGGCCCCTTCTACCTGCTGGACCACTGGGCGGCCATCGCCGACCCCGTACGGACCTGCGCTCGCCGGCTGACGCCGTGGCGCCGCGCCCATGCCACCCACCGCGGGTCGGACGCCTTACCTACCGTGGGCGGCAGTCCGTACTCCTCGACCTGGTCCCGCGTCAGCAGGACCCGTTCCGTCCGGCTCCAGCAGCCGGTGCGCGCCGCCCAGTCCCGAAAGTCCGTGCACGAGGTCTTGTCGGCCGCGGGCGGGTGCGAGCGCGCTTGACCTTGAAGCCCAGCAAGGCACAACAAAGGCCCCAGCGGCTCTGTGTTGGGCTGCTGGATGCCTTCGGGTGCGGCTCAGGCTGCTACGTATGCGACGACGCCACGGTCGAAGGGCCGTGACATAGTAGATGACGCGGACCCCGTCGATGTCGTCGACGTAGTCGCGCAGCAGGGTGTCGGGAACCGGGGTGCCCGGCTCGGGGTTGACGCTGACCGCGACGATCGCGCGGTCCAGGCGGTGTGTCTCGGTGGCCGTGAGCTTCGCCGGCTGGCTCAGCGCGGGCTCCACCAGGACGACCTGGGACCGGCGCGGTGCGTGCTCAGGCGACACGGGGCTGCTCACCGGCGAGGCGCTCCAGGTGGGTGTCGCGGGCTTCCTCCCACAGCACGCCCGTCTCCGGGGACGGGTAGCCGTTCTCCGCGATGTCCTCCAGCACCGAGGCGAGGACGTCGACCTTCGCGCGCTGGTCGGCCGTGTACGCGCGGGCGGCGAGCAGGTGGATCATCTCGTCGCGCCAGCGGCGGACGGTGGATTCGGCGATGTTGTTGCCGCCGGCCATGCCGGCCAGACGCTGATCGTGGCGGAGCACGGCCAGGACGATCACCGCGATCTTCCCCGGCGGCAGCGACCGCCAGCGCGAACCTATCGATTTCAGGTGACGCCGCAGC
Source organism: Streptomyces sp. NPDC003379 (assembly GCF_053589195.1). Taxonomy (NCBI): domain Bacteria; kingdom Bacillati; phylum Actinomycetota; class Actinomycetes; order Kitasatosporales; family Streptomycetaceae; genus Streptomyces; species Streptomyces sp. NPDC003379. The sequence goes on along the minus strand of NZ_JBSFRK010000016.1, from coordinate 129,695 downwards.
AGCGCGGCGAGGTGGTTGACGGTGCTCATGGACAGCGGCAGACGGCACTGGTAGACAAGGGACACGGTATCCCCGGCGCGCTCTTCGGTTTTGCTCACACATTCCCAACGAGCCCTGGAGGCACCGCCGTTACGTCCGCCCCAGGGAACCGCAGGTCACGGGCGGACGGTGAACCGCCCGTCGGGACGCTTGTTCAGCCAGCCGCGACCGGCCAGTTTCGTCAGCTTCCCGCGCAGCGGCTCCGGCTTGCCCCGCACCCCGGTGTCCAGCCCGAGCGCCTCGCCCACCTGCCGGACCATGACCGGCCCGCCGGCAGCGCGGACGGAAGCGAGAATGCGCTGGTACTCCGGCGGGAGCGCGGTATCGGCCATCCCCGCGGCGCGGTGCGGGATCAGCAGCACCCCCTCCCCGCCCACCTGCGCGACAGCCGGCGCCGTCGCGGCCCGTTCGGCGGCGAGCTGCTCGCCCATCCGAGCCAGGACCCGCTCCGCCGCCGCCAGGTCCTCGCGTTCGGCCCGTACCTAGGCCAACTGCTTGACCAGCTGTTCTTCCAGATCGTCCAACTTCGCGCGGCGTACCGGGATCCGCTCCTGCACCTCGGGATCCATCATGCGGCGGATCGTAGGGAGGAGAACGAGGCGGCGGACCGGGACAGGCGAACCGCCCTGCCCGACGATCTACATACTGGACACTGCCCCACCATCAGCCCGAGCAGGCACACCCGCTATCACACCGGAGGTCCTGACCATCCAGAATCAAGATGGCGGAGCTTCACTGCTCCCTGCACCCGCGGGGATGGGCCCTCGACCGATTCGAGGCAGATCTCCGGCGCGAATGGGAGCAGGTGTTGTCCAAACGCGCTGGCGCCTTCGGTGCCGGCGAGTACGGAGCCGATGCGGTCAAGGCCGGTGGTGATGCGACTGCCGGGTCACCACAGCCCAGCTCGCGTCCGAGGCCGGAGGCACCTGGAGCCGATACGCCGCCGGAGACCACTGGCGGTCACCACCCGGCTGGACCCCGCGGAGAACCGGCGACAGTTGAATACGCGAGCCCACCAGTATCACACTCGGACGCCAGCGAGCCGTACGTGCTCGCCGTACCCCACCGGCCGGTGACCGATGTCCGTCTGTCGTCGGCCGACGTCGGTGTCTACATGCGGTGCCGGTGGCTGGGGGATGTCTGCTTCCCGTACGGCGATCTCGACTGGTTGATCGCCGAACTCCACATGCCCCCGGAGGAGACCCGGGCTTCGGTCCGGCGCCTGGTCGCACTCGGCTCGACACGGTCGGGCCCGTCGAGATCGAGTCCATCAGCGCCCGGGACGTGGCCGAGCGCGTCCGTGACGCCATCGAAGCGACTATGGACGAACTCACCCCGGCCGAGCGCTCTGCTGTCGCCCATCCTCGCGGACCTTGTGGACCGGCGCAGGGACCAGGCCGCGGCGGCACTGGACGCCCAGTTCGACCGTGAACTCGGGCCTGGTTGAGCGCGCAGGACACACGAACGGAGCCGACCACCGAAGTGATCGGCTGACGTCGGCGATCCGAATTTGGAACAGTCCCAGTGGCTACCCGTGGCAATCGCTCGTGGTCCTTGGCCAAGCGACCTGCTCCTATGGTCAAATCCCGCGCCTGGTGTGTAAGGTTCATTTTGCAATATCACCTATTACCATTCAGGGGGACGGGCTACGATGCCGGACACCAGGATCAGTGAGCTCGTGCGGATGTGGATCAACGGCTGGGTCGTCTCCCGCGGCAGCTCGGACCCGGTCGACGAGTCATGGGGGTGGACGATCGACGTCGGGCAGCCCAAGCACGTCGCCCGGCACGTGTTGCCGGAGCCCTCCGAGACCGATGTGCGCAAGATCGCCGCCGGGACGAGCGCGCCCGGGACGTGGCTGAAGCTGTTCGCCGAGGACCAGGCGGTCCTGCCCTGGGTCGGGCCGGGCTGGCGGCGCGACAGTCCCGGTTTTCTGATGTCCTGTCACCTGACACCGGAGCGCCCTGAGGTGCCGGCCGGATACACGCTCACCAGTTGGACCCGGGGCGGCGTCAGCCGAGTACTGGTCCGCACGCGTGCCGGGCACTTCGCCGCCCGTGGACAGATCGCCCAGGTAGGCGCCCATGTCGTGGTCGACCAGGTCGAGACCGCCGCCGAGCACCGGCGCAAGGGCCTCGGCGGCCTGGTGATGCGCACGCTGCAGAGCACCGCGTACGAGGCCGGTGCAAAGACTGGCCTCCTGGTCGGCACGCCCGAGGGCCGGGCCCTTTACTCCTCGCTGGGCTGGACCATGCGCTCCCCGATGACGAGCCTCTGGTACGAGCCCTCGGATGCTGCCCAGTCAGGTGAATATGACACCAGTGGCCCACCTCGTCGGACTCCACCTACGCGGCGCCATCCTGTGGCTCCGCAGCCTCCAACCCACCACATGATCTGAACTCAGAACAGTGCCTACTGATCTGTTCGGGGTGTTGTCGCTTGGCTGGTCAGGCTGAGTCCGGTGCCGGTGAGGCAGCCGTCGATGAGTTCGGAGTGGTGCTGGATGTGCCGTAGGCCGCGGCGGAGGGTGTGTTCGAGGTGGTCGTCGTCCGTGAAGGTGACGTTGGCCAGCCAGCCGCCGCGCCGCAGCAATTACCAGACGCCCTCCGCCGGGTTCAAGTCCGGTGCACAGGAGGGGAGGTAGATGATGGTGAGCCAGTCGTGGTCGGCCGCGTAACGGCGCATCCCGGCGGTCCGGTGCGTGTTGAGATTGTCCCAGATGAGGACGATGGGGGCCTTGAGCTGGATGTGAGCGCGCACGATGAGGTCGCGGTAGTCGGTTCAGGCAAAGCTGTTGCGGCCCTTACCGCGGTGCTTGCGGTGACGACGGGGCCGGTAGATCAGCCGGGACAGCTCGCCCGGCCGGTAGCAGCACAGGGCAGCGATCGATCGAGTAGCGGCGCCATGCAGTTGAGCGCAGACGCCGGTCCTTTGCTGAACAGATTGACGGCCTGACTGTTCCTTACGGACGGCGCACTGCCATACCGACTGGGATGCTCCACGAAATAGCCTTGGCCCTCGCCGGCCGGGCTGGCGCCAGACTGGCGGCGGAACTCCACGTCACCGTCAGCCGAACTGCCCTGCTCAGTATGCTGGGTGCGTTACCTGACCCTCCCTTGCTGGAGCCAAGAGTTCTAGGGATAGAGGATTTTGCGACCAAACGCGACAGGAAGTACGGGACCGTCCTGGTCAACGCCGAAGGTCGCAAGGTCGTGGATCTGCCGCCAGGGCAGGAGAAAGAACTGGTAGCCAGTTGGCTGTCCGAGCACCCGGGGGACGAAATAATTTGCAGGGACCGGGCTGGCGGCTACGCTGAAGCGGCGAACGCGGGTGCACCTCAAGCATTACAAGTAGCCGATCGCTGGCATTTATGGGACAACCTCGCACACGCTGTTGAACGAACCGTCATCGCCCACCGTGCCTGCCTCGTGCCACCGGCGCTGACCGCCCCCTCTGCCAGACGCTTGGCCACCGCTCCCTCCATCCACGGTCGACCCTGACACCGGCCGTGAGAAGTGGCTGGCGACTCGGACCCGTCAACGCCACCGAGAGGTTCAGCAACTGTTCGCACGGGGCCGTTCAATCAGCGATCTTGGCCGGGAACTTGGAATGGGACGGTCGGCAGCACGGCGCTATGCCCGCGCAGAGGTACCGTCTCATTCGCCGTTGGAACGAAGGCTGCACCAACGCCTCACTCCTGTATCGCGAAATATGCGAGCAAGGCTACCCAGGGCGTACCGCACAAGCAGTTCGGCACTACCTGCATCCTCTTCGGACATCTCTGGGATCGATCCGTTCACCAATGCCCGTCCTCAAGCCGCAACAGGTGACCAACTGGATCATGTGGCATCCACATCGTTTGCACCCGACCGAGAAACAACAACTCGATGAAGCCCTGCACTGCTGCCCGGAGTTGGCAACTATCCGCGGCCTCGTCCATACCTTCGCCCGCATGCTCTGCAATCTGTCCGGCGAGAACCTTAAAGAATGGCGGGACTGACCCTCTCCTGGAGTTCAGGGCCCGTCGAAGGACACGTAAATCGGATTGTGCTCAAGCGTCAGATGTACGGCCGAGCCAGCTTCGCGCTGCTCCGGAAGCGGGTACTGCTCACTTGAGCAAGTGACCCAACGTCACCTCTCACGGGAATCTTGGCAGAGCCTCTCGAATGACGTCGCACCGCGCACGCACCTGGGCACCCAGAGGGAGCACGCCCTTGGTTGGGTTCAACGGCGCTTCCCGTGGCCGCATCTCGATGGCTGCACTGGTGCGCTTCAAGGCCGGCGAACGCAGCCGCTTGATTTTCCGTCCTCGCGTCCAGGGCCATCACCAAGGTGCCCACCGCGGCTTCACCTGGCAGGACTACCGTGATCTCCTCGTTCGGGCTCACCTTCAGCTCGGCGGTCCCGTTGTTGTGCTCTGGGACAATTTCAATGTTCATCGTTGCAGTCGATTACGTGAGTATGCGGCAGGCCATGACTGGCTCACCATCGTCCAGCTGCCCAGCTATGCACCCGACCTCAATCCGGTGGCCCGCTCCCACTCCTCCCGCACTCTGCGCCCCCTCCCCCGCTGAACCCGGCGTCGCCGGGCAACGTGCGTGGGCCACCGCAACGTTGCAGTGATCGCAAGTACCGTATGGCGTCGCGCACGCGTACCCCATCCATTTCGGTCACTACGGCCCCGAAGAGCGCGTCCCAGAGCACCGCGTTTCGCTGCGAACCGGGCCTGGGGCACCTCACACCGGAGCCCCCGTGTTCATGCGGTGACCGACTGTTAAGCTCCCGTGGCTGCCGATCATGGACATGCGGTCAACGGCAGCACAACAAACGGGAGGGCATAAGTGAATCGGAAGTCTGCAGTCGGCGCGCTTACCGCCGGGCTCTTCTTCGCCGGGGCAGGGGCCGCATTCGCGGGGGCGAGTGGTGACGTCGAGGCGGCCGCGTCGTGGCACAAGATCCCGACACGCAAGAGTGGCGGCGTCTCGTTCCACTCGGGCAAGTACAAGTGGGAACCCGCCGGGCCCAGGACGCACGGCGCCTTCCACTTCAAGGGCTGGCTCAAGGACACCAGTGCCGGTGATGGCCACAACGTCTACGTCCAGGTGAAGGCGGAAGGCCACGACTGGAACCGTTTCAACGGCAAGCAGCGGAAGTCGAAGTGGCAGGACTATCTCGTGTGGGCCCCGGCCGACCGATACACGGACGACGCCCGGATACGCGCATGCCGTGACCGAGGCTCGTTCCACCCGGACAACTGCTCGCCGACCAAGCGGTACCGGCGATAAGCGCTGCCGGAGACAGTCGCACCACCTTGTGGGCCCCGGTCCTTCGACCGGGGCCCGTCCGGCCCATTGGGGGAAACAGTGAGTACGTCGGAAGTCCTGGTTGCCGAAGGAGTTGACCTCTCCTACGGCTCCACCGCCGCCGTGCGCGACGCGCATCTAAGCCTCGCCCGCGGCGAGGTGGTGGCGATCACCGGGGCCAGCGGGTCCGGCAAGTCTTCGCTTCTGTACTGCTTGGCGGGGGTACTGCCGGTGGCCCGGGGGCAAGTGCGCTTCGAGGGACAGGCATTCGGAGACCTCGGCGACGAGGAGATCAGCACACTGCGGCGTGAGCGATTCGGATTCGTGTTCCAGTACGGCGAGTTGCTGCCCGAGCTGACCATCGAGGAGAACACGGCGCTGCCGCTGCGGCTGGCGGGTGTTCGCAAGCGTCCCGCGCTGAAGGCCGCTGCCGAGGTCCTTGACCGCCTCGGCATCGCCGAGCTGCGCGAGCGGCGCCCGTCGCAGGTGTCCGGCGGGCAGAGCCAGCGCGTGGCCGTCGCCCGTGCGCTGGTGCACCGGCCTGCCGTAGTGTTCGCGGACGAGCCCACCGGCTCGCTCGACAGCGCGAACGCTGACGCCGTGCTGAAGGAGTTCTTGTCCCTGGCCCGCTCCCAGGGCACCGCTGTGCTCCTGGTGACGCACGACCAGACGGTTGCCGCGCAGGCGGACCGCCGCTGCACGATGGCCGACGGTGTCCTCGCCCTCAAGGGGGCCTCGGAATGAAGGAGTTCCTGCTCGGGCTGCGGCTGCTCCTCGGCTCCGGGCGCGGCACACGGGTGCGCTTCCTGCTGATGACCGTGGGTGGGTCGCTCGGGGTGTGCTGCCTCGCGCTCGTCCTGACGATCCCGGCGATCCTCGACGCGCGGGACGGCCGGGCCGCCGACCGCGCCACCGTCGTCTTCCCTGGCAAGCCCGAGCGTGACCGGACCCTGGTACTGGAGCGGTCCGACCCGCACGGCTCGAAGCCCTTTCACCGTGTCTTCCTCGCCCGCGGCACCAACGACACTCCGAAGCCGCCTCCGGGTCTGAGTGAACTCCCCTCGCCGGGTGAGGTGTTCGTCTCCCCGGCTCTGCACGACCAGCTCAAGCGTGAGCCCGCCTTGAAGGGGCTGCTGCCCGGCCGGCAGAAGGGGACCATCTCCCCGGCGGGTCTCACGGACCCCAACGAGCTGTACGCGTACGTCGGCACCGACCGCTCCAAGCTCACCGGGTTCGGTGCGACCCGCGCCCTCAAGAGCTTCGGTACCGGCTACGCGCCTGTGCCCGCCATCGAGCCTTCCACCCTCGACATTCTGCGCTTCACGCTGGGCACGCTGGTTCTCCTGCCGCTCGCGGTCTTCCTTTCCGTATGCGCCAAGCTCTCCGCCGCCAGCCGTAACCGCCGTCTCGCCGCGCTGCGCCTGCTCGGCCTGAGCGCCAAGGGCACCCAGCGAGTCAACGCCGCGGAGACCGTCGCCGCCGCACTGCTCGGCGCGCTCCTCGGCCTCGGTGAGTTCTGGCTGCTCAACCAGGTCATGGCCAGGACCGGGCTGCCCGGTCTCAAGTGGTACCCGGCCGATGGCGCGCTGTCCGCCTCCACCCTCGCCGTCTGCCTGCTCGGCTGCCCGGCCCTGGCCTGGTTCGTCGGCCGCGCGAGCGCCCGCGCGGCTGCCACAAGCCCGCTCAGCACGCGCCGCACGGCAGCCCCTCGCGCGCCCCGCGTCTGGGGCGGCCTCCTGCTCGTCACCGGCCTCGGCATCGTCACCGGCTACTGTCTGACCGGCCTCACCGACCGTCCGGCTCAGACGACGGGCATCAACACACTGCTGGTCCCGCTCGGCGTGCTCCTCACCGGCCTCGGCCTCGTTCTTACGATGCCGCTCCTGTCGTACCTCCTCGCCAAGCGCCTGGCCCGCTCTTCCTCTCTCACCCTGAATCTGGCCATGCGCCGCAACGAGGTCGAGCCCGGCAGCGCCATGCGCGTCGTCACCGGGCTGGTCCTCCTGGTCTTCTCCGCATCCCTGGCTCAAGGCGTCCTCGTCGAGGAGGACCAGATCCTGCGGCCCAGTTCACCCTCCCAGGAGTACGGCCTGTCCCTGTCGGGCCTCAGCAAGGACCAGCAGAACAGGCTCCGCGACATCCCGGAGTTGCGCGCACACGCGATGGTGATGGAACCGCCCTTCGATCCCAAGGCAGAGGGCCCGCGCATTCCCGCACGTGCCCTGGTCGCGACCTGCGGCCAGCTCGCGAAGATGGTGCGTCGTCTGGAGGGCTGCGTGGACGGCACGCCGCTCCGCCTCACCGACCCCGCGGTCACCGAGGAACCCATCGCCCCCTCCACCGTCCACCTGCGGCAGGGCGACCGCCGCACGTCCGTGAAGGTCTACGTGCCGCGTCGGCAGGCCCTGTACTCCGGCTACGACATCACCTCAGTCGACGCGCCCGTCCTTTACCCGCCGTCCAAGCTGCCGCCCGGTGCCCTCCCCGCGGCCGGCAGCCTGATCCTCGCCAGCGCGTCCGACCCCGAGACCGTCAGAACGGTGCTCGACCGCATCGGCGCCATCGTGCCCACCGCCGATGTCGACCCCGTCGGCATCAACATCGACGCGCTTCAGCAGATCACCGTCATCGAGACCCTGCTCGCCGTCGGCATGATCATGGGCTTGATGATCGGCGTCGCTGCCTTCCTGGTCTCCGTCACCGACCGTGCGGTAGAGCGCCGGGCGCAGGTCACCGCCCTCTCCCTCATCGGAGCCAGGCCACGTACGCTGCGGCTCGTCCAGTGCGCCCAGGTGGTTTTGCCCCTGGCCCTCGGCCTGGTCCTCGCGCTGGTCGCGGGAAAACTGGCCGAGTCCTCATACCTCGTCACAGGCGGCGGAGAGGTCCTCTGGGACGGTGCGGGCATCCCCCTGCTCGCCCTGGCCGCGCTCGCCGTCCTGATCGTGGCGGTGCTTGGCACGCTGCCCCTGGTCGGACGCCACATCAATCCCGAACTGATCCGACGCGACTGAGGGTGTTGCAGAAGGCCGTGGTCATGCGGCCTGAAATGCGCGGCTGGTCTGTCGGTTCATGCGGCGAGGGTGAGGTTGTGCATGGTGGCGACACCGTGGTGGAGGCCGTCGCCCCTCTGGCGGCAGTTGCGGAGGATTGTCCAGTTCTTCCTACGGGCGAAGGTGTGCTCGACGCGTGCCCTGACCCGGCGGTGTTCAGTGTTGTCCTCCTCCTGACCTTGCAGGAGAGGCCGTCCGGCCCTTCTACGGTGCGGGACGATCAGGCCGGTGCCCACCAGAGGGCTGTCCGCGTCGATGACAACCTGCACGTTCGCCGAGAACCGGTAGTGCCTCGATGAGGCGCCGAGCGTGCGGTGCGGACAGGGACCAACGTTCCGTCCACGATCCACAACCGGTCCACGTCGGTGACCGGCCGCGGGGCCGGCTCCAGCGCCAGCAGCGGCCGCAGGCTCTGGATGACCCGGCAGACGGTGGCCGAGGAGATCCCGAAGAGCGGTGCGAGCTGCCGCATAGTGAGGTTCGTGCGAGTACACCGCTTGGCCGGCTGGGCCATCGCCGACCACACGCGCACCGAGTCCTGGCTGTGCAGCAAGCGTCCGACGGTTGTGGCGCTGACCGGAACTGTCGGGAGTGTAGTGGGCTGATGGCATGGCGGGGACGGTCTTGCCGGACCGCCCCTCCAACGAGTGTCCTGCGTCGATGCCAGCCCACATCGCGGCCATGTGGTGCCTCCGCGCGATGTGGTGCTGGTGCCTCCCCACGGACGGACTCGCTGTCGATTCCCTACTCAGCGATCATTCGCAATTCCTAAATGGCAGCCGAGTCGTCGTGGGACGCCGGGTGGCCAATCAGATGAAGCCACAAGCGGCAGAAACATGAAAGCCACACCCGGCGTCCCTGGTGGACCAACCATACGAAGGGCTCGTCCGGTCCCAAGGAAAAATGTAGGGAAACATGACCGCGCGCGACGGCTAAGGGTTGTCCCGCAATGATCTTCGGATAAGTGTGGGCCCGTCTCGGTGTGGCGGTCGACCTATCTGGAGAGGTTGAGGTTGTGCAGGCGGGCGACGCCGAGCATGGCGTGGTGGACGCCGTCGCCCTTGAGACGGCAGTCGCGGAGGATCTTCCAGGTCTTCATGCGGGCGAAAGTGTGCTCGACGCGGGCGCGTACCTGCTTGTGGGAGCGGTTGTGTTCCCGTTTCCAGTCGGGGAGTTCTTCGCCGGCCCTGCGGCGGTGCGGCATCACGAGTCCGGTCCCTGGATAACCCCCGTCGGCGATCGTCATGGTCTTGCCGACGGCGGCTTTCGCTCCCGATTCGTCCCAGGCTCTGCAGTCGTTGCGATTGCCCGGCAGGGGTTCGCCGACCACGACGATCAGACGAGTGTCGGCGTCGATGACGACTTGGTGGTTGGTGGAATACCGGTAATTCCTGGACTGTTCGGCGATCGTGTGGTCGCGGGTGGGCACCAGAGTGCCATCCACGATGAGGACGGTGTCCGGCGCGAAACTCTGTCTGGGCTGAAGCGTGAGAAGCGGGCCAAGATGGCCGATGATCCGGTTGGCCGCGGACTTCGAGATGCCGAACAGCGGCGCGAGTTGGCGCAACGTCAAGTTCGTGCGCCAGTAAGCTGTCACGAGCAGCACCCGGTTCTCCAGTGTCAGGCCCCACGGCCGACCCCGCCGTACCGCTTCCGCACCCTCGCGCCGCAGCGCAGTCACCAACCTGCCGAAGCAGCGAGGGCTCAGCCCGGTGAAGGTGAATACCGGTGCGTCACCGCGCTGTCCGGCGGTAATGACGGAGCCCAGAACGTGGGAGGAGGCGTCGACCGCGAGGTGAATCTTGGTGGTCAGGCCGCCACGCGAGCGGCCGAGCGCGTGGTCGTTCGGCTCGGCCGCCAGCCCGTCGGGAAGCGTCCGGCCCGGGTCGGGAGCCCCTTTTCCGGGCGCCAGCGGCGTGCTGGTGGGCCCGGCAGACGGTTGAGTCCACTGACACCTCCCACTCGATGTGCCCGGCAGCATCCGCTTTGACCTGGAGTTTCCTCAGAACGTTCGCCCAGGTCCCGTCGATCTGCCAGCGCCGGAAGAGCGTATACACGGTCTCCCACGGCCCATATCTCTCGGGCACGTCCCGCCAGGGAGAACCCGTCCGGGCCCGCCACCACATCCCGTCGAAGACCTGACGCCGATCCCGCGGCTTGCGTCCCATCCGCGGCAGTGGCGGCAACACCGCTCCCAGCCGCTCCCACTGTGCATTCGTCAGATCGCCACGAGACATTCGAAAATTGTTTCACGACCTTGATCACCCCTCGAACGTGCCTCAGCTCGGAACCTGGGACTGGACACCTTGCCTTCGCACCGACGACCTCCGAAAGGTCACCCGCTTGCCCTCAACCGCACTTGAGGTCGTACGTTCTCTGCATGACCTGCACAGCGTGCAGGCTCCGCACCAAAACGCCAGGAGGGGACATCCCATGACGACCCAGCAGCTCTCCGACGCCGAACTCGCCGAACAGCCCGCCGCATATTGGACCGGTGTCGCCTACGAGGCGCTTATCGCGTACATCCGGGCCCAGCAGGCGGAAAAGGGCTACACCCAGCCCCAGTTCTGGCTGCTGCGCAACCTGTCGGAGAACGACATCTCCCCCGACGGCAAGGGGATGACCCTCCCCGAACTGCAGGCCGCCATGACCTCCTACATACGACCCGAGGACGATCTGGCGGCAGAGGCCGAGGTGCTCCTGGAGCGCGGCTGGTTGACGCGGGACACCGAGGACCGGCTGTGGCTCACCCAGGAGGGGGAACAGGCCCGCGCCGACATCAAGAGCACCACCCCCGCTTTCCGCGCCGTCCTCCACGAGGGCATCGACGACGCGGACTACGTCACCACAGTGAAGGTACTTCAGCAGCTGATCCGCAACGCTGGCGGAACGGCCGCCTGACAGACTCAGGGGTCGGGCAGCGGCCCGGCCCCTGGCGCGTTCGTGGCAGGTCAACCGATCCCCGCTGCCCAACTTGCCCTCATACGGCAACCGCTGTGACCACATCTCAAACACGCCCTAGCTCACACGCTTATACGGGACAGCCCTAGCGGCGACGGACCAAGCGCCGCCAGTTCGCCCTGGACATCGGACGCCCACTCGAACACGACCTCCGCCAGGTCATGCACGCCAGCCTCTACGTGGACCGCACAGGCATCCCCTGGCGGTTCCTGCCCCACGACTTCCCGCCCCACCAGACGGTCTACGGCTACTTCGCCCGCTGGCAACAAGACGCCGTGTTCGAGCAGCTCACCGGACTGCTGCGGACCCCGGTCCGCCAGAGCGAGGGCCGCAGCAACGAACCGTCCGCCTGCGTGCTGGACTCCCAGACCATCAAGACCTCCGCCAACGTGCACCCGGCGGACCAAGGCACCGACGCAAGCAAACGCATCATCGGCCGCAGGCGCCAGCTCGGCTGCGACACCCTGGGACTGCTGCTGACCGTGCTGGTCACCTCCGCGAGCGTCTCCGACACCGCGGCCGGCATAACCCTGCTGACCCGCATCGCCACCGTCCACCCGTACGTCACCAAGGCATGGGTCGACGTCGGCTACCACACCACCGCCATCGAGCACGGCGCCCGCCTCGGCATCGACGTCCACCCCGTCCAACGCCCGCCAGGCGCCAAGGGATTCACGATCATCCCGAGACGCTGGACCATCGAACGCAGCATCGGCTGGCTCATGCACCACCGACGCCTCGCCCGCGACTACGAAACCCATTCGCACCGGTCCGAAGCCATGATCCACGTCGTGATGATCGACCTCATGACCCGCCGCCTCACCCGTGAAGCCACCCCGAACTGGCGCGGAACCTATCCCGGACCAGACACGAACCACATAGCGAGACGCGATCGAAACGGACACGGCCAGGGCTGGCACCGGGCATCCTGCCATCGGGGGTTTATGAGATGCCCTTTTGTGATCACTCTCTTCGTTGCCCGTGACCCTCGTCCTGTGCAGGGCAACTTTCCTACCGCTCGAGCGGTCATGCACTCATGATCCTCTCGTCCGAAGATGCCGGTACCTGGATTCTGCCCGTGGTGTTCTTGCTGGGGTTGGCCACTATCGCGCCGATCGCCTGCGCGGTGCTTGCTGGGCGAGTCGTCCTGCGTATCGCCCGGGCTGCGGCTGCGGGTAATGCCTGGACTGCGTTCAGCCCTGGCACATGGTTGCTCGCCGCAGCATCGGGTGCGCTCGGCGCAGGGTCCCAGTTCTCCGCCTCGCTGTCCGGCAGGCCCGCCGCATGGGTTGAGACCGTGAGCCTCGTCTGTGGCTGCTTCGCCCTGGCCGCACTGGCGATGGCGGGACTCACAGCAGCCCTGAACCGGCGTCTCAAGGACGGTGCAACCCGCACGTGAGGCGCCCCACAGCCGTCAGAGCACCCTCTCGAATATCTGTTCCTCCCAGCCTCAGTCGCAGTCCCATCGGGCGACAGAGAAGGGGCGGAGTACGCCCCCGGAGCAGGCCTGCCTTCCGCCTCACCCGCAAAAACCATCCCAAACTGGCACGGAATCCAACGACACGGAACCAAACGCGAATCACAGAGCGAAACGCTCAGCAAACCGGGGGCTCCCATGGCGGGCCCACCGCGCCCCCTGCGTTGCCAACGCCGCAGCTGATCGGTGAAGCCCACGTACGACGATCTGCCCCCTCATCCCAAGCTCTGGAGGCATTAAGCATGGTGGACCGTAATGACGGACTACAGGAAGTCGTGGCCGCAGCAGAAAGCGCTCATGACTCCGCCAGGTCCGTCTCGACCAGGTTGACCAGGCGGCGGACACAGTGGATCTTCTCTTCGAAGGGTATGGCCTCGCTGCGGGCGGGCACCGCGCGGATTTCCTTACGCAGGGCGAGGCATAGCGGCGCGATTGTTCCTTCCGGTTGCCCGCGATGCCCGCGATGCCCGGAGCGAGAATGCCCTGGACACCGCGGTGGATCGTGCCGCTATTGCTGGTGCTTCACCATCGGGATTCCCAGTATAGGGAGTTGAACGTGGCGCGGAGCGGCGCCGCCCCATTGCGCGTGTCGGTCCAGTTTTCACCGCTGTCATGGGAGTGACGCAGGGGCCACCAACCGTAGGCGATTGTCCGCAACTGGCTGTGCCCGATGTTGCTGGAACTGGTGTAACGCACCAGATGCTGTGCCTCGTCCACGACCGGAGTCGCACTGCCGACAGCCACGTCAGTGTCGGCTTCCGAGCCGATGAGTGTCCAGTCAGTGCCCTGTTCGGATTTCGGCACATTTGTGGAATGCAGCCAGCGCATGAAGACGGATTCGGAGCGCATGTCTTCGCACTGACGGTTGATCGGAACGGCTGAACAGATGAGATCGGAGATCCACGCACCGTAGTGGGGGGTACCGAGGGTGACCGCGTCTTCGACGTAGATGTAGGGCGGCCATCCCCGCATGTGGCGCTCGGTTCCTGTCAGAGCCGCCCGTATGATGAGACCGCCCATGGAGTGGCCAACGAGGTCCACGCTCCGTCCGTACCGGGAATCCCTATTGTAGATCTTCCACGCCAGGCGGCGTCCCAGCTCTACGAGGGGCAGGTCGCGGGTGCCGTCGCCATTCCTGGCCAGGGTGAGGTTGCAGTGTGTGTCGCCGTTGTAGAAACCCACTTGGACGAACTTTCCTCTCCACCCCCAGCGCTTCATAGCTCTTTCGGCGGTGTTCCAGCGGGATGTGCAGCTGACTCCGGGGCCGTCGTCGTTGATTTCCGGCGGGTCGAATCCCTTGACCATGTATAGCGGCTCGTTGGTGCTGTTGGTACGTGGCGGTGGCGTGGGGCCTGGATCGGCAGCTACGCCTGAGGCGCCGGTGAGCACCGCGGCCAGACTCAGCGCCATGACGGCGAATAACTTCCCTGGATGTCTCACGCTTTCCCTCCGTTATATGTGCAACGGTTTGTGTCGCCGGGATGCTGGTTGGTTTCCCGGTGTTTGCGTTACTGAGTGGAGCAGGGATCGAGTCGTTCGGGCTGTCAGGGCGGCCGAACAGCAACTGGTCGTAAGACTGCGCAGGTGTTACAACGGCTCGCCCGGCTTGGCACCACAGATACTGCTGACCGCTGATGGCGTGAGGCAACGGCAGCTGGCTGTCCCGGACATACTCGGGCTGTCCAGGCTGGTCAGGGCCTTGTCTGAATCGCGTCCCAGACGGCCGGGCACGGCGGTGTGCGTGGGTGGCGGAATGGCAGCATTCCCTTTGAGTGCAGCTCTTCTGTGGAGACGTCCTGATTGCCGACACTGATCAGGTCGAAGTGCTCATGGGCGCGGGTGGGACCGGTGGGTCTCGGCTTCGGGTGAGGGTGGACCCGGTGGTGTCGGTGTTGGGGAGCAATGGCACGGTCATCTGCTATGGACGAGTGGTTCTTGCAGGCAGGTAGTGGGTCGCGATTCGATTGGGGGCCTGTCGGCGCGCAACGGCTCGCGGCGGATGTCGCGTGTGTGGTGGTCGTCGACGTGTTGTCGTTCACGACCTCGGTGTCGGTGGCGGTGGAGTCCGGGATGCGGGTCTTCCCCTATGCCTGGAGGGATGAGTCCGCGTCGAAGTTCGCTGATGAGATGGGTGCCCGGCTGGCTGTTGGGCGCCGGATGGCCACGCCGGACTCGCCATGGTCGCTTTCGCCGACCGCGCTGAGGAGTGCTCCGTTCGTCCCGCGCCTGGTGCTGCCTTCTCCCAATGGTTCGTCGATCGCCGCCGCAGCCGGCGGATCGCTGGTGGTTGCGGGTTGTCTGCGCAACGCGACGGCGGTGGGCAACTGGCTCGGGCAGCACGGTTATGGAACCCTCGACCGTCCAGTTGCCGTGATCGCCTCGGGGGAGCGATGGCCTGACGGCAGTCTGCGTCCCGCGCTGGAGGACCTGCTCGGTGCCGGAGCAGTCCTCGCCGCGTTGCGGAAGCAGTGCGGTGGTTCCCTGTCGCCCGAGGCGGCCGCCGCTGCCGCCTGCTTCGAGGCGACGCCGGATGTCATGACCGCGGTCGCCGCCAGCGCATCAGGCCGGGAACTTTCGGACGGCGGCTTCGCCGACGACGTGGACATCGCAACCGAACTGGGCGTCTGCGACGTCGTTCCAGTTCTCTCCGAAGGGGCGTTCACGGCAGCTGGATGGCCCCAGTCCGGCCAGCCTCGGCCGGTGCGTCGGGTGCGTTACCGGTAGTTCGTTGTATCCGGCGGTCGTGTGGGTCTTGACCCCTGACACGTTGGACACACGAGACACTGGATCCTGAGGATCTGAGGACGGATATCTCGTGGTCATGAAGAATCACCCGCCGGAGTTCAAGGCGGATGCGGTCGCGCTGTACGAGTCGCGGCCCGAAGCGACGATCAGGTCGGTCGCCGCCGATCTGGGAATCAACCCGGAAACCCTGCGGAACTGGATCCGGGCAGCCGGGGCAAGCCGTCCCCGGGAACGCCGAACTCAGGAACCGGCCCAGCCGCCGGCCCCGCTGGAAGCGGAGAACGCAGCCTTGCGGAAGAAGGTCCGCGAGCTGAAGGAGGAACGTGAAATCCTGCGCAAAGCGGCGAAGTATTTCGCCGGGGCGACGCGCTGGCGAACCGCTTCCAGTGCGTCGCCGACCTCCAGCGCCGCTACGGCGTGAAGCGGCTCTGCAGCGTCCTCGGTATCGCCCGCTCGAGCTTCTACTACTGGCGGCGGACGGCTGCGGACCGGGCCGCCAGGCGGCCGATGCCCGCCTGGCGGCCCGGATACGGGCCGTGCACCACGAGTCGGACGGCACCTACGGAGTCCCTCTAATCGCGGTGCGCGTCATCAGGCCACTGCGCGGCCACACCTGAGTCAGTTCGCCTGGACTGCCTGACGGTCCTTCAGCGCACGCGCCTTCGCGTTCTCCAGATGCTGCCGCATCCGGTCGGCGGCACCTGCCGCGTCCCCGGCGGCCAGTGCTTCGTATACAGCGGTGTGGTCGTGAGCGGGTGACGCCGCGTCGGAGGAGCCCAGCTCGGTGAAGAGGCGGAAGCGCTGCACATGCCCGCCGAGCGAGCGGTAGGCCGACGCCAGGAAGGGGTTGGCCGACTGCTCGGCGATCAGGAAGTGGAAGCGCTCGTCGGCCGACAGGTAGGCGCGGACGGACTTGGATCCGCCCCCCTCCGCGCAGCGCCGCAGGTCGGCGATGCTGCCCGCGAGATCTTGGAGGAATTCGGGGGTGGTGCGGCGGCCCGCCTCGTACGTGAGGGTCGGCTCAAGCACCAGGCGCGCGTCCATCAGCTTGACCAGTTCGGTCTCGCTGAAAAGAGGGGCCACCCGGTAGCCCTTGAGGGCCTCGCGACGTACCAGACCGGTGTGTTCGAGCCGGGCGAGCGCTTCGCGCAGGGGGGTCTGGCTGACGTTCAACTCGCGGGTCAGCGCACCGATGTTGAGCGACTGGCCGGGCGACCACAGTCCGTCCATGAACTGCCCGAGCAGCACCTCATACATCTGATCGGCCAGGGGGAGCCGACCCGACGGGCGCGTAACCATGCGAGCCTCCTTTGTCGGCCGATGGTAGCGCGGCCCCTCTCCTCGCGATCACATGTTCTCATGCACTGCTATAGGATTGAGGCAAATTCTATACTATAGTTTCGGGCTCGGAGATGGACCACTGGACGCGTAAGCGCAGAGCTGAGCAGAACAGAGGACTTCCCCATGGCGCAGCCCCTGTCCCCGTACGAAATCCCGCCCCGTGTCCTCGTGACGACGCCCTATCTCGAACCCGGCGGCGAGGTCGACCGGATGCTCCAAGACGCGGGCCTGGACACGGTCTTCGCCCGTCGCGCCGACCGCGAGGCCACCGGACGCACTCTGGCGGAGTGTGTCGCGGACGCGGCGGGCATCGTCGCAGGCACCGACCCCTTCACCGCCGACGTCATCGAGGCAGCACCCGCGTTGAAGGTCTTCGGGCGCTGCGGCGTCGGTTACGACAACATCGATGTGGCGGCGGCGACCCGGCAGGGCGTCGCGGTCACCTGCACCCCCGGCGCCAACCGGATATCCGTATCCGAGCACGTCCTGGCGCTGATGCTGAACTGCGCCCGGCGCCTTCCCCAGAACATCGCTTCCGTGCACAGCGGCGGCTGGACGCAGGAGAGCGGGCGTGAGCTGCACGGCACGACGCTCGGCGTCGTCGGCCTCGGCTCCATCGGCAAGACCGTCGCCCGCGCCGCACTTGCGCTCGGCATGCGGGTCGTTGCCCACGACCCTTACTTGGACGAGGACTTCCTCGCCGAGACCGGCGTCCAAGCGCGGTCCCTCGACGGCGTGCTGGCGGAGGCGGACTTCCTCACCCTGCACATCTCCCTCGACGAGCACACCCGCCATCTGATCGACGCCGCCGCACTGCGCCGGATGAAACCCGACGCGTATCTGATCAACACCTCGCGGGGCGGGGTCGTGGACGAGGACGCGCTCGCCGACGCGATCGAGGGCGGTCGACTCGCGGGCGCCGCACTGGACGTGACCGAGCACGAGCCGCTTCCGGCGGACAGCAGGCTTCGCGCGCTCGACAACGTGCTGGTCACCGCGCACATCGGTGCCGCCACCCGCGAGGCGCGCGCCAGGTCCGGCGCCATGGCGGCCCGGCAGGTGATCGACGTGCTCGCCGGGCGCCCGCCCGCTCACCTGGTCAACCCCGGGTACGCAAACGCCGCGGCCCACGTCGGAGCGCATGTCGGAGCGCACTTCGGAGCGCACTGATGCGGGCGCCGAACGGGCTGCGTCTTGACGCCAACCTCAAGTGGCTGTTCACCGAGGTCCCCTTCGAAGAGCGCTTCGACGCCGCGGCCGCTGCGGGCTTCACCGGTGTCGAGTACGCGGACCCCTATCCGTACCCGGCCACCAGACTCCGCCGTCGCCTGGCCGACGCGGGGTTGCACCAGGTACTGATCAACACCCCGGCGGGCGGGCCTGGTTCACCGGAGCGGGGGTGCGCGGCCATTCTCCCGGGAGGCACGGACCGTTTCCGCTCCGACCTGGAGCGCGGCCTCCACTACGCGGTCGAGCTGGGCAGCGACTTCCTGCACGTGAGAGGTGGGGTACGGCCGCCCGGCGTCAGTGACGACCGCGCCTTCGCCCATTACGTCGGCAACCTCTCCTGGGCGGTCGAGCGGGCGCGGGGCACCGGAGTGTGTCTGCTCCTCGAGGCGCAGAACGGCCGCGACGCGCCCGGCTTTGTGCCGGACACCCAGGCGCGGGCCGCCGCCGTCGTGGAGGCGCTCGCCGAACTCAGCGGGAACGGGGACGGGAGCGGCGACGGGGATGGAGACGGGCTCGGGCTGCTGCTCGACGTGTACCACGTACAGGTCCAGGAAGGTGATCTCGTCGCGACGCTGCGCGAGCACCTTCCCCGGGTGCGGCACGTCCAGATCGCCGACCCGCCGGACCGGACGGAGCCCGGCAGCGGCGAGATCGCCTGGCCGCGCGTCTTCGGCACACTGCTGGAGGCCGGATACGCGGGCTGGATCGGCTGCGAGTACCGCCCGGCGAACGGCACGATCAGCGGGTTGTCGTGGATCGCTGAGCAGGCCGGAACGGCTTCGGCGCACCCCGGGTCGGAAGTGCCCCGATGAGCGGCGGGAAGGCGGACCGCGCGCCGCGTATCGCACTGATCAGCGCCACCCCCGCCGCTGTCGCCCCGGCGGTCGCGGGGCTGGCCGAGGAGTTTCCGGCCGCCGAGCCCTGGAACCTGCTGGACGACCGGCTGTTGACCGACGCGCCGGCTGAGGGGCCGCTGCCGCCCGCCCTCAGGGATCGGATGCGGTGGCTCATCGGGTATGCGCTGGACGGTGGGGCGGACGGGGTGCTGCTGACCTGCTCGCTGTACGGTCCGGTCACCGAGGAGGTCGAGGCGCGGGTCCCGCTGCTGGCGCCCGACGCGGCCGCCTTCACCCGCGCGCTGTCCTCCGGCTTCGGCCGGGTGCTGGTGCTTGCCTCGTTCGAGGCGGCGATGCGGGATTCGGTGGCCCGCTTCTCCGCCGCCGTGACGGCTGCCGGTTCGGCGACGGAGCCGGTCGGCGTGGTCGCACCCGACGCCTGCGACGCGGCCCGCGGGAACGACACGGCCGCGCTGGCCGACGTACTGCGGAACGCATGTCTCGCGTACGCGGCCGGCGCCGATGCCGTCCTGCTCGCCCAGTACTCGCTGGCGCCCGCCGCCGCGCCGCTGTCCGCCGCGTTGGGTCTGCCCGTCGTCTCCGGCCCGCAGGCCGCTGCCATGTGCCTGCGCACCACCCTCACGGGGAGGCCCGCATGACCATGACCGAACCTCACCCACCGCGAGGCCCTCTCGGGGTCATCGCCGACGACTTCACCGGCGCGACTGATGTCGCCGTGGCACTGCGCCGCGCCGGGTTGCGGACGTTGTTGTTCTTCAGGGTGCCTGGGGGTGAGGGTACGAGCGAGGGTGGTTACGCTCCCCAACTCCCCCCGCATGACGCGCTGGTGGTCGCGCTGAAAAGCCGGATGGCCCCCGCGCCGGATGCCGTCGCGGCGTCCACCGAGGCGTGCGAATGGCTGCGCGCACAGGGCGCGGGGCAGCTCTACTTCAAGTTCTGCTCGACGTTCGACTCGACGCCGCACGGCAACATCGGCCCGGTCCTGGACGCGCTGGCGCACGCGACGGGAGCGGGCCCCGTACCGCTGACGCCGAGTTCGCCCGCACACCTGCGGACCCAGTACCAGGGTCACCTGTTCGTGGACGGCGTCCTGTTGGGTGAGTCGCACATGCGGGACCACCCGGTGACCCCGATGACGGACTCGTATCTGCCCCGGCTGCTGCGCGCGCAGACCCACGAGCAGATCTCGCTGATCGGTCTTCCTACGGTACGGAAGGGCCGGGCGGCGGTACGCGCCTCACTGACGGCCGCCGGGGTGCGGGGCGCGCGCTATGTGCTGGCCGACGGCACACAGGAGAGCGACCTGCGTACGCTGGGCCGGGCCTTCGTGGACGCGCCGCTCGTCGCGGGTGCAGCGGGGCTGGCCGCCGGGTTGGCCCGTGCGTACGCGGAGAAGCGCGCCGGGCAGGCTCCGGGCGCCGGGGACACTGGGGACGCCGGGATCCCCGAGGACATCGGGGCCATCGGGGACGCCGCGGGGACGCCTGACGGGTCGGCCGCCGTGCTGAGCGGGAGCTGCTCCCGCCGCACCCTGGAACAGCTCGCCGCTCTCGGCGAGGCGGGCAGGCCCTCGTACTACCTGGACGCGGTGGCCGTACCGGATCCGGTCGCGCTCGCCGATGCCGCACTCGCCTGGTACGACGAGTTGCCCGCGGGGGGCGGCGCGCCCGTCCTGTACTCCTCCGTCGCCCCGGAACGGCTGCGCGAAGTACAGCGGTTGCTGGGTGTGGAGCGGTCGGCCGCCGTGCTGGAGGAGGCGACCGGACTGATCGCGGTCGGTCTCGCCGGGCGCGGGGTGCGCCGACTGGTCGCCGCAGGAGGCGAAACGTCAGGGGCGGTGGTCGCCGCCCTCGGGGTCACCGGCGCGCGGGTCGGTGCGGAGGCGGCGCTGGGAGTGCCGTGGATCCATCCGCTGGGCGGCCGTCGCCCCCTCTCGCTGTTGCTCAAGTCCGGCAATCTCGGCGGCCCGGGCCTGCTCGTTGACGCCTCCGCCGAGGGGGTCGCGTGAGCGGTCGGGCCGGTGCGCACACCCACTCCACTCAAGCTCAGGCGAAAGGGCAAAGATGTCCACGGACACACCGCACAAGGTGTCCCTCTTCAGCGCGCTCGCGGTGAAGAAAGCCCTCGACGACGTCATCCTCACCAAGTTCACTCAGCAGACCGGTATCACCGTCGAAGGGTTCTACGACCCGACGAACGTGCTGTTGCAGCGCATCGAGGAGGGCGCCCGGCCGGAGGTCATGGTCGGCGTGACCGGCTCGTTTCCCGCACTGTGCGAGTTGGGTGTGATCGACAGAGGCTCCGTACGGAACCTCGCCCGGGTCGGGGTCGGCCTGGCCGCGCCGCCCGGTGCCGAACGACCCGCCATCGACACTGTCGACGCCCTCATCGCGGCGCTGCGCTCGGCCCGTTCCGTCGCCTACTCGCGCACCGGGGCCAGCGGGGTCTACTTCGCCGGGCTGCTGGAACGGCTCGGCATAGCGGACGAGGTGAACGCGCGGGCCACGGTCGTGGAGAAGGGCTTCACCGCGCTGGCCGTGGTCGACGGCAGAGCCGATCTGGCCGTACAGCAGATGAGCGAATTGCTGTTCGTACCGGAGGCAGAGGTGGTGGGGCCGCTGCCGGAGGGAGCGCAGCACTTCACGGAAGTCTCGGCCGCGCTGGGAACGGCGGCCGTCGCACGGGCCGAGGCCCGCGCGCTGCACTCGTTCCTCACTGGGGAGGAGGCCGGGGATGCGTACCGCGATGCGGGTCTGGACGTACCACCGCTGGGCTGACAGGACGTATCACCGCTGGACTGAACTGCTTGGGTTTCACCGCCCACTGTGCCGCCGGGGCGGCAGGCGCCCATGAACGCGATATTCGCCTTGGTCACCTTCATCGGGGCCATCGTCGTGTGGAACGTATGGGTCAAGCGCAACATCGGCGAGGCCATGGTCATCGGCTTTCTCACCAGCGCCGCGTTCGCCGGTACGGACGCGCCGCGCGTCGCCAGGGACGCCCTCGTCGAAGGGCTGAAGTCGGACATCACCTTCGCCGCACTGGCCTTCGTCTTCGTCAGCGAACTGCTGACCAGGACGGGGCTCGTGCAGCGAATGATCGATATTCTCAGCTCCCTCCTCGGCCGCCGCGAAGGGGGCTCCGCCTACGCGGCGACGGTCTCGGCCGGTCTCTTCGGTGCCGTGGCGCACAACGGCGCGGCGATCGTGGCGACCATCGGGTCCATCACCATTCCGTGGATGAAGCGTTCGAAGGCAAGCGGCGAGACCGCGGCGCTGGTCCTCTCCGGGAACGCGGGCGTCGGCGCCACCTTCCCGTTCAGCGGCGCGTTCTTCATCCTGCTCGCGGCGCCGACCGTGCTGCCGGTGCTCAGCGCGCAGGACGTGGTCGGCACGCTCTTCGTCACCGGTGCCTGGATGGTCGTGATGCGTCTGGTCATCGCGTACGTCATCGTCAAACGGCGCGGCGTGGGGGCGATGGCCGAGGAGGACATCCATCCGCTGCGGCAGTCGTTCGCGGCGGGCTGGACCTCGCTCGTCGTACTGGCTGCCCTCGCGGTACCGATCGTACTGACGACCTCGCCGACCAGCGACATTGTCGGGGAGCGTCTTGGCGGGCTCGAAGCCTCCGACGCCGTACCGCTGTTGGTCTGGCTGCCGGTGGTGATGCTGCTCGCCGGACTTGTCGTCGAGCGGCGGATGCTGCCGCGCGGCAGTGGTGAATGGTGGACGCTGCTGTCGGAGATCAGCCCCAAGCTCGGGCTGATCGGCGTCACGATGATCTCAGCCTTCGCCGCCTCCAACGTGCTGCACACCCTGGGGATCGGTGACCAGCTCGCCGCGGTTCTACGGAGCCTTGAAGACGTCCCGCAGATCGTCGCGGCGCTCGTCGTCGGACTGGTCGTGGTGATCGTCGCCGGTCCGCTCAACACGACATCGACGCTGGCGGCGGTCGGGCCGGTCGCCTTCGCCGCGCTGACGGCGGCCGACGTCGCGCCGTACATCGCCTTTGCCGCGATCATCGTGTGGGCCTCGTCCGAGGGCTGCTCGCCGCCGGGGGCCGCACCGCTGTATGTGGCTGCCGGAATCGCCGACATCAATCCGGTACGGATCTTCGTTCCGGTGACGCTGTATTACCTCGTGCCGTCCTATCTCATCGGCGTGCTGATGGTGGTTGGGGCGATATGGATTCCCGGGTGAGCCGGGTGAGCCGGGTGAGCCGGGTGGCTCGGGACGTGCTGGGTGGCTCGGGTGAGGAGTATCGGATGTACATGTTCTGCCTGAATGCCTCGCGCGTTCTGGTTGCCCTCTTCCTACTGGCCGGTTTCGTGGTGGTCGCGGGCCAGACGGTGGCCATCGCCGTCGGCTCCGCCTCACTGATGACGGCCTTCGGCGGCGGGGTCGCCGACACCGCTTGCATCCTGGCCGGGCTGGCCGGAATCTTCGCCTTCCTGCTGCTCTACACGCGGGAAGGGCGGGGAAATACCGGCGAGTTGGAGGAGGAGTGACTGGAGGAGTAACTGGAGGACTGACTACTCGCACGGGTCACGCGTGGCGAACGGAGCGAGGTGTGTCGCGGATCGAGGGCGACCTCGTAGACGACGGCCGAACTCATGCTGAGGCCGCGGCAGGTCAGCCGGCGCGGCGGTGTGCGGTCGGAGTGCAGCTCGATGTCGAAGCCCGTCGGAGGAGGCGAGCGGTTGGTGACGCGGCCCCGCCAGCGGTCGCTTTCGCGGGCGGTCTCGCGAACGACATCCGCATGATCCTGACGACCGACCCGGACCTCGCCCGCGGCACGCTCGAAATCCGCCGCGGACTACTGCGGCGCACCCTCTACCTGGAGGAGTTCACACACCGGCTCACCATGGAGTGGCTGACCGACCGCAGCGAGGCGTTGGAGACTGCCGATCCTCCCCCCAAAAACTGATGCGGCTGTTCGATATCGCAGAGCAGACAGCCATGCATTACGTTGGCGTCGCGCGCCCGGAGCCCACTGCGAAGCTGCCCCGATAGCCGTGCCGGTCACCCGCCAGTCAGCAGCAGCTGGCTCGGGCAGTGTACGGCGGCAGGGACGTCACGGACTCCCAAGCGCGCCAGCGTCATCATCGTCCGGGTCCTCCGCTGAGTGCATCCCACCGGTGACTGACAGGCCCTCAATTTTCTCACCGGCGGAGGTTCGGATGGGATGTGTGCGAGAACCGAACGGTGATGGACAGGCCGCCTTTGAGGGGTGCAGTGGTGGTGAGGGCGGCGTGGTGGGCTCGGGTGACGGCGTGGACGATGGCGAGGCCGAGACCGTAGCCCTCGCGGTGGCCGTGACGATCGGGCGCCAGTTTCTGGAAGGGGTGGAAGAGTCGCTGGATCTGGTCGTCGGGGATGACCGGTCCGCTGTTGGTGACCGTAAGGGTCGACTGGGTGCCGGAGTTCTGGGTGGTGATCTCTACGTGCCCGTCTGAGTGGTTGTGGCGGATGGCGTTGTCGATGAGGTTGGCGACGAGGCTTTCGATCAGCCTTGGGTCCCCGGCCGTCACTGCGGGCGTCAGGTGTTCGGCCAGGTCGATGCTTCTGTCTGTTGCTTGGCCGCGGCGGGAGGCGAGCACTCCTTCGACGACCTGGGCGAGGTCGAGGGTGTCCCAGCGAGAGATTCCACGCTCGCTGGTGGCGAGGGTGAGGAGTGCCTTGACGAGCCGTTCCTGGTGTTCGCCGAGGGCGAGGGCTTCCTGGCAGGCCGAGCGCAGGGAGTTCGTGTCGGCGTCGGGGTTGGCGAGGGCGACTTCGAGGAGGGTGCGCAGGCCGGCGAGGGGGGTGCGTAGCTCGTGGGAGGCGTTGGCGACGAAGTGGCGTTGGGCCTCGAAGGAGGCTTGAAGGCGGGCGAACAGGTCGTCGAGGGTATAGCCGAGTTCGGTCAGCTCGTCCGTGGGCTCGCCGAGGTCGAGGCGCCGGTGGAGGTTGCCGACGTAGAGGCTTCTGGCGGTGGCGGTGATGGCGCGTAGCGGGTGCAGGAACCGGCCGGCGACGAACCAGCCGAGTGCCAGGGCGACGGGAATCAGAATGACCAGGGCGACGGCGGATCCTGTGAGGAGGTGGGACAGGCTGATCCCGCCCCCGTCTCCGGTGGTCACGCTCGATGCGGGGTGGCCTTTGGGTGTGGCCGCATCGACGCTGGCGAGCAGGACGATGACGACGGCGAGGACGAAGCCCCCGGCGGCGTAGATGCCCGCCGCGTAGGCCAGCGCGAGCCGTGTCTGCAGGGACCTTCTGGCGAGCTGCTGCGTCGTCATGACGGTCCGATGCAGTAGCCGCCTTCGCGGATGGTCTCGATCACGGGCGGGTCGCCGAGCTTGGCCCGCAACCGGTGCATGGTGTGCTTGACGGCGCTGCTGAAGGGGTCGGCGGCCGCGTCCCAGACGCGTTCGAGCAGTTCCTCGGCGGAGATGACCAGACCGGGTGCGGCGAGCAGGCATTCGAGCAGGGCGAACTCCTTGGGGCTCAGCTCGAGGCGCCGGCCGGCCCGGAATGCGACGCGGCGGGCCGGATCTAGGGCGATGTCCCCGCATGCCAGGGTGGGTGGTAGCGGTGGGGTGGCGCGGCGGGCCAGGGCACGGACGCGGGCGACCAGTTCGGCGAACGCAAACGGCTTGGGCAGATAGTCGTCGGCGCCGAGGCTGAGCCCGAAGACGCGGTCCTCGATCGTGTCGGACGCGGTGAGCATCAGCACGCGGGTCGCGCAGCGGCCGTGGGCGAGTTGTCGGCAGATCTCGTCCCCGTGGACGCCGGGCAGGTCGCGGTCGAGGATCACCACGTCATAGCGGGTGACGGCCAGATGGTCGAGGGCGGCGGTCCCGTCCAGGACGACGTCGACGCCCATGCCCTCGTGGCGCAGGCCGGTGCCGATGGAGCGGGCGAGGACCTCAAAGTCCTCGACGACGAGGACCCTCACCGTCCCCCACCGCCGGTCGTCGTGCGGGCGGGGCGGCCGAACCGGCCCGCGGGTCGAGGTGGCATGCGCCAACGATGCCAGATCCCAGGTCTCAGCCGGGTCGCAGCGGCTGCAACCGGGCTGGAACCGGGTGCCGCGTACAACCGTCGGCATGAGTGCACTTCGAACCGTGAGCCCGCTGCGATGAGCGCCCCAGGGATAGTCGTCGCCGGACTGCGCAAGCGATACGGGGCCACGCTGGCCCTCGACGGCATGTCCTTTACCGTCCGTCCGGGTCTGGTGACTGGTCTCGTGGGGCCGAACGGGGCCGGGAAGTCCACCACAATGCGGGTGATCCTCGGCCTGGACGCGGTCGATGAGGGCACCGCACTCATCGAGGGCAGGCCGTACCACAGCCTCCGGCATCCGATGAATCATGTCGGTTCACTGCTGGACGCCGCGGCCCTGCACCCCGGCCGCAGCGGGCGTAACCACCTGCTGTGGCTGGCGCACACGCAGGGCCTGGCCGCGCGGCGGGTGGACCAGGTGATCGAGCAGGTCGGCCTGGTCCCGGCAGCCCGGCGCAAGGCCGGCGGCTACTCGCTCGGCATGCGGCAGCGGCTCGGGATCGCCGCAGCCCTGCTGGGCGACCCGCCGATCATCATGCTCGATGAGCCGTTCAACGGCATGGACCCCGACGGCATCATCTGGATGCGCAGATTCCTGCGGTCGCTGGCCGGGCATGGCCGCGCCGTGCTGGTCTCCAGCCACCTGATGAACGAGGTGCAGGACACAGCCGATCATCTCGTCGTGGTCGGGCGCGGCAAAGCCGTCGCCGACGCCGACATGGCCTACCTCATCGCGGCCGCCTCCCGGAACCGGGTGGCCGTGCGGACCACGGCCAGGACGCACGCGATGAGGGTCCTCGCGCATGCCGACGCGAGCGTGGCGGCCACGGGCCACGACACCCTTACCGTCTCCGGCCTGCCCGCGGAACGGATCGTGACGCTCCTCAGCCAGAGCGCGGTGCCGTTCTCCGAGGTATCAGCACTCCGCGCCACCCTTGAGGACGTCTATCTGGAGCTCACTGGCGGGGCGGTCGAGTTCCGCGCCGCGACGCCCACGGAGGTCTCGCAGTGACCGCCACGCTCACGCCGTCCCGTTCCGGGCAGCGGGACGGGGGAAACAGCTTCGCGCATGTGGTGCGCGCGGAGTGGACCAAGTTCCGAACCGTCCGCGGCTGGGTGACCGGCATGCTGGCGGCGGCACTGATGATGGTGCTGTTCGCGCTGCTCGTCGGCGTCAGCAGCAACCAGAAGGGCTCACCGCCCGTTCCGATCGGACCGGGCGGTGAGCCGGTCACCGACAGCTTCTACTTCGTGTACCAGCCGCTCGCCGGAAACGGCAGCATCACCGTCTCCGTCTCCGCGCTCAAGAGCAGCATCCCCAAAGGCCCCGGGGACCTGCGGCCCGGCACCGTGCCGTGGGCGAAGGCCGGGCTCATCATCAAGGGGAGCACCCGCCAGGGATCACCCTACGCGGCGATCATGGCCACCGGCAGCCACGGCGTGCGGATGCAGGACGGCTACGTCAACGACACGGCCGGCCCCCCTGGTCCGGTCTCCGCCGAGTCCCCCCGCCGGCTGCGGCTGGACCGCTCGGGCGACACGATCACCGGCTATGCCTCCACCGACGGCACGAGATGGACCAAGGTGGGCACCGCGCAGGCGAGCGGGCTCGGATCGACCGCGCAGGTGGGGCTGTTCGTCGCCTCTCCGCCTGCCGTGGGCGGCGGGGGCACCGCCGGCAGTGTGTCCACGGCCACCTTCGGGGATCTTCGTACCCAAGGGGGCTGGGCCGGTGGCAACTGGACAGGCGGTCAGGTGGGAGCCACGTCCCCCAGCTTCGCCGGCTACCCGGAGAACGCCTCGGGTTCGTTCACGGGATCCGGTGCCCGGTTCACGGTGACCGGTGCCGGAGACATAGCGCCCGCTGTCCGCGACAGCCTGCCGACCGGCGGGCTCCTCCGGGACATCCTCGCCGGCACGTTCGCCGCACTGATCACGGTGATCGTCGTGGGGGCGCTGTTCATCACCGAGGAGTACCGGAACAAGATGATCCACCTCACCCTCGCCGCGAGTCCGAGGCGGAGCCGGGTGCTGGTGGCCAAGGCGATCGTATTGTGGGCCGTCACCTTCGTCGCCGGGTTGGTGGGGGTGCTCCTCGCGACTCCGCTCGGTGAGCGGCTCGCCCGGGGCAACGGCGTCTACATCTTCCCGGTGTCGTCCTCGACCGAACTGCGGGTGGCACTCGGGACCGCGGCGCTGCTCGCGACCGCCTCGGTCCTGGCCCTGTCCGTCGGCGCCCTCTTCCGGCACAGCGCGGGCGCGGTCACCACGGTCATCGTGGCCATCGTGCTGCCCTACATCCTGATCGCCATCCCGTTTATGCCCGCAGACGTGTCGAAGGGAGTGGCCACGGTGACGCCGGGCGCAGCTTTCGCCGTCCAGCAGACGCTTGAGCCATACGACCAGGTCACAAGCGCTTACACGCCGTACTACGGTTACTACCCGCTGGCGCCATGGGCCGGGTTCGCAGTCCTGGCCGGCTACGCGGTGGCAAGCCTGGCCGTGGCCGCCGCCCTTCTCAACAGGAGGGACGCATGAGACTGGCACTGCACGCGGAATGGACGAAGATGCGGACCGTCGCCAGTCCCCTATGGCTGCTGCTCGGTACCGTCGCGGCAACGGTGGCCCTGAGCAGCGTGGCGACCTCGGTGGTGAACTGCACGGCCAGCGGCTGCGGCGGCGACACGACCAGGCTCACCCTCATGGGCGTCTACATCGGCCAGGCTCTGGTCGCCATCCTGGCAGTGCTGATCATCAGCGGGGAGCACAGCACGGGCATGATCCGCACCACCCTGACGGCGGTGCCACGGCGAGCCGCCGCCTTCGCGGCCAAGGCCCTTACTCTCACCGCCGTCGTGGCCGTCGGCGGAACGGTCGCCGTCCTCGGGTCGGTGCTCGCCGGGCGGCTCATCATGCCCGACCTCGGCGACCAGGCCCTGTCCCTGTCCGACGGGCCGACGCTGCGCGCGGTCTTCGGGACGGTCCTCTACCTGGTTCTGATCGGGCTTCTGAGCTTCGGCGTCGCGACCGCCGTGCGGGACTCAGCCACCAGCACGGGGGTCGTCCTCGGCCTGCTCTACATCGTCCCCATCGTCTCCCAGACCATCAGCGATCCGTACTGGCAGCGCCTGCTGGAGAAGTTGGCGCCGATGAGCGCCGGGCTCGCCATCCAGGCCACCACCGGTCTCGGCAGCCTGCCCATCAGCCCGTGGGCCGGCCTCGGCGTGACCGCCGGGTGGGCCGCCGCGGCGCTGTTGGCCGGCGGCCTGCTGCTGCGCATACGTGATGCCTGAACGCCCTCTCCGGCCCGTTCACTCCGCCCGTGATGAGGATCTCTGGCATCGGGTGCGGGGTGGCCAGCACGGCGACGATGGTGACGGGCTGATCGCAGTGCGGGCAGTTCCGGACGGTTCCGCGCCCCCGTCGCCCCGTCCGCCGGTCTGGCGGCCGTCCAGACCGGCGTTGGCGGGCGATGTTACGCAGGGACGCCGAGCGGCGGGTGCTCGAGCACGCGGGGCTTGTACTCGACCAGCTGGATGCGGCCGTCGAAAGTGCGGTGATCGATCATCTCGAGGGCAACGTCCGGATAGCCGTCGTAGATGCGTTCTTCGCCCGTGGCCCCGGTGATCACCGGGAACATCACGACCCGGAAGCGGTCGACGAGTCCGGCTCGTAGCAGCGACCGGCACAGGCTGAGGCTGCCGATCGTGCTGAGGAGCCCCGAGCCACTCGACTTCATGGCGCGGACCGCCTCGACGGCGTCGTCGCGGACGAGCGTGGAGTTGGCCCACGTCAGTGGCTCCTCTAGTGAGGAGGAGAACACCACCTTGGACGCTTGCGTGAGCTCGTCGACGGACGCCTCTTCTTCAGGCCTGAACTCGTCTTGGCCATGTGGGACCTCGCCTGCGGCGAAGCCCGACATCAGGCGGTAGGTGTTCGCTCCCATCAGGTAGGTGGCCTCGGGCTGCTCGCCGAGCCATGCGAGGTACTCCGGGCCCTCGAGGCCCCAGAACCCGGGCCACCCCTCTCCCGATGCGTGGCCGTCGAGGGAGGTGATGAAGTCGACAAGAAGCTCCGACATGGCGCTGTCCTTTCCTGGGGTGTCACGAGCTTGGACCGGCCGGGAGCCACAAACTCATCGGCCTCACTGTGGATTAACGAGAAACTTATGACGCTGCAGCCGATCAGGTCGGCGGAGCGGCACTGCTTCGGGGGCCGGAGGCCTGATCGGTGAGGCTCCGCTGCCCGATGTCGACAGCGGGTACTTCATCGACTCACCTGCGACAGCGGCGGAGCACGTACGTCAGTACGGCCCCGCTCCGATCGACGGCGAACCGATCGCGCTGGTCTTCGCCAGCGACGGCGGGGGCCATCTGTTCGCGATCTGAGCCAGTGGACAAGTCTGGAAGTCCACCACGGCCTTCTGGTTTGACGACTTCGAGGTCACCGCGTCCAGCTTGCAGAAGTTCCTCGAACAGCTCGGCCGCCGGATCGCGAAACAGACCTACTGACCTATTCGAAGTGTTGTCGTAGTGGGTGACGAGTGGTGATCCCTGCGGTAGGCCGGTGCTATGCGCTACGCACAGGGCGGCGGGCTGACCGCCGAACGGCAGCACTTTCGTGAACGGATTCGGTTCGAGGCCGGTGAGCGGTTCGAGCAGGGTGAGAAGAACGCGGTGATCGCGAAGGAACTACGGGTGAGTGTGCGGTCGGTGGAGCGCTGGCGGCGGGCCTGGCGCCAGGACGGGACGGCCGCCCTGGCCTCCGCGGGCCCGCCGAAGCTGCCCAAGCTGGCCGATGATCGATTCGCTGAACTGGAGCAGGAATTGGCGCGGGGGCCGGCCGTGCACGGCTGGGAAGACCAGCGCTGGACCCTCGCAAGAATCCGCATACTGATCTACCGGCAGTTCACGCTGGATGTCTCGCCGGCCGCGGTATGGCGGCTGCTGCACCGGCACGGCTGGTCCTGGCAGTCACCCGCCCGCCGGGCCATCGAGCGCGACGAGCACGCGGTCGAGCTGTGGAAGAAGGATGTGTGGCCGCAGGCGGAATGACTGCGGCGGCGCAGGGAGCCTACGTCGTCTTCGAGGACGAGGCGGGGTTCGGAATGACCCCCTCTCGCGCTCGCACCTGGAGCCGGATCGGCCAGACGCCGGTGGTGCGGGTGCGTGGCCGGTCCTGGCGCCGCTACTCGATCGCTGCCCTGTGCTGCTACCGGCCGGGCGAGCCGCCCCGGCTGATCTACCGGCCCCGCCGTCACCGCAAGTTCCGCGGCAAAGGCCGCAACAGCTTTGCCTGGACCGACTACCGCGACCTCATCGTGCGCGCCCACATCCAGCTCAGGGCCCCCATCGTCCTCATCTGGGACAACCTCAACACGCACCGGACCGCCGGGATGCGCCAGTACGCGGCCGACCACGACTGGCTCACCATCATCTATCTCCCCTCCCCTCCTATGCACCGGACTTGAACCCGGCGGAGGGCGTCTGGTCATTGCTGCGGCGCGGCTGGCTGGCCAACGTCGCCTTCACGGACGACGACCACCTCGAACGCATCCTCCGCCGCGGTCTGCGGCACGTCCAACGCCACTCCGAACTCATCGACGGCTGCCTCACTGGCACCGGACTCAAGCTGACCCACCAACCGACGACAACACCCCGAAAAGGTCAGTAATCATCGGCCGAAGACAAACGCGCCCCTGTCCCCAGGAAGTCGTTCCACAGCTGGGGAATCGCGAGCAGGTGTGGGGACACCCTTGAGCAGGGGGTGGCCAATCTCAAGGTTCGGGCAAGGTTCTTGTGGAGCGTGACGGAGCGCGACCTGGATCATGCGAGGAGAACTCGCTTGCGCAGCAACGGGAGTCCGGCCCGGAGTGGCTGACATGGTCATGGGTCGGGGTGGAGGGCCTGGTCTTCACTAGGCTCTCCGACGCCTACCTGCCCTCGATGAGAGGGTGGCGGAAGTACAAGATCCGCGAGACGAGCGAGGCGGTTGTCGGCGCGGTTACCGGATCCCCGGCCGGCTCCGCGCACGCTACTGCTTGGCAGATACGACACCGAAGACCGCCTTCAGTACATCGGCCGCACCGCCCCCCTCGTCCGGGCGGCAGGCGCTGCGGTCGCCGGCCTGCTCGCTGCGGGACGGCGCGGACATCCGTGGACGGGCTGGTCGTTCTCCGCCGGATGGGGCAGCCGGGAAGAACTGAACGTCACGCTGGTGGAGCCCAAGCTGGTGGTGGAAGTCGGCGTCGACATCGCCCGCGATGCCTCCGGCCGGTGGCGCCACCCCGCACGCCGGCACCGCGCCCGCCCCGACCTCTCCCCCGCCGCCCTTCCTCCGCCTCACGCCGCTGCCCCCGGTGAGGCGGCACGGACGCGGCGGCCCCGGCCGACGCGCAAACGGCTGAGCGCACCCCAGTGCCCGGCCGCTGCCGTGCCCATCCCAGTCCCTTCTCCTGCACTCCAGCCAGAGGGATATGGGCGGCGAAAGCGGCCTAAACGAGGATGTCAGCGGTCGGACCACGGCGAAACCGCGTGGACACGGCGACGCACAGCGGCGCCACCTCCGGAGCAGTGGCGGGATCGGGCATGGCGCACCCATGAGCGGTGCCTGCGCTCTCAGTTCCTGGCGGCGGGGCGGGCGTCCAGCGCCATGCGCGGGCGCTTCGCGATGGACTGGTACCGCTGGACGCAGCCGGGATCCGCCAGCTGGTCGGCCCAGGCAGCTGCCTGTACGGGTCAGGCCACCATTCGGAGACGAGCGGCCAGCCCAGGAGGCGCAGCCCGGCGCGGTTCATGTCACGGTAGATGCCCTCCAGGTAGTCCGCGTCGACGGGCAGCTCCCAGCACGACTGCCAGCTCAACCCGTCCAGTTGAATGGGCGGCCAAGAGGCAGCCCAGGCAGCGCTCACGCAGAACCGCCGCCCTCCGCTCGGGAGTCAGCGGAGCGACTCTCTCTTCGCCCCCAGAGTCGGGCAGCACGGTCCTGCAGTCGGTGTCCAGGAAGATGTCGATCTCCCCGAGAACGACGTGCGTCGTCGCGATCTCCCGGTCGGGAGGACCAGTACGTCGGGAGGACCAGTACCTCGGCAGAAGGACGATCACGTCGTAGGCGTCGAGGGGCATCGGCCACCGCCGCTGACAGCGGATCGTGATCCTTACAGGGAAAGCCTCGGTCGCTCTCCCGGGCGGGGTGGCGGGCCTCCCACATGCAGGTGTGGTGCACCAGGACGCCCGGGCCGTCCGGCGAGGTCCACAGCGTGTTGGTCGTCGGCTCCGGCGGGGCGGCCGGCCCGGTGTCCTTCTTGCGGCGGCTTCGGCTGCGCCTCACGCCGCTCATGGTCCAGCGCCAGTAGTCCTCGGCTTCCTCCAGGAGCAGGACCCGCTGTCCGCTGTGCGCCCAGGCCGCCGCGATCCCACCGACCAGGTAGTGGAGGTTCCCGGAGCGCTTCGTCAGGAACCGCAGGATCTGCGGTGCAGCGTTGGTCGTCGAAGCGGGAGGTGATCGGCAGTACGCCACTAGCCGGGCAGGACGCCAACCAGCGCAACCACAACGGCCGAGGACCGGGCCGTTGGTTCCCTCGAACGGGTGAAGCCTCTGGCTGGCCGCGCCTCTCAGACTTGGCCGCTCGCCGGGCCGGAGCCGTCAGCAGCCGTTCCGCGACCGCGTTTCTCCAACGGAGATGTCGAACGGCGTTACAGCCATAGATGTGCATCTATGCCGGAAAGGCCGATGAGCGATGAGCAGGGCGCCAACGAGCAGCAGCTCCAGCAGATCGCGGCTGACAGCCTCGCGCAGATGTACTTCCGCGCCAACAACAGCCGCACACACGAGCTGGGCGTGGAGTTCACCGATGTGAAGCGGCTCGACATCGAGCTGTAACGAAGGGTCCTCCGGCGCGCGACGTTATCCGCAGCCCATAAGGGCCCTGCCAGTCGGCGGGGCCCTTATGGGCCTTGGACCGAAGAACCGTGGCATGCCCGCAGGTGAGCCCTGCAGGCACTCGGCCGAGCAGACCACACCATCAGCGTTCCGTCGGTACGACGGCGGACGGCCGTCGGGGGGGCTAAGTGACCTGCTCCACATAAGTGGACAACCAGTACTTTCCCATACCTGACAGTTCGTGCTGGGGGTTGTCCTTGTCGTACTGCACGATCTTGAGCCAGGTGGGTTTGGCCTTGTCGTGCTTGGCGCGTTCCCTGGCCTCGGCGGGGGTGAAGACGTCGACTCCCGTGCCGATGTAGTCATCATCCATCGCGTTCAGGATGAGGCGGGCCACGTCTGCGATCACTCGGATGACCTTCAGTGCGGTCTTTTCCTTGCCCTGGGGGTCAAAGTCCTTGATCGCCGCCTTCAGCGCGTTGCTGATGTCCTTCAAGTGCTTGTTGATCTCCTCGCGGAGTTTGTCCTTGCCGTAGTCGTGTTCCCATGCCTGGATCGACAGGGAGATCGTCTGGTCGAATCGGCCCGTCGTGAGCTCAAGCTCGACGGACTTGTAGACGTCCTTGCGGTAGCCCTCGTAGTCCTTGGTGATGAAGTGGTTGTCCTGGGGAGCCTTGGGGTTGTGAACGTTCACGACAAGGTAAACCTCATCGTCTCCCTCCGCCTCGAGTCCCGCGAACGCCTGATGCTCGCACCCCAGCTGAAGGGTCCAGAGCCGAAATGACTCCGGCATCCGGCCTTGTTCAGGCTGGGCCTGGTCTGACTCTTCCTGGCCAGTCTTCAGAAGAAACGTGCTCCAGCCGTAGCGCTGGACGTCCTGGGGGTTGAGCTGCCTCGCCTCGGCCAGGGCATCGCGGTCAGTGGCGATGGCAACGTTGGGGAGGTCCGTGACCGCGCCGGTCAGTTGCACCACTGCGGCGGCGGCCTGGCGATAGGTGAAACTGTCCCCCGGGGCCAGGCCGGCGACCGTGTCGGGAAACAGCGCTCCGCGTTCCTCGGGCGTGAGTCCGGCGTAGATGTCTCCGTAAGCGCGGATACCGTCGTCATCAAGCTCGGCGGCCCGCGCGAGCCCGAGGAAGTCCTGCTCGATGTCCGTCAGTTCGGCACCGCTCGTGTGCTTGTGGCAGGCGTTCAAAAGGACCGGGGTGAACAGGTTGATCGGGGCATTGGCCCGCACCCGCTCTACAGCCAGTCGTCTTTTGCGCTCCTGCCGCCCTTCGCGGCTCTCCCCGCTCTCGCTACGGAACAGCGCGCTCGCGTCTGTGGACCGCGCCCCAGGGTCCGCGGCCAGTTTCAGGATGTCGCGCAGCCGTGCGGGTGCAGAGGGGGGTGGCAGGTCAGCTGGTACGGCAGCTTTGGGCATGAGGAATCCTTGGAAGCGGCATCGGTGGACAGGCTGCGGCTCCCGGATGAACCACGGCCCCATCACGTCCGTCCCACAAGATCGCCGCTGCTAAGCCGCAATCGACCCAGTCGGGTGAAGGTGCGCCCATGTGCCCAGGCGGCCGATGATCACGGGCGTACCCGTCTTGGTGCTGCGTTCAGGCTGTCAACTGCCGTACGGAGCGAGCACGCCATGCTGTCCGCCATCCGCCTGCCCTCGCCCCGCCCGGCCCTCGCCGTCCGACGTGAGGGTGCAGTATCGGGTTCGTGGCTGGAGGTGATCGCCTCGAATCTCGATTACCACCGAGCGGCCTTCTTGTGGAAGTGCGAGGGCCTCTCCGATGCACAACTGCGGCTACGTCCTGTGCGGTCCTCGGCGTTGACCCTGCTGGGACTCATGCGCCATATGCAGGGGGTTGAGCGTGCCTGGTTCCAGAGGGCGTTGGCCTGCACGATGCCTTGCTTCTTCCCCTATCGGACCTACGTCACCGCTGACGGTGGCGACTGGTACGACGAGTCGGACGCCACGCCGGCCAGGGACGTCTACGAGGACTACCTGACGGCGTGCGAGGAGTCGCGTCAGCTCTTCGCGGAGATGACCGTCGACCTCGCGCGCATCGTGCCGAACCCGGAAGTCGGTGAAACCGATGTGGGGTTCGTCCTTGAGCACGCGATCGAGGAGTACGCCCGCCACGTCGGCCATGCGGTCTCCTCCGCGGGGCCATCGATGGCGTCACCGGCGAGTAACCGACCGCTGCGCCCCACGAAGCATGCCTCAGCACAACAGGCGACGAAACACTACCGCATGGGACAGCCACAGCTGAGCAAATGGCCAACCACTCGTGAGCACAGGCTGATCGCGGGCACGCAAGGCGCCGCACGAGCTGGTGCTGCGAGCCCGCGTGGTCGAACTGAGCTGGTCTGGAGAGCCAGTGCCGGTCATCGCGGACGAGCCGAGGTGCAGCCCGAAGACGCTCCGCCGCTGATTGCACCGCTGCAATCGCCTGCGCCTGAACGGGCTGGAGAACCTGGGCAGTCATGGTCACAAACGGCGGATCACCGAGTCGGAACGCTCCAGGATCATCGGCCTGGTCAGACAGCCGGCGCCGGGTCGGCTGACTGTGCGGGCGGACAGCGGGTTGACCGCAGCGGACCAGATGTACGCTGGCGCCGCGCCAGGTCCCGGGCCCATTCCAAGGATCCGAATTCCGAGGAAAAGGGCACGGACCATCGGCCTCTGCACTTGCCCGCCCCAGAGCGCGAGGGTCACTGCGCCGACGGCCTCGGGCCGGTGACCCCACGCCCGTTCCCGCCGGTGCCCGGCTGATCGCCGGGCGGCCACCGCATCAAGTCCGAGGTTGACTACGACCGAGGGCCGGAGAAGACCTGGGTCTACGGCGCTCTGCGAGTGCGGGACGGACACGAGATCCCCATGACCGCCTCCTCTCGCAACAGTGCCTTCTGCCAGAAGTCTCTTCAGAACGTCGCGGCAGCCCAGCCCAGTGGTGACATCTACGTCGACACCGATAACCTGCCCTCGCACAACAGCGCGTCCACCCGGACCCGGTGGGAAGAGCACCCCAGAATCCGGCACGTTTCCATCCGACCGGCGCCTGAAACGCGCCCCCCGAGATGGAACAAGCCACCCGCCTCGCAACATCCCAGCTCAACACCCGGGCTCTGGACCTGGGGAAAACCCACACCATCAACGCGCTGGCTGCGGCGCCGATACATGTAGACCGTTTGCTGACTGAGCGTTCCGCCTTTGCAGTACGTGTGCTTGAACTCCGGCCGTGAGGTGCAGCAGGCGGCTGGACGATCTGCTGTGTGGGGGGCGGCGGGACAGCTCGGCGGTACTGCCGGGAGTGCGGTGATCCGCTGTCGGTGAAGATGGCGGTCGTGGACGGTGGAGGTGAACCGGGCGCGGTCGGCGGTGTACTGCTTGGATATCATCGATCAACGGCGGCAACAGGGCTAACGAGCTGCAACAATGACCACCGGCGCACCGGGCTGCTCCTGGTCGAGCGGTGTCAGTGCCTCTGCCACTGCTCGATCAGGAGCAGCAACTGTGCCCTCGCCTGAGACTTGGATGACAGCCGCCCTCTACCGCGGTAGTTGCAGGCGGCTCGTCTCGTACCGCCCTGGTTTCGTCTCGTACTGCCCTGGTTTCGTCTGGAATCAAACCAGCAGGGGACGCCGGCCCGGTCGTCCGTCCATACCGTTATGCACGTACGCATCGCACGGCGGGCCGTCGGGGGACCCAACGGGGGGACCCGGCCCGCTCCTCGAGAAAGGACCGTGCGTCCATGACGACGATGACCATGCGTCAACGCATCACCACCGGCCTCGTCTCCGCCGCGTTTCTCGGCGGGACCCTGGTCGCTGTCGCACCGGCGGCGAGCGCCGCACCGGCCACGGCGCCAGCCGCCTCATCGGCAGGCGTCAGCGCCGCCCCCAACTGCCCCATGACCTCTGGAGTCGGCTACTACTGCGGCTACTACAAGGGCACCGCCTACACCGACTTCGGCGACCGGGGCAACAAGGTGAAGGAGATCCAGGCCCTCATCAAGGCGTCGCACTACTCGGGCCGTCTCGCGATCGACGGCGTCTTCGGCAACGACACCCTGAAGGCCGTCAAGTGGTACCAGAAGCGCTGGATGGGCGACAGCACGCCCGACGGCATCGTCGGGCCGAAGACCTGGAAGTCGCTGCGCTGGGACTGCGCCTGCTGACTCCCCAGCCCAAGGGTGCGATGGGCTTCAAGATCCGGGAGAGCCGGGCAACGGCTAAGGGGCTCAGGCCCGTATCTGCTGAGCGAGCTGCATGCTTCCCGCTCGTGAAGCAGAGGTACTGCAACCAGAGGTACTGCAACAACGAGGCATGCTGGATCGTCGGGAGCAAGCCGAAGACCGGCAGACGCTAACGCAACGGACGTATCGCGGCCGGGCGGACAGCGGCGGCGCCACCGGTCAGGCCGGTGACGCCGGCTTCTGCTTACGGGCGGCGGTACCTGCGCGAGGACGAGCGCATACACATCGCTGACCGGCTGCGGGAGAAGGCTTCCATCCGTCGTGAAGATGAGACTCTTGAACTCGCCGTCGATGCCGGTCGTCCTCAGAGGGCCTCCGCCGACTTGCTTCGTACTGGTCATGGGGGCCGGTGTGATCGTTGAAGACGCTGCTCGGGCTGGTTGTGTGCGGTAGTCCCGCGTCTTGATCGTCTGCTGGGTTTCAGCGGTTGCTCTCCAGGTTGGTCAGGACGAGGAGGGCCCGCAGCAGTGCGGTTGCCCCGGTGGCGGCGATGCCGAGTTTCGTGAGGATCTGCCAGTCGGCCTGTTTCTGGCCGGGGTTGAGCTTGCGGGCGCCTGTGGCCTTGAAGCCGGTAACGATGACCGGGTCGTCCGGGTCGGCCTCGGGGGTGTTGTCGAGGCCGACGAAGCCGAGGTCGGCCAGGGCGCCCAGGCCCGCCTCGCGCCGGTGCTCCACGATGCGGTCGCGGCGGGCGGCGGTGGTGTCGTGGGTGCTGCCCGGCCGCGATGGCCTACCGCTCAGGCGACGGCAGCAGGCCGGGAAGTTTGCGTCCCTCGGACGCTGACCAGACTTCCCGGCACACCCCACGCTCATCTCTTGTCGCGTTCCTTATACCGAATACCGAATCGGGTCGTGGCTCAGCTGTCGCCCACAGGCCCTACAGCCGGACGCGGAGCTCCCTCGACTCGTACTGTCTCGTCCCTCCGCTTCTCCCCCGGCTCCGAGGGCTGTGCGGCCCGCCGCCGGTCCAGACGAGTCACCACTGGCCCGGCCGTGACGCCGTGCAGCACGACCGACACCAGCACCGTGAACGTCACCACCGCCCACAGCTCTCGCTCGGGAACCGAGAAGTCCTGCTGCCCCAGCGCGTAGGCGAGGTAGTACAGCGAGCCGATACCGCGGATCCCGTAGCCCGCCACGACCCACCGCTCCCAGCGCCTCAAGCGGCCCCCCAGCAGCCCGGCCCACCCGGCCAGCGGCCGGACCACCAGCAGAAGCAGCAGCCCGGTCGCGGCGCCCTGCCAGGTCAGCGGTGCCAGACCGCCCAACGCGATGAACGCGCCCAGCAGGAACAGCAGCGTCGCGGTCAGCAGTCGCTCGACCTGTTCCACGAAGTCGTGCAGTACGTTGTGGAAGCCATGGGCGCGCTCCGCCGCCCTGACCGCGCAGGCGGTGGTGAATACAGCGAGGAAGCCGTAGCCACCGGCGAGTTCGGTCACGCCGTACGCCAGGAAGGTGGCGCCGAGCGCGACGAACCCTTCCCGGTACTCGGCCAGCCGCAGCACCGAGGAGCGGGTCCGGAAGAACAGCCAGCCCAGCAGCTTGCCGATCAGCAACCCGCTCAGCACACCGACGACACACTTCAACGCGACGTCCTTCACCGCCCATGTGCCGATCCACTCCGCGGACCAGCCGCTGCCCGCGGCGGCAGCCAGCGCGATCGCCGCGTATGTGACAGGGAAGGCCAGGCCGTCGTTGAGGCCCGCCTCGCTGGTGAGGGCGAACCGCACCTCGTCCTCGTCGTGCTTGTCCTCGGTGGGCTCCCCCACCCGCACCTCCGAGGCGAGCACAGGATCCGTCGGCGCGAGGACCGCCGCGAGCAGCAACGCGGCGGCCGGTGGCCACTCGAGCAACCACCACGCCACCACAGCGGTCGCTACGACGGTCAGCAGCATCGTGATGCCCAGCAAACGCCAGGTCGAGGCCCACAGGCGCCAGCCCACAGGCCGGTTGAGCGCCAGTCCGGCGCCCATCAGGGCGATGATGACGCAGACCTCGGTGACGTGCTCCGTCACGAGCCGGTGCTCCACCGGATCGACCACCGGCAACGGCAGCGGAAGCGCATACACGACGATGCCGCTCACCAGGAACACCACCGGCAACGACACCGGCCGCCCAGCCACCACGCGGGGCAACACCGCGGCGACCAACGCCCCCACTCCCAGCCACGCGAACACCACATCGGCGATGGTCACTGCGCTGTGTTCACCAGGCTCTCGTGACGCTCACTCGCGGGGAACTGCCGGCACAGCCGCGACCGGGCAGGTCCGTCCTCTCGGGTCACCGTGTCCTGGTGAAGGGGGCGGCTCATCGACACTCCTCAGCTTTCGTATGACTGTCATACGTCTAACCCCAAGGACCACGCCGACACTATCGTGCAGCTTCCCTCCTATGCTCCGGATCTGAACTCGGTCGAAGGGGTGTGGTCCCTGCTGCGTCGCGGACCACTGGCCAACGTCGCCTTCACCGACAACGAACACCTCGGACGCGTTTTGCGTCACGGCCTGCGTCGCGTTCCGAGCCAGTCATGGTCGGCGGCGTACCAGCGCATCCCGGCGGCCCGGTGGGTGCTGAGGTTGCCCCAGACCAAGACGATCGGGGCGCCGAGCTGGAGGTGGGCGCGCACGACCAGGTCACGGTAGTCGCTCCAGGCGAAGCTCTTGCGCCCCTGACCGGCAGGTGGCGGTGGCGGTGGCAGTGCGGACGGTAGATCAACCGCGAAGTCTCACCGGCCTTGCAGCAGCACAGGGCGGCGATCGAGAAGCGGCGCCAGGAGCGTCCTCGCACCTGCACCACGAGCGGGTGCCCGCGCCGGCTCCACGTGCGGGCGCCGGACGGTGACGTCGAGAGCCCGGACTCGTCCTCGAACACCACATGGGCCCCGAGCGCCGCCGCAGTCATTCCACCTGCGGCCACACCTCTTTCTTCCACAACCCCACCGCGTCCTCATCACGCTCCAGCGCCCGGCGGGCCGGCGACTGCCAGGACCAGCCGTGCCGGTGCAACAGCCGCCACACCGCCGCCGACGAACAGTCCAACTCGAACTTCCGTCCGATCAACACCCGGGTTCTCGCCATAGTCCAGCGCTAATCCTCCCCGCGAATTGACCATCGGACAACCTCGGCAACTTCGGCGGTCCCAAGGACGCCAGGGCATCCATACCGCCCGCTCGCCAGGCACGTCGCCAGCGCTCCACCGACCGCTCACTGACCCGCAG
Source organism: Streptomyces sp. NPDC003379 (assembly GCF_053589195.1). Classification (NCBI taxonomy): domain Bacteria; kingdom Bacillati; phylum Actinomycetota; class Actinomycetes; order Kitasatosporales; family Streptomycetaceae; genus Streptomyces; species Streptomyces sp. NPDC003379. The sequence continues at coordinate 88,295 of NZ_JBSFRK010000016.1, read as the reverse complement.
GTCCCTGGCGATCACCATGTTCTTCTCGCCCCGCGCGAACCGCTCACCAGCCTCGAACCGGATCCGCTCTCGAGCTCGTTGCCGCTCGGCGGTCAACCCGCCGCCCTGCGCGTACCACGTACCGCATATCACCGGCCTACCGCAAGGATCACCACCCGTCACCCCCTCCGACAACCCCTCGAAGAGATCAGTAGTTCCGCATCAGCCAATGTTCGCCCCGCAGTGCCCCAGATCGCGGATGACGCAGGTCTCGACGAACGCGACGTCTGAAATCCGCCAGCTTGCTCGCGGTCAGTCGGGCGAGAATCCGCTCATGATCGCTGAAACGCAGGGGATCCGCATCCGGCATCGCGGGCATGAACCGCAGGTTCATCCCACCGCCTACGTCGCCCCGACGGCCACGCTGGTCGGTGATGTGCGCGTGGGGCCGAGGGCGCGGGTGATGTACGGTGCGGTGCTCGATGCCGAGGGGTCTCGGATCGAGGTCGGGGAGGCGGCGGTGATCTGCGAGAACGCGGTGCTGCGCGGGTCTGCGGTCGCCGGTGATCAGCCGGTGCTTGTCGGCGACCACGTCTTCGTGGGGCCGCATGCCACGCTGTTGGGCTGCGAGGTCGGCAGGTGCGTCTATGTGGCGACCACGGCGACGGTCCTGCAGTGCGCACGGTTGGGGGCCGGCTCGGTTGTCGCTGTCGGCGCGCTCGTCCATGCGCGCACCGTTCTGCCGGACGAGTACTTCGTGCCGCCGCACACCGTGGCGCTTGACGCGCCGGTGCGGTTGCTGGCCCCTGGACATCCGGGCCTGGCCGAGGCCGTCGGCCGGGTGGGCTTCGCGCAGGTGGCGTTCGGTGTCGAGGCGGAGTGGACCGATCGGATCAGCCGGTACGAGCAGATCACGGAGGTGCGCGTCGCCGAGTTCGGCACGCACGCCGACGATGAGGTTCTGAATCTCGGCTAGCGGCGCATCAGCGACCCTTGTGCTGTGCTGAGGTGACGCGCCGTCCAGTTTCCACTGCGGACATCAGCCACGAGGGCCTGCGGGTCCTGCTCCGCGAGGAGGGCATCTCGTTTCAATGCATAAGGAATCGATCGGCATGTACGATTCAGCGCGGTGCCCCCTGGCCATCCACCATGCCGGGCACCGCCCGGTGGGCGCCAGCGCCGAAAGCAAGGAGGTCTTCAGGTCTTCATCGCCACCATCGGACGCGCGCAGCGGACGGAGAAGGCCCGGCTGAGTACGGAACTGCCGGCGATGCGGATACGGCCGAAGCGCTCTACCCCGCGCCGGGCGAGGTCGTCGACCGCCTTGGGATCCGTGACATCGGTCGGCACGACGAGCGCCTGCGCGCCATGGCGACGTTCGCACTCCTGCCGAACCGCCTCCAGTGCCTCCGCGCGCCGCGCCGCCAGAACAACAGAGCACCCTTTGCGGGAGAAGGCGACGGCGGTGGCCGGGCCAATGCCGCTGGAAGCCCCAGTGATCACAACCACAGAACCGCGCACTCCCATTGAGAACCCCTTCTCCTCACCATGACCGACGCCCGTCTGGTCACTCAAAGACCGGATCGTTTCTTCCACCGCTCGGCGGGTGCCCTTCGGGTGCAGCCCTTCGATTGCAGCCCTTCGGGTGCTTCCTTACGCCACCAGCCGACGCGGGCCACACCCGTCCCCGCGCGCGACCCCGGCCACGGTTCAGACCTCCTCGTCCATGCCGATGACCCTTCGCAATTCGTCACGCGCCTTGTGCGTCTCGCCCTCACGTTGCTCCAGCAGCGCCACCGCGATCGCGTCCAGCTTGCGCTGGACCGCGTGCTCGGCTCGCCGCTCGCTGTTCTTGAGCAGGGCCAACAGGACGAGGACCACGGCCGTCATCAGATCACCGACGAAGACCTGCCATGTCAGGGAGAGACCCGCCGCCTGGGTCGCCAGGAAGGCGCCCACCAGTGCCATGCACAGGCCGTAGAAGGGCGCCGACGCCGTGATGGTGGAGGCCTTCTCCGCCAAACGCTCGAACCAGCCCGGCTCTCCTGTCGAGGCCCCGGAATCCCGGGACGGTCTCTTCCGCATCGCGTCTGCACACCTTTCCTCACCTCATCTCACCCCGCCCCCCACCGCCCTGTCCTCACCGCCGCGCCCTTGAGGCGGCTCAGCCTTCGACGCCGGTGTCAGAATGAGACGCGCCGACGGGCTTGGACTCCGGTGACCCGCGCTGCCGCAGGTAGACGGCGAGAATGACCATGGAGGCGACCGCCAGTAGCTCCGACTGCCAGTTCTGCAGCGTGCGGCTCCAGAAGTCCGCCGACGACAGGTAGTGGGACCACGTGGTGGGGGCTTCCAGCCGGCGCAACTGCTCCTCGTTGTAGGCGGCGACGCCGGTGACCGACTGGGCGAGCCAGGAGAGCAGGAAGACGGCGCCCATGACCAGGCCGAGCGAGTGGGAGAAGACAACTCCACGCCAGTCCTTGTACGCGGCCCAGCGGGGCGAATTCTCCGTGGCGTGCGCGCCGACCCTCTGCTCCTTGTCGGACTCGGTGCCGTCCTTGTCGAGTTCCTTGGACTCCGGTGACCCGCGTTGCACCAGCCAGACGGTGGCGAAGATGTACAGGAAGAACTGGAGGTATTCCGACTGCCAGTTCTCGGTGACGTCGACGGCGAAGTCCGACGATGTCACGTAGGCCCCGAGGCCGACGGGTGCCATGCCGTCACTGACCAGCTGGTTGCTGAAGTCGGCGTGCCCCGCTACGGCTTGGCCCACCAGAGCCAGCAGGAACGTGGTCATGAAGAACAGCCCGAGGCCGTTGTGCCGGACAGAGCGACGTACGCGGTGCTGGGCCGGTGCGGTTTCCTTGTCCTTTTCCGGTGCGGGGCTCATCGGTGCATCAGCCCCAGCGTCATGAAGTACGCCAGCCCTCCGATGATCACCAGCAGCGTGCCGATGAACAGTGTCCTCATGGTCTCTCACCCGCCCTTGATCCCGCACTCGTACGGCCGCTGAGGGCGTGGGCGGCAGCCGGCGGCCGTCACTTTCCAGCCGGCCGGGAAGTGCGCCAGGAACACGGTGTCCCGCTCCAGCATCACCCGGGCCTGATCGCCGTACACGTCCGCGCCCCGCACCGTACCGGCCGCGGGGAGTTCCCGCTCGTCGATCGCCCGGCCGATCGCCTGCTCGCAACGGCTTTTGGAGGACTGCTCCAGTTCCTCCCTCGTGGCAGGTGCCAGAGCCGCGCACAGCCGTTCGTGCTGTCCCGCCTTCAGCGCTTGCTCGAAGCGCGTGACTTCCGCGGTGACCTCATCACGCCGCTCGGGAAGCGCGCCGCAGGCACTGACCGCGGCAAGGACCACGAGCACCCCGATGCCGGGCCCGTACGACCGTCCTCGCATCCTGCCTCCTCGGTGCCTGCTCAGAAAGGGCCCACCTTGTCGACGAAGCGAAACGCGACCACTCGTTCATAGGACAACCACCCTCATGTCTTCGCAACCGCGAGCCGCCGAGAGAGCCGTTGCCATACGGGGCGTACGGGGCGTAACAGCAGGGCCCGGTCAGGGCATGCTGTCGGATTCGATGACCAAGCAAACGGTGGACCAGGGCGGTCACCTCGCGCATGTCACCGGTCGCGTCCAGCGCGGGGCGGACGTGATCCAGCAGCACAACGACGACGTCACGGTGATCGGCTGCAATCAGCGAGGATTCAGATCATGGGTGCGGCCTCGGCCGACCCTTCCCCTGGTCGCGGTCGTGAGCCTCCACGCCACCACGTAGCAGTCCGCGGTCAGCCGGTCGCCGGGACGCCCTGGACCGGGCTTCACTCCCCTACGGCGCGAGCGCCCTGCCCGACCACGCCGCGATGGTCCTGCCAGCCCCCCGGGCGTCTTGAGCGGTATCCGCGCCCAAAGCCAGCCGCCTGAACTCGCCGAGCCAGGCGAGCGGCTGACCGACCCCACCACCCGCGCCATGCTCACCTCCCTCCTGCACGGCCTCGCCGAAGCCAACAAACACCAGGCCGGAGGCCGCCTCGTCCAGCCGCTGCACCACTGGCAGAGCCAGCTCGCCGGAGCTGACCGCCTTCTCGAGCGACCCCCACCCGCAGCCCGGGTGTGGCGTACGGCCTGCCTGCCTCAGGGCCTGGGGGGGGGAGTACTCCCAGTGAGCTTCAATGGTCGCGACGGTCGCCGGTCACAGCGCCCACTGGCTCGGCGCCCTCGCCCGCAATCGCCCGCACGGGAACCTTCGGCGTCCAACGCTGTGATGCCGCCCATCCAGACGGTGGATGAGCGGCATCACAGTGTCACTTCGGGGCACGGCCCGCACTTCGCTGTACGCCGACTCGTCTCAGTGGTCGGCGGGGACCTGCGGGGTGCGCCGTATACCGACGGCCGCGAGGACCGCGCCCAGGACGCAGAGCACTCCCGTGACGAGCACGGCGGTGTGCACGCCGTTCATGAACGCCTGGCCGCTGCCTTCGATGACCGCCGTCTTCAGCTGTGCGGGCATGTCACCGGAGACGGGAGCGATTCCCATCGCCACGGCGTCCTTGGCCTCATGCATCCCGTCGGCCATGGGCGCGGGCACCCCGGCGGAGGTCAGTTCGCCGGTCAGGGTCGAGCCGACCCGGCCGCTGATCAGGGACACGAGGACGGACGTACCCAGCGCGCCGCCGATCTGCAGCGCGGTGGCCTGCAGACCACCGGCCACCCCGGCGTCCTTGACCGGCGCGTTGCCGACGATCGCGTCGGAGGAAGCGGCCATCACCATGCCGACGCCCAGACCGAGCGCGATGAACGGCGGCCACATCGCGGCGTACGAGGAGTGCGCGCCCCAGCCGAGCATCCCGAAGGAGGCGGCGGCCTGGAGCACCATGCCGAGCGGCATGGACAGGCGGGCGCCGAACTTCTCGGTGAGCTTCGCGCCCAGCGGCGAGGCGACGACGGAGGCCAGGCTGAGCGGCAGGGTACGGACACCGGCCTCTACGGGGGTGAAGCCGCGGACGTTCTGCAGGTAGAGCATGACGAAGAAGATCACGCCGAGCAGGACGAAGAAGTTGACCGCGGTGATGAGCGTCCCGATGGTCAGCGCGGGGTTGCGGAACAGGCGCATCGGCAGCAGGGGGTGCCCGACGCGCGTCTCGTACCACCCGAAGACCAGCAGGATGACGAGGCCGGCCGCGAGGGTGCCCAGGGTCGTGCTCGAACTCCAGCCCCACGTCTCGCCCTTGACGACGCCGAAGACGACCACGAGCAGGCCGAGCGCGAGCAGGACGACGCCGGGTACGTCGAATCGGTGACGGTCGGCGGGGTTCTTGCTCTGCGGCAGCACCAGGGCGCTGAAGACGAGCGCGATGACACCGATCGGCGCGTTGACGTAGAAGACCGACTCCCAGGTGACGTGCTCGACGAGCAGACCGCCGACGATGGGGCCGAGCGCCGTGGACACGGACGAGACCATCGCCCAGATGCCCACCGCCATACCGAACTTCTTCGGCGGGAACACCGCGCGCAACAGGCCGAGTGTGTTGGGCATCAGCAGGGCGCCGAAGAAGCCCTGTACGGCACGGAAGGCGATGACGCCCTCGATCGAGCCCGCAAGACCGATGGCGACGGAGGCGATCGTGAAGCCCAGGACACCGACCATGTAGAAGGTACGTCGTCCGAAACGGTCACCCAGCTTTCCGCCGAGAATCAGCGCGGCGGCCAGGGCCAGCAGGTACGAGTTGGTGACCCATTGCAGATCGGTGGTGGACGCGTTCAGGTCCCGGCCGATCTCCGGGTTGGCGATCGAGACGACGGAGCCGTCCAGGCCGACCATGAACAGGCCGAATGCGACGGCGATCAGCGTGAGCCAGGGGCTGCCGCGACGGCGGCGCGGCGTATCGGTCGGGGTGGGCGTGGGCAGGCGGGAGGGATCCACGACGGTGGAGGGCATGGAGGTGCCTTGCTTCTTGGAGAGATTGAGGTGAGCGGCTACGGGGGGGCGCGGACAGCCGCGCGAACGCCGTCAGTCAGTGGGCGGCGGGGTGAATGTGCGGTGCCAGCCCTCGCAGGGCGCCGAGGGCGGACCCGATCGCGGCGCGGTCCCCGTCGGTGAGGGCGTCCAGCGCCTCGATGAGGTACCCATCCATGAGCTTCCCGACCGCGGTCAGACGGCGCCGGGCCTCGGCGGTGGTGTGCAGATGGGCGACGCGCTTGTCGTCCGGATCCTGTCGGCGCTCCAGGAGCTCCAGGCCGACCAGCTGGGTGACCAGGGCACTCACATTGTTCGGCTTCATCAGCAGTTCGTCGGCGGCCTCGCGCACGGTGACGCCGTCCCGCTCCGCGACGAGCCGCAGCAGCGCCAGCTGGCCCTCGGGCAGCTTGGAGTGCGGGAAGTCCTGGGCCAGCCGCCGGTCGAGTGCCCGGTACAGCACCGGCAGGGCAGCCGCGAGCCCGGAGGCGATGCGGTGCGTGTCCTGGTCGGGCGTGCTGGAGGCGGGCATGCCTCGATGATAAATATGAACCCATACCTATGTCAACATAGCTTTTGGTATTTCAGGCTCGCGCTGCTGGTCACCGTGGTGCGTAGAGCATCCCGAGTCTGTCCATGCCGGCGCCCGCGCGGCCCGTGAAGCCCACGATCTGCAGGCCCGCCGGGGCCGTGAAGGTGACGGCGTCCGGAGTCGGCGTGCCCGAGGAGAGGGAACGGCCCGCGTCGGTGGTGAACTCGGCGGAGAACACGCGGGTGCGGCCGTCCTTCTGCCCCTTGGTGAGGGTGACGGACGTGAGGTGCTCACCGCGGGCGAGGGTGAGGGAGACCGGGCTGCCACCGGTACCGCCGTGGGCCAGCCGGATACCGCTGTCCAGGGTGAGGGCGACCGCGTCGAGCCGGGCTGCCCCGCGCAGGGCCAGGGTGCGGGGTGCGCGGGTACCCGGCGGCAGGCCGTCGATGTCGTCGCTGTCGTTGAACGCGGTGCCGTGCGGGCCCCCGAACTGGTCGCTCGCCCGCAGGTCGGAGCGGAGCTTCCAGGAGAGGTCCACGGTGTGCGGGTAGTGGTCGGAGAGCGCCGCGCCCTCGGCGTCGCGGAACGCCGGATGCTCGTTGTGGTAACGGTCGGCGGTCAGCGCGAGGAGCGGGCTGCCCCGGTAGAGGATTTTGTCGACGACCTCGCAGTCGTCGGTGACGTGAGCGGGGTCGCACAGCAGCGGGTCGGAACCGGCGGGCGGAGCGGAGCCGTCGCGGACGAGCCGCACCCACGCGTCGGTCAGACCGTTGCGGCTCACGAGATCGCGGATGTTGTCGCCGGTGCGGGAGTAGCGCGTATTGGTGTCACCCATCACGATCACCGCGTTCCCGCCGGAGTTGGCGGCGATGAAGTCGGACAGCTGTGTGACGTTCGCACGACGCGCGGCCAGGTCGGCCTCGGTCGAACCGGCGTTGGTGTGCACGTTGTAGATGTCGACGACGGCACCTTCGGCCAGCCGCGCTCGGGCGAGGCTGAAGCCCTTGGGCGTCAGGCAGTCGGTGCCGTTGCAGCTGTTCCACCGCACGCGCTCGAAGTCGCTGTACGGCAGGTCCGAGAGGGTGTTGAGGCCGTCGCCGAAGGGCACACCACCGCTGGTCGCGGTGCGGTACGGGTGATCGTCACCCGCGTAGAGCGCCGCGTGGTGGTTGAAGTCCTCCTGGACGTTGACGATGTCGTAGCCGCCGAGCCGCGGTGAGATGAGAGGGGTGTTCCGCTCGGGATTTCCGGAAGAGATCCCTTCGGGCAGGCCCGCGACGTTGTACGTCAGTACGGTGAACGAGCCCTCGGCAGGCTCGGCAGCCTCGGGCGGGAACGCGGACGCGGCGGCTTCCCCCGCCGGGCCGACGCCGGCGGTGGCCCACGCCGCCGTGACGGCCACGAACAGCGCCGCGAGGCGGCGGCGTGTGGCGGTGCCTGGCCGGTCACTGCGCATCGCACGTCCTCGTTGTCCGCAGGGATCTCCCCATCGGATTCCCCATAGGTCGGATTCCCCATAGGGTTCATAGGAAGGGGAGCGGTCGGGCGACCGTAATGAGCGCCGACGCAAGAGTCAACGCACGCGCAGGACCGGGTTGCTGCCGCGGCTGCGGTGCGCGGAGAGACACGCGTGCGGGTCGACGGAGGAAGGCTACGTAGGGCCCCGGTCGGAAGCCGGCCAGACGTACGGCAGATCATCGGGAACGCCCGGGAAGAGCGGGGAGTAGATCTCCGGCGCCTTGCGCACCAGTGCCGACTGATGGCTGCGGTGGAAGGCGGGGTCTCCCAGCCAGGGCGGCAGCTCACCGTCGTCGGCGAGCTGTTCCTGGCCGCGTACGGCGGCGCCGGGACGGTGCCGGGTGAAGTCGGTGACGAGCGTGGCGGCACAGGTGTCGGCGCGCCCCTCCGCCACCCACACCGCGCACACGTCGAGGCCGTAGCGGACCAGGGCTTCCTCGTAGCCGATCCACATGCGTACCGCGGGATGATGCCGCCATCCGTAGCCGGGCACGGTCAAGCCGCGCAGCACCTGCAGGGCCTCGACCCGCTGCTTGCCCAGACGTGTCCGGTCCAGGGTCGCGGCGGACCTGGTGAAGTCGGAGTACGGGAGAAAGGTCTGCACGCAGAATGCCTACCGCGCATAGTCCCGATTCACCCGCGCGCCTCGTCTGCGACCTCGCCGAACGCAAGGGGACGACTCCTTCATCCGACATGATGCACGGCCGCCGTGACCGATGCTTCCCGCGTGCCTCACGTCCTGCATGCCGTCGAGTGCGGGATCGATCACCTCAAGCGCCGGGCGGCTCCAGCGCAACGCGTTCGAGCCGGTCACTGCCCACTCACCGCTCCTGAAGTCCGTACGCCACCTGACCGCGGCCTCGTAACCGCTCTGAACCCCGTGCTCGGCTACGAGGCAGTCGGCGCCCTGGCCCGCGACGCCAGTACAAACGGCCGGTCCATCACCGACCTGCCCCTGGAGAACGGCATCCTCACCCGCGCCGACTGCCGTCCCTGGCCGCCGGCTGGTCGACATCAGCTCGAACCACAACATCCCAATGACCCGGCCTGCTGACCTCGCCGCGATCATTCTCGCCCTGGTGCGAGGCCGAGCTGCGGCATCGGTCAGGAACGTCGATTGATCCCCACCCCATCCCTCCAAGGAGTTGCTGTGGCCGTAAGCGAAATGTCCGTGGCAGACAAGGGCGCTGGGCCGTACGGCATCGCGGCCGGACCGGACGGCGCACTGTGGCTCACGTTCGCGCACAGCGGCCGCATCGCGCGCCTCACCCTCGACGGCGAACTCAACGAATACCCCCTGCAACCGTCCGAGTGTCGCCCTACGGTCATCACTCCTCGACCCGACGGAGCACTGTGGTTCAGTCCTTCCCCGTGCCGACGCCCGACGGCGGACCCTTGGGGATCACCGCCGGTCCGGACGATGCGATGTGGTTCACGGAGATGAACACCGACCGGATCGGCCGCAGCACCAGCACGGGAGAGATCACCGAGTTCGTCCTTCCCTGTACGGGCACCTACCCCTCGGTGATCACCGCAGGCCCTGATGGGACCCTGTGGTTCACCCTCAACCAGGCGAACGCGATCGGTCGCATCACTGTCCACGGAGACATCGTGATCCACCCGCTCCCCACCCCGAGCGCTGCACCCGTGGGCATCACCAGCGACGGCACCGCCTTGTGGTGCGTCGAGATCGCGGCGGGCCAGATCGGCAAGATCTCGGTGGACGGCGCGATCAAGGAGTTCCCGCTCCCTGACCGCACGGCCAAACCCCACGCCATCGTCGCGGCCTCCACCGGGGGCTGCTGGTTCACCGAATGGGGAGCCAACAGCATTGGCCACATCACCGGTACCGGCAAGATCACCGAGTACAGCCTGCCGTCGCCGTCGTCCGAGCCGCACGGCATCACCCTGGGTCCCGACGGCGCTCTGTGGGCAGCCCTTGAAGCGGGAGGGGTCGCGCGGCTTGAACCGTAGCCTCAGGACGAAGAACCGCCCGCTCCGGAGCACCGCGCACACGTTTCGAGCACGCTCAGGGTAGCTGTGTATCGGCGTCGTGCCACGCGAGGCATGGGTGCGGCCCGATCGACATGGCGCGCCTGCCCGATCGCTGCTTCGCCCTTGGGCCAGTTGAGAAAGCCGCGCCCGCTCTTGGCGCCCAGGTCGCCCGCCGCCAGCTCCCCTTTGGCCTCCAAGTGTTCGGTGATGGCCTCGACGACGAGGCGTCGCTGGGCACGTAGATCAACGCCCCGACGAAGTCCTCCGGTTCGGCCGGCCGGTCCAGCGGGACGCGTGCGAGCATGGCGTCGCGGGTCGCGGTGGCCTTCTCGTCGTCCTCGTACAGCCAGGCGGGCAGCTCCGAGCGGAACACCGTGGGGGCCAGCACGTTCACCCGGATTCCGGCACCGCCCCACTCGGCGGCGAGGCTGCGGCCGAGCAGGTCGACCGCGGCCTTGGACGGGCCGTACGCGGAGTATCCGGCGGGGGGTAACCCAGCCGGCCGCGGGTGGAGGACACGAGCACCACGCTTCCCCCGCCGCCACGACCGAGCATGTGCCGCCCCGCCGCCTGGCACATCAGCCATGAGCCGCGCGCGTTCGCCGACTGGACGGCGTCGAAGTCCTCGACATTCATCTCGGTGATCGGCGTGACGTGGTTCATACCCGAGGCGACGAGCGGACCGTGCACGTCACCGAACGCCTGGGCCGCGGCTCAGGGATCGCCTCGGCGTCGTCCGGGGCTCTCGGCCCGGTACGGACGTCTCGACGTGGCCGCGGCCTTCTTGCACACTGACCGCCACAGCCATGGACGAGTCGCACCGTTGGGAATGGGTGGGAGCACCTTGGACGACTCACTCGTAGGTGAGCCGCGGCATCCCGATGAGGAGCCTTCTCCGGCGGACGAAGGAGGCGCCCCGATGACCCGCCGCGGTTCCGAGTCGCACACCGGGCCGGTGCTGGGCCGCGCACTGCGGATCCTCGGCGCGTTCAGCGTGAACTGCCCGGAGATGACGCTGAGTGAGCTGGCCCGGCGGTCGGGGCTGCCGGTGTCGACCGTGCACCGGATGCTCGGCGACCTCATCGCCTGGGGAGCGCTGGAGCGCGATGACAAGGGGTGCTACCGCGTCGGCCTGCGGCTGTGGGAAGTCGCCTCCCTCGCGCCGCGCGGGCAGGGCCTGCGCGAGCGGGCCCTGCCGTTCCTGGAGGATCTCTCCCGGATCACCCGCGAAAACGTGCAGCTCGCCGTGCGCGAAGGTACCGAAGTCGTCTTCGTCGAGCGCATCGCGGGGTCCGGTGCGGTGCCCGTGCTGACGCGCGTGGGCGGGCGTTTCGCCCTGACGGCCACCGGCGTCGGGCTGGTGCTGCTCGCGCACGCCCCCGCCGAGGTGCAGGAGCAGGTGCTCGCCGGACCCCTCCAGCGTTTCACGCCGGGCACGGTCACTGATCCACGCGCGTTGCGGCGCATGCTGGCCGAGGCGCGGACCAACGGCTACGCGGTCAGCGACCGCCAGGTCACGATGGACGCCCTGTCGGTCGCCGCCCCGGTGTACGGCGGCGGCGATGCGGTGATCGCCGCTGTTTCGCTGGTGGTACGCCATGGCAGCACCTCCGCGCACGCGCTGGCCCGGCTCATTCGTACCAGCGCCCGCGCGATCTCCCGCACCATGATCACGCCGCAGGTCTGAACGCCACGGCCGCGCGTAGGCGGCTGCGGTTGTTTCCCGGCATCCGGAAAGGCCCCTGGTGCCCCGGGGGCGGTGACCCCACGATGGTCCGCACCAGTCGACGCCCGGCCCCGGTCCGCCGGCACCTCGCACTGAACTCCCCACTCCGAAGGAGACGGCATGACTGCTTTCGTACGTGATCAGTGGTACGTCGCCGCCTACAGCCGCGAAGTCACGCGCGAGCTGCTCGGGCGCACCGTGCTGGGTGAGCCGATCCTGCTGTACCGCACGGAGGGCGGCGGGGCGGTGGCGATGTCGGAGCGCTGTGTGCACCGGCGCTTCCCGCTGTCGCAGGCGCCGAGCCGGCTGGACGGCGACCGGGTGGTGTGCGGATACCACGGCTTCACCTATGGCCCCGACGGCGGCTGCGTCTTCGTGCCCGGCCAGCGGCGCATCCCGCGCACAGCGCGCCTGAAGACGTACCCGGTGGTCGAGCAGGACTCCTTCGTGTGGGTATGGATCGGTGACCGCGAACCGGGGGGTGCCCTGCCGCCCCGCGCTCCGTGGATGGACTCGCCCGGCTACACCGTGGTGTCCGGCATGGAGCCGATCGACGGCGACTACGGGCTGCTGGTCGACAACCTCATGGACCTCTCCCACGAGACGTACCTGCACGGCGGTTACATCGGCACTCCCGAGGTCGCCGAGACCCCGATCACCACCGAGGTCGACGACGCGGCCGGCGTCGTCCGCGTGAGCCGTCACATGGACGACGCCGAGTGCCCTCCCTTCTACGCCAGTTCCACGGGCGTCGAGGGCCGGATCACCCGCTGGCAGGACATCGAATACCACGCGCCGTGCCTCTACCTGCTCCACTCGCGCATCGCGCCCGTCGGAGCGCCCGGTCCGCATCCCGACGGCAGCGATCCGCACGCCTTCCACGTGGAGGTCGTCTACGGCATCACCCCTTCGACGGAGAAGACGACGTACGACTTCTGGGCCGTGGCCCGCGACTTCGCCCTCGGCGACCAGGAGGTCACCGACTTCCTGCACAACAACAACCACACCGTGGTCATGCAGGACGTCGTGGCCCTCAACGTGCTGCAGAAGTCCCTGGACACCGAGAAGGCCGGCTATCAGGAGCTGAGCATCAGCATCGACACGGGCGGACTCGCCGCCCGGCGCATCCTCGCCCGCCTGGCCCAGGAGGGCGAAGCGAGGCAGGTCCAGGAAGGGGACGCGACGCAGGCCCTGCCGGTGGCCCGATGAGGCCACTCCATCCTCCCGTCCTCTCCGGCGAGGAGGTCTACCGCATGCGCTGGGTGCTCGGTACCGACCGGCTGCTGGGCCACCCCGAGGGCCACCACCCCGGCCCGGCCACGGAGTCCGCTCCCGCGTCCGCCCCTCCGCCTCGCCACGCGGTCTTCGCCTGATCTGTCCCGGCCCGGAAAGAGAATCACCATGACCGTCACGAGCCCACAACGCACCGGGGGCGAACCCGACCTCGATCTGACCTTGGTGCGCAAGGAGTCCCTCGCCGAGGGCGTCGCCCGGCTCACCCTGACCCACCCCTCTGGTGGACGGCTGCCCTCATGGAGTCCGGGGGCCCACATCGACCTGACGCTGGGCCCCGGCCTGGTACGGCAGTACTCGCTGTGCGGCGACCCCGGGGACACCTCCCTCTTCCAGGTGGCCGTGCTGCGCGAGCCGGAGAGCCGGGGCGGCTCCCGCTACGTGCATGACACGCTGGCCGAGGGCGACGCGGTCCGGGCGAGCGGCCCCCGCAACCACTTCCAGCTGGTCGACGCCCCGCGCTACCTGTTCGTCGCCGGCGGTATCGGCGTCACCCCGGTCCTGCCGATGATCGCCGCCGCCGAGCGGCGGGGCGCCGACTGGCGCCTGGTGTACGGCGGGCGCAGCCGCGCCACCATGGCCTTCGCCTCGCGGCTCACCGAGGACCACCCCCACCGGGTGGAACTGTGCCCACAGGACGAGAGCGGCCTCCTCGACCTGGACGGGCTGCTCGGCCGCCCCTCCCCCGGCACCCTCGTCTACTGCTGCGGTCCTGAGCCCCTGCTCGACGCGGTGGAACGGCGGTGTGCCTCCTGGCCGGAGGGCACGCTCCACATCGAGCGGTTCACGCCGAAGGGGCAGGAGGACGATTCCCCTTCGGTCTCCTTCGAGGTGGAACTCTCCCGGAGCGGCATCACGGTGACCGTTCCGCCGGACAAGACCGTCCTCCAAGCGGTCGAGGAGGCCGGCGTGCGGATCCTGTCGTCGTGCCGGGAGGGCACGTGCGGCACCTGCGAGACCGCCGTCCTCGACGGAGTGGTGGACCACCGGGACTCTCTGCTCACTCCCGCCGAACGGGCACGCGACGACACGATGTTCCTCTGCGTCTCGCGCGCCGCCTGCCCTCGCCTCGTCCTGGATCTGTGACCCGCCGGCACCTGACATGTGTGCTTGCGGCCGGCTCTTGCGTGCCCCGAGCGCTACAGCCCCTTGCCGTCGGCCGCGATCCTGCTCATCAGGCGGTCCAGGTGCGAGCGCATCACGGCGATCAAGTCGAAGGTACGCCCGCCGGCCAACCACTGCAGCCGTAGTCCGGCGTCGACCGCCGCGCACTCCCTGGCGATGTTCTCGTAATCCAGGCCCGCTTTGAGTTCACCCGACTCGGCGCCGGCGCGCAGGCGGTCCGCGAGTTCCCGTACGCCCTTCTCCTGCCAGTGGGAGAAGAACTCGTGCGCGGGGTGATCGGGAGCGGTGGCCTCGGCGCCCACCACGACGGCGAGTTCGAGGATCCCCGGCATGTTCAACGCTCCGGCGGTGTCCTCCAGGTGGCAGCGGAAGGCGTCCCGCACGGAGTCGGACACGCGTACCCACTGCGCGTCGAGCCGCTCGTGCCAGTACTGCACCACGGCCAGCAGCAGTTGCTGTTTGTCGCGGAAGTGATGGAGCAGCCCGGCGTCGGTGATTCCGGCGTCGCGGGCGACGCGGGCCAGTGAGGTCTTTCGGTAACCGTCCTGGCCGAAGCGCAGCAGCGCGACCTCAAGGATCTGGTTGCGCCTGGCCAGTCCCGTTGCGTAGCCGCCGCGCGGCCCCCGTGGTGTCCCCATGCGGACAACGGTACCGAGGCCGTCGCCCACTCTCGCGAGGAGTGCTGTCACCGCCCGGCAGAGGCGCCCTGACGTCCTCGCGGTGTGACGTGCGCCACAACCTCAACACCTAGCGCGCACTAGGTATTGGCTTCATCATCGTCCAAAAGCGAGGGAACGTTTCGAGCCCGCGGCCGGATGTGAGCCCTGGGTGACGGCATGCCGTTCCGCACACGAACCCGACCTTCCCTGTTCGCGAAAGGAGCGGCTTCATGACATCGACGTCTGCGAGCCCCCGGCTCGACGCAGCACCGTCCGACGACACCGCGAGATGGACTCCGCGACTGATCGCCGTACTCCTGGCGCTCATCTGGCCGACGCAACTCCTCGCCGCCGCCGGCATCCTGGGTGCCAATGCCACCGCTGACGTGGCGCAGAGCTTCCGCACCACCCATGTGGCCTGGTTCACGCTGACCGTCGTCCTCGTCTCGACGTTGTTGACGCCGTTCGTGATGAAGCTGGGTGACCGGTACGGCAAGAAGCGGCTCATGCTCGTGATGACCGGCTTGGGAGTCGTCGGAGACGTCATCGCCGCGGTCGCGGGCAGCTTCTGGCTCCTGCTGGCCGGGCGGGCGATCGCCGGCTGTTACGGCCCGTTCGCCGCCCTGTCCTTCCCTGCCGTGCGCGACATTTTCCCTCCCCGGCAGGTCAAGCCCGCCAGCGCCGTCCTGGGCAGCAGCATCGGCCTGGTGGCCCTGGCCGCGCCGTTCCTGGCCGGCTGGCTGGTCGACGGCTGGGGCTACAAGGGCGTGATGTGGTTCCTCGCCGCGGCCTCCGCCGTCGGCTTCGCGCTGATCGCCGTCCTGGTGCCGCGGACTCCCCGGCACGACTTCCGGCCCGGCTTCGACTGGCTCGGCGGTCTGGTCCTCGGCGGAGGGCTGACCGCCGTCGTCTACGCGGTCGGCCAGGGGCAGAGCTGGGGGTGGGCCGACTCCAAGACCCTCGGCTGGCTCGCCGCCGGGCTTGCCGCACTGGTTGCCTTCATCTTCGTGGAGCGCTCCAGCGCCCACCCGATCCTGGACCTGAAGGTGCTCAGCCGCCGCCCGGTCGCCCTGGTCCTCGTCACCGGAGGGCTCGCGCAGGCCGTCGCGTACACCCTGCCCAGCATGGCGATCCTGCTCGCCCTCTACCCGCACATCCCCGGCGTCTCCGCCGGCCTCGGGTGGACGGCACAGCACAACGCCGCCGTCAGCGTCACCTGGAACGTGGTGATGTTCGGCGCCGGACTTGTCGCCAGCCGCCTCCTGCGCACGACCGACGCCCGCCTGCTCTGGTGGACGGGGCTGGCTCTGATGGCACTCGGCTACGGCCTGCTGGGCTTCTTCCACGCCGATGAGACCCAACTGATCCTCACCTCGTGCCTGGCCAACCTCGGCTCCGGCCTCGTCGTCGCGGGAGCTCCGGCGCTCGTCGTCGGCGTGGTGTCCAAGGAGGAGCAGGGGCTGGGCAGCGGCATGCTCAACATGCTCATCAACTTC
The DNA here is from genome assembly GCF_053589195.1 of Streptomyces sp. NPDC003379. Taxonomy (NCBI): domain Bacteria; kingdom Bacillati; phylum Actinomycetota; class Actinomycetes; order Kitasatosporales; family Streptomycetaceae; genus Streptomyces; species Streptomyces sp. NPDC003379. Next base: position 72,016 of record NZ_JBSFRK010000016.1, on the reverse strand, counting down.
TTCGGCGCCCTCGTCACCGCCCTGTCGTTCGCCGCCCTCGCGACCCACAGCACCGTCGTGGACGGCACCGCCTTCTACCAGGACAGCGGCTACGCCTGGCTCTTCTGGACAGGAGCGCTGCTCACCGCGCTGACCCTCGCGCTCTCGCTGCTCATCCCCCCACTGCGGGACCCCGCGGAAACCGACGCCGCTCCCGTCATTGAACGCCCCGCGCCCGGACGACCGTAGCCCACCCACCACGAGAGAGTCGGACATGCCTCATACCTGGACCGCTCAGGTCATCACCCCCGACCGGCCGGAAGAGCCACCGGGTACGGCGGGCCGCCCGGCCGCCCTGCTGCGCGGTGTGTTCACCGTGAGCAGCCAGGTGAGACAGGCGGAGCTGCGGGTCACCGCCCTGGGGGTGTACGAGATGCGACTCAACGGCGCCGTCGTCGGCGACCACGTCCTGGCACCGGGCTGGACCAGCTATCACCACCGCCACCGCTACCAGTCCTTCGACGTGACCCGGATGCTGCGCCGCGGCCCCAACGCCTGGGGCGCACACCTCGCGGACGGCTGGTACCGGGGGCTGCTCGGATTCAACGGCGGCAACCGCGACATCTACGGACCACACACCGGCCTGCTCGCCGAGCTGCGGATCGAGTACGCCGACGGCAACCTCCAGACGGTCACGACCGGCCCCGGCTGGCGAGCGGCGGCCGGGCCCGTCACCGCCGTCGGCCTGTACGAGGGAGAGGACCACGACGCCCGCCGCGAGCTCCCCGGCTGGAGCGAACCGGGCTTCGACGACGCACACTGGCGGCGCGTTCGCGTGGTGGACTTCGACACCTCGGTGCTCTTCCCGGCCGACAGCCCTCCGGTACGGCGCATCGAGTGCCTCCCTCCGGTCGCCGTCACCACCTCGCCCACCGGGCGCACCATCGTGGACTTCGGGCAGAACCTGGTCGGCAGACTCCGCATCCGCGTCCGCGGAGAGGCGGGTCGCACAGTGACTCTGCGGCATGCCGAAGTACTGGAGGACGGGGAGCTGTGCGTACGTCCGCTGCGCGGTGCCACGGCCACCGACCGCTACACCCTGCGTGGCGACACCGACGGCGAGCAGTGGGAACCCCGCTTCACCTTCCACGGCTTCCGCTACGCCGAACTCGACAACTGGCCCGGCGAACTCTCCCCTGGGGACGTCACCGCTGTGGTCCTGCACAGCGACCTGCGCCGGACCGGCTGGTTCGAGTCCTCCGACCCGTCGCTGAACCGGTTGCACGAGAACGTGGTGTGGGGGATGCGAGGCAACTTCCTGGATGTCCCCACCGACTGCCCCCAGCGCGACGAACGCCTCGGCTGGAGCGGCGACATCCAGGTCTTCGCCCCCACCGCCACGTTCCTCTACGACACCAAGGACTTCCTGCGCTCCTGGCTGCGCGACCTCGCCGCCGACCAGAGCGAGGACCCCGACGGCATCCCGCCGGTGATCAGCCCCGCCATCCCGCTGAACATCCCCGTCCCGGTGCCTCCCGGCAATCCTCCGATGGCCGGCTGATGCGATGCCGCAGTCATCGTCCCGTGGGTCCTGTACGAGCGGTACGGCGACGCGGAGGTGCTGCGCACCCAGTACCCGTCCATGCGTGCCTGGGTCGACGCCGTCGACCGGATCGCCGGCCCCGGACACGTGTGGGGCGAGGGCTTCCAGTTCGGCGACTGGCTCGACTCGTCCGCGTCCCCCGACGACCCGGGCGGGGCGACGACGTCTTCTCAACTCGTCGCGACTGCCTGCTTCGCACACTCGGCCCGTCTGCTCGCCCGCACCGCCGAGGTGCTGGGCGAGAAGGACGATACCGAGCGCTACCACGCTCTGTCCGATGCCGTACGGCAAGCTTTCCGCGCCCGCTTCCACACCGGCGGCGGCCACTTGGTGGAAGAGACCCAGACTGCCTACGCCCTCGCCCTCGGCTTCGGCCTGCTCCAGGACGTCGCCGAGCGAGCCGAGGCCGGAAACCGGCTGGCCGCCCTGGTGGCCGAGCGGGGCCACCGGATCGGGACCGGCTTCCTCGGCACGCCGTTGGTCTGTGACGCGCTCACCGCCACCGGCCACACCGACACCGCGTACAAGTTGCTGCTTGAACGCTCCTGCCCCTCGTGGCTCTACCAGGTGGACATGGGTGCCACCACGATCTGGGAGCGGTGGGACAGCCTGCTCCCGGACGGCAGCGTCAACCGCGGAGAGATGACTTCCTTCAACCACTACGCGCTCGGCGCGATCGCCGACTGGCTGCACCGCACCGTCGCGGGTCTCGCGCCGGCCGCCCCCGGCTACCGCCGCCTACTCGTGCGGCCCCGCCCCGGCGGGGGCCTCACCTGGGCGAAGGCCGCGCACGAAACACCGTACGGCCGGGCCGAGGTGGCGTGGCGCCTGCACGAACAGCGGCTCACCGTCGACGTCACCGTCCCGCAGGGCACCGAGGCCACCATCGATCTGCCGGGCGCCGAACCCACCCGCGCCGGCCCTGGCACCCACACCTTCCACACTCCCCACCGCACCACCGAGGAGCAGCAGTGACCCACCCGTACCAGGACGCCGGCCGCAGCATCGAAGAACGGGTGGCCGACCTGCTGCCCCGGATGACCCTGGAAGAGAAAGCCGGGCTGCTGTTCCACCACGCGACAGGCATCGGAGCGAACCCCGCGCCCGTCGGCCTCACCGCCGAGCAGATGATGTCCGACCATCTCATGTCACACTTCAACCTGCTGGGCGCGGGCACCCCGCGCGAGATGGCGCAGCTCCACAACCGCCTCCAGGAGCAGGCCTCCGCCACCCGGCTGGGCATCCCGGTCACGCTGTCCACCGATCCGCGCCACGCGTTCACCGACAACCCGGGCACCGCGATGATGGCCGGCCCGTTCTCGCAGTGGCCCGAGGCCCTGGGCCTGGCCGCCACCGATGACGTCGACCTCATGCGCCAGTACGGCGACACCGTGCGCCGCGAGTACCTGGCCGTCGGTCTGCGCGTCGCCCTGCACCCACAGATCGACCTGGCCACCGAGCCTCGCTGGGCCCGCATCCCGGGCACTTTCGGCGAGGACGCCGACCTGACCTCCCGCCTGGCCGCCGCGTACATCGAGGGCCTGCGCGGGCCGGGCGAACAACTCGGCCAGGACAGCGTGGCCGCGATGGTCAAGCACTTCCCCGGCGGTGGCCCGCAGAAGGACGGCGAGGACCCGCACTTCCCGTACGGCAGGGAGCAGATCTATCCGGGCGGCTTCTTCGACTACCACCTCAAGCCGTTCAAGGCGGCCATCGCCGCCGGGGCCACGCAGGTGATGCCGTACTACGGCATGCCGATCGGCACCCCGTACGAAGAGGTCGGATTCGGCTTCAACCACAGCATCATCACTGGGCTGCTGCGCGAGGAACTCGGCTTTGACGGCATCGTCTGCACCGACTGGGGTCTGCTCACCGACGGCCCGATCATGGGCGAGACGCATGCCGCCCGCGCCTGGGGCGTGGAACACCTCACACCCGCGGAGCGGGCACTGAGGGTGCTGCACGCCGGTGCCGACCAGATCGGTGGCGAAGCCTGCCCCGAGCTGATCACCGGCCTGGTCCGTGGCGGACGGCTGGCGGAGTCGCGGCTCGACTCCTCCGCCGCCCGCCTGCTGGCCGAAAAATTCCGCCTGGGCCTCTTCGACGATCGCCGTTACGTCGACCCGGACACCGCCGAAGAGGTGGTCGGCCGCGCCGACTTCCGTACCGCCGGTGAGGCCGCCCAGCGCCGCTCGCTGACCCTGCTGGAGAACCGCGCCGCCGTCCTGCCGCTGACCGGCCGCCCCCGGCTGTACGTGGAGGGCGTCGACCCGGCCGTGGCTGCCGAGTACGCCGACATCGTCACCGACCCCGCCCAGGCCGATCTGGCGGTGCTGCGGCTGAACACCCCGTACGAGCCCCGCTCGGGCCTGTTCGAGTCCTTCTTCCACGCCGGTCGGCTCGACTTCGACCACGACCGCCTCAAGCAGATCCTCGCCCTGCTCGACACGGTGCCCACCGTCGTCACCATCCACCTCGAACGGCCCGCCGTCATCCCGGAAATCGCCGACCGCTGCGCCGCACTGCTCGCCGCGTACGGCGTCGGCGACCGGGCGCTGCTCGACGTCCTGTACGGCCGGGCCGCCCCCGAGGGCACGCTGCCCTTCCAGCTTCCCCGGTCCATGGCCGAGGTGGAGGCCGGCCGGCCCGACGTCCCTCAGGAGAGCCCTGAACCGCTCTACCCCTTCGGGCACGGACTGCGGTACGCCGCCGGAACCACGGCCGGACCGGACCTCACCACCTGAAGCCGACACCCTGCTGCTCGGCCCGCCGGCCGGCCTGTGCCTCGGTAGCGGAACGTCCACCCAGAGACGAAATACGGCAGCCACACCTGCCCGATTCGTTACTTCCCCCGCTCCTCCAGCTGTTGGTGAAGTCGTTACCTGACGCGGTGGCGTCCTCCAATGGGGAACCAGGCTCTGGTGGCTGCCGACCAGCCACCCGGGCCCGTGGGTTCGGGTCATGCACGCATGACGGCGATCGAGTGCGGGCGCCGACCGCCCTGCCCAACTTGCAGGCAGGCAGGACGCCTCCCAGTGGATGCAGAGCCACCACACCGCTCAGCAAAGACGCCACCGAGGGCGCGCGGACTGGGTGAGCCATCGAGAGGCCGTTGTACGGCCGAGCCTCGACGCTGCAGTCCGCGGCTCCCGGGCGGAGCGACGGGGACCCCATGCGCAGGCGGCAAGGCAGGGGCCCATGCCTGTCCTCAGCGTGCGGTCTTGGACCACCTTCTCGTCTGATGCGCCGTTGCAGGACCACTGGATCAGCTCGGATGCCCCGGTTGCTCCTGAGCCGAGGCCGAGGCACTCGCCGGAGTAGACGTTCCGCAGTTCACGTGCGCCCGTGTCGTACCACCGCTGATGGTCGACCGCGCCGTCGCACGTGTACTGAACCATGCCGGCCCCGATGGCGAGACTGGACGCGGGGACGGGGCCCACGCACTTGTCCGAGTACGCGTTCTCGAGGAAAGAGCGCGTTTGCCGTTGGAGTCGGTGGCCTTGAACGCCCACTGGCTGGACCGCGCCGGCGTCGGCCGCCGGAGAGACCGACGAACCCGGGTCCGCACCGCCGCCCTCGTGGCTCGGCTTCTTGATCCCCGCCTTGCCGTCTTTGCCGTTGCCGCCCTTGGCCAGCCGGCGGGAGGGCGCACCGGCCGGTTTTCTGTGGGAGCCGGCGGACGGCGAGGCGCTCGGGAAGGTCCAGGCCGGTGGCCGGTTTCGACTACCCGGCCGGAAGCGACGTACGACGGCGACGGGTCGAGCCGTACCGCCTGGTCGCCTCCGACCGGCGCTGGTACCTCTTCGCGTACGACCTCGACCGCGACGACTGGCGCACCTTCCGCGTCGACTGGATGAGCGAGGTATCCGCACGGGCCTGGCGCTCGCGCCCGCGCGCGGCGCCCGACGCGGCGACGTACGTGCAGGAGAGCGTGGCGAGCCGGGTCTACCCGCACCGGGCGCGCTTCCTCGTGCACGCGTCGGCCGACACGGTGGGCGCGCAGCTGCCCGCGTCGGCGGCCGTCGTGCGGCAGCGCGGGAGCGAGCTCTGCGAGGGACTCAGTGGCGCCGCCGGCCCTCGGCTTCGCCATGCGCCGGGCCACCACACCGACGGCATCGTCGCGTAGACCCTTCTGGCAGCCTGGCGCCGTGGCCGATCGGCCACGGAACTCGGAGTGGCTGGGCAGCCTCTTCACTCATTGGAGTGAGCGGGTACGCACGGACCTTGCTGCTGTCACGGTCAATGTTCGTCGTCGAGATGATGAAGCTGTCGAGGGCCTGGAGTGGTCAGCTGCTTCGCTTGACCTGGTGCGCTCAGCCGCTCCGTGGCGGACGCCCCGCTGGCTGCCATCCGCTGTGTGATCCGGTCGAACAAGTCCGTCAGCGGCGCACCGACGTCCCGGCCGAACTCAGTCAGCCCGTAGGTGACTTGGGGTGGCGTCGTCGGCTCGACCTTCCGCCAGACCAGGTCGTCCTGGACCAGTGCGCGCAGCGTCTGAGCGAGCATCTTCTCGCTGATGCCCCGGATGCTGTCGCGCAGCTCGTAGAACCGAAGGTCACTGCTCCGCAAGGAGATCAGCACCCAGATACCCCACCTGCTGGTCACATGGTCGACCACGTCGCGCGCAGGGCAGTCGGTGTGAAACACCTCATACCGCTTGCCCGCCTCGGCCTGCGTCAGCTGCGCACCTTCCCTCATGTCCGGAGCTTACCTCTGGGTACGTTCTTACGAAAAGTAAGCCCGCCTCCTAGCGTCAATTGCCGAAGTGCACAACGGACTAGGAGCTGAACATGATCGTGGTGACCGGGGCTACCGGGAATGTGGGCCGGCCTTTGACGCAGGTCCTGGCCAAGGCGGGCGAGGAGGTGACGGCGGTGTCACGGCACGCGGCGGCAATGCCGGACGGGGTCCGGCACGTGACGGCTGACTTGGCCGAGCCGCAGGGCCTGACCCCCGCTTTGGACGGGGCGAAGGCACTGTTCCTCCTGCTGTCCGGCGACCTGCACGCCCCCGAAGCCAGGCCGACCGACATTATCGACCTGGCTGCTGCCAGCGGGGTCCGCCGAGTCGTCCTGCTGTCTTCGCAGGGCGTGGCGACCAGGCCGCTCGGCCCGTCGCGGATCGCGATGCGGGCGGTGGAGGGCGCGTTGAGAGAGTCCGGCCTGGACTGGGCCGTCCTACGACCGGGCGGCTTCGCCTCCAACGCCTTGGCGTGGGCGGAGTCCGTCCGCACGCAAGGGACGGTCGCCGCGCCCTTCGGCGCTGTCGGGGTTCCGATCGTCGACCCGGCGGACATCGCCGAGGTCGCGGCGGCCTGCCTGCTGGACGACCGGCACACCGGCGGCATCTTCGAGCTGACCGGGCCCGAGGTGATCACGCCCCGCCAGCAGTCGGAGGCCATCGCCGCCGCGCTCGGCTCGCCGGTGCGATTCCACGAACTCACCCGCGAGGAGGCCAAAGCCGCGATGACCCAGTTCGTGCCGCCGGAGCTCGCCGACGACACCCTGGACATCATCTCCGCCCCGAACCCCGCCGAACTGCGGATCAGCTCGGACGTGGAACGAGTCCTCGGTCGCGCTCCGCGCCCCTTCAACAACTGGGTCGCCCGTAGCATCGCCGCTTTTCGCTGAGGCACAACTCAGCTGAAGCGCCCGGGCAGCCTCGTGCGACTACGGCCGCACGGGGCGGCCCCGTAGCGTCACCGCCCGCCACCATCCAACACTCAAGAGCCGGAGCGACGTGACAGGGCTCTACTGGTTTCCTGCGCCGGAGATCCGTTGGTAGGAGCGGGTGAGGGAGTCCAGATCAACGGGGTCGAGTACTCGTTCCACTGGCTGCACCCAGGCGCGGACGGCGGATTCCCTATTCCGTCGATCTGGAAGATGCCCAGGTCAAGAACGCGAATGACGATGCCCTGAAGCCAAGCTCAGCAACCCCGGCGGCGTCGCACTGGGCATCAGCAGCTGCGAAGCCACCCAACTGACGCTGCGAGATGCACAACCAGTCTCCGGCGACGTCAAAATGCACTACGCCAGCTTCAAGGTCATCGAGGCTGCGCCACAGGTGTGGTCGGCCACGGTACGCCTGGAAGGACTGACCTACGATGCGCTTACCCCGCCCCCGCCACAGACCTACGCCGCGTCGGTGAAGACGCCGACGCCCGCACAGTCCAACTCGCCAAGCAGCGTCGACGCCGGGTCACTCTGCCCTGGCACGCCAGGCTGTGGGGTTATCTCCAGGACGCGACCGTGGGCTACGGCTTCCGTCCCACCCGTGCCGGTGGCAGGCTCCTGGCGGCAAAGGCCCGGGGTTCAATGCCCCCGTCTACACCCTGGACCTCCTGCTGCCGATCATCGACTTCGGTCGGCAGAATGCCTTCACACCCACCGGGATTCACCAGTGGTTGTCCTACCTGCTGATCGCCGTTGGCTGGGTTCTCGCCACGACCGTCGCCGCCGGGATCACACGCACCCTCAGCCGCCAATAGCGTCCGCTTGCATCCAGGCTCTCCGTCAAGAGGTGCTCGGCGTGTCCGGCGGCAGTCCGGTCAACAAGTCCGGTCAACAACTCAGCGCCGCCTGGTGCAGCAACCGAGCGACATGCCACAGCGGGGCGAACGTTGCCTACTGATCTCTTCGGCATGTTGTCGGAGAGGGTGACGAGTGGTGATCCCTGCGGTAGGCCGGTGGTATGCGGTACACGCAGGGCGGCGGGCTGACTGCCGAGCGACGGCAGTTGCGGGAACAGACCCGGTTCGAGGCAGGTGAGCGGTTCGCGCGGGGCGAGAGGAACGCGGTGATCGCGAAGGATCTGCGGGTGAGTGAGCGGTCGGTGCAGCGATGGCGGCGGGCCTGGCGCGAAGGCGGCACGACCGCCCTCGCCTCGGCCGGGCCGCCGAAACTGCCCAAGCTGACCGACGACCGGTTCGCCGAGCTGGAGAAGGAGCTGGCCGACGGCCCGGCCGTGCACGGCTGGGAGGACCACCGCTGGACCCTGGCGAGGATCCGGGCACTGACCTTGTGGAAGTTCGGACTGGACCTCTCGCCGGCGGCGGTCTGGCGGCTGCTGCACAGACACGGCTGGTCCTGGCAGTCGCCCGCCCGCCGGGCCCTGGAACGCGACGAGCATGCCGTCGCGTTGTGGAAGAAGGACGTGTGGCCGCCGGAGGATGACCGCGGCGGCGCTCGGGGCCTTCCTCGTCTTTGAGGACGAGGCGGGGTTCGGGATGGACTCTGCCGCGGGCCCGCACTTGGGGCCGACGCCGAGATACGCCGGTGGTGCGGGTGCGCGGCCTGTCCTGGCGCCGCTACCCGATCGCCGCCCTGTACTGCTACCGGCCGCGCGAAACCTCCCGGCCGGTCTACCGGCCGCGCCGGCACCGCAAGCACCACAAGCACCACAAGCACCGCGGCAAGGGACGCAACAGCTTCTCCTGGCAGGACTACCGCGACCTCATCGTCCGCGCTCACCTCCAGCTCAAGGCCGTTACCGATACGGCGGCGTTAGGGACGATGGACGCCAGTCTTCCTGGTCACCTCGGGGCGCTCAGTGCTGTGCGGTCCGTTGCGGGCAGCCACCAGGGGGCGTCGGGGAGACGGTGCCAGCGGTGGGTCTGGGCGTAGGTGTGGATGATCTCCAGGGCTCGGTTGGTGGTGGTTGTCGCGGTGGTGGTGTTCCAGACGGCGTGCCAGGGGTAGAGAGGGACGGGGCTGGTCAGGGGGCGGGCGGTCAGGCCGTCGGGGAGCAGCCCGGTGGTGAGGCCGAAGGCGGGGTAACCACGGGCTTGGACGGTTGCGTGGATGGCGGTGCGGCCGTGTCCGCGTACGCGGAGCGCACCGCGTAGGCCGAAGGCGGCCATGATCTGGTCGATCCAGTCGCGCCACTCGGCGGCCTCGTCGGCGGTGTGGACCAGGAGCGGGTGGTCGGCGAGAGCGGCCATGGGCACCTCGTCGTATGCGGCGAGGGAGTGGTCGGCGGGGATGATGACGCCGATGGACTCCAGCCTCACCGGCATGGTGGCGAGGGTCGCGGGCAGTTCTTGGCCGAGCCCGTGGATACGACCGAAGGCGAGGTCGAGGTCTCCGGAGAGCAGGCGGGGCAGCGCGGCGGCCAGGCCCTGGCTCTGGACGACCTCGAACGGCAGGCACGGGGTCTGGGCGCGCAGGTGCTGGGCGAGGACCGAGGGGGTCAGTCCTTCGGTGAGGACGTCGATGCGCAGCGGCGTACGGCTGCGGGCGAGGTCGTCGATCAGTTGCTGGGCGTCGCTGAGCAGGCGCCGCGCGCGGGTGGTGAAGACCTCGCCCGCGGGGGTGAGGGAGACCTGGCGGCGGTCGCGGAGGAACAGTTGGACACCGAGACGTTTCTCCAGGGCGGTGATCTGCGAGGACAGGGTCTGCTGGGCGATGGTGAGCCTGGCGGCGGCCCGGCCGTAGTGGAGTTCTTCGGCGAGGGTCACGGCGTAGCGCGCCTGGCGCAGATCGAGATCCACACCTTCACCGTAACAGCCTACGGCTGTTGGGTGTCAGATGAAGAGTGTTGGACCCGCCAGGGCTCGCCATCGTTGACTGAGTAAGCAGAAGACGCCGTACGGAACCACTTCCAAGGGTTTGGCGGCGAGGTAATCGCTCATTCGAAGGTAAGGCGGCAAGCGTGATGAAGGCAGTGGTCATGGATTCCTACGGCGGCCCGGAGATCCTGCGGGTGGCTGATCTTCCTGAGCCGCAGGCAGGTGCGGGGCATGTCCGGGTGCGGATCAAGGCGGCGGGGCTGAACCCGATCGATGCCAAGATTCGGCGCGGGGAGTTCGACGCTGTCTACGACATCTCTTTCCCCCAGCAGCTCGGCAACGAGTTCGCCGGCGTGGTGGACCAGGTCGGCGACGGCGTCAAGGGCTTCTCGGCCGGAGACGAGGTGATCGGTTTTGTGGACATGGCGGCCTACGCCGAGCAGGTCGTCGTCCCCGCGGAGAACCTGGCGGTCAAGCCTGCGGCGCTGTCGTGGGAGACGGCGGCGGTCGTCGGAGCGGTCGGGCAGGCGGCGTTCAACGCGCTGGCCCGGCTGGAGCTGAAGGCCGGGGAAACGATGCTGATCCACGGCGCGTCCGGCGGTGTCGGGAGCCTGGCGGTGCAGTTCGCCCGTGCGCGGGGCGTGCACGTCATCGGAACAGCGGGTGAAGGCAATCACGACTACGTCCGCTCCCTCGGCGCCACCCCGGTGGCGTACGGCGAGGGCCTGGAGCAGCGGGTGCGCGAGCTGGCCCCGCAGGGCGTGGATGCCTCGCTGGACCTGACCGGCTCCGAGGAGGCGATCAGTGTGTCCGTCGCGGTGACGGGCGACAAGGCCAGGATCGTGACACTGGCCAGCCCGCCGCTGGCCCAGCAGTACGGCATCACCATGATGTTCGGCACCCGCTCGGCCGCCACCGTCGCCCAAGTCGCCCAGGCGGTGGCCCGCGGCGATGCCGCCCTGCCCATCGCCCGCCACTTCGCGCCGGCCGACATGGCCGAAGCGCACCGGCAGATGGAGACCGGCGGACACCGGGGCAAGCTCGTCCTGACCCTGGACTGATCCCCCCGGTACGCGACGGCGCGCCCGCCACTGACCTCACGGCCGCTGAGACTGCGCGGCCGGAGGCGGCACGGCCCACCCAGAACACCGGCAACTCCCCGCACACGTTCTAGATGCGGGCTTCTTCCAGCAGGCCTGCCGCATGTGCGGTCCGCTCGTACAACACGTAGCGCCCGTCTCTGACCTTGGTGACGAGGCGTGCGCGATGCAGTGCGCTGAGGTGGTAGGAGACAGTGCCCGGGGTGCATCCGATCCGGGCGGCGAGTTCCGCGGTGGACCGGGCTGTTTCGAGGTCCGCAAGTAAGGCCGCTCGGGTGTTGCCGACCACTTGCGCGATTCTTCCGGACCTGCGATCCCGGCCGGCTCCGATCCGTTGGGCGGGGTAATAGAGGACGAACTGCCCGGGGGTGTCGACCTGGATGATGACGTCGGGCCAGTTGAGCACGCCGGGGGCGAGGACCAGGTCCCGGCCGGTGACATCGATTTCACCATCCCACGACTTGGCGAGGGTGACCGCGTCGCCTGCCCAGTCCATGTCGGGATGAAGTGCCCCGAGCGTCCGGCCGATGCCATGGGTGGCGATGGCCGTCGCGCGGTGGGCGATGTCCTGATTGACGATCGAGCGCAGTTCGGGCCAGCCCTCGGAGAGGGCATCGCGCCAGAACCGGGCGAGACCGTTGGCGAGATGTCGCTGCATCCGCCCCGACTCTGCGATCCGGCGGGTCGTGGCCAGCAGCGGCCTGTTCCAGTGGGTCCGGGTGTAGGTGAAGAGTTGGGTTTCGAGGTCGTCCTGCGCTACGGCCTCGATCTGCGCGACCTGCTCGTCGAGCAGGTCACGACGCTGCGCGTCCGTACCTGGCTGAGGGGTGAGCAGGTCAGGTGTGTAGGTGTCGCCGTTTTGCGGCAACAGGTCCGCGAGCAGGGCGACGTCGGGATGGGCAAGTGACGCGCGGGCGAGTGGTCCGGGATCTCCGAACACCGGGTGCCGTCTCGACGCGGCGGTGAGTTTCAGCCACGCCATGGACTCCGACGCGGGGGAAGGGGCCAACCGCGTCCTGGACACTGTTTCGGCGTCTACACGCAGGGTGAGCACCGCTCCGACGGTAGCAGTCGTCACGATGGATTTGAACCGGCTCGAATGCTTTCCGGCGCGAGGTCCCCGCGTGGTTGAGTCGGGTTGCCGAACAACGGCAGCACAGCGTTCACTGCCCGATCTGAGGCGGTTGTCTCCGCACGGCGGTGAGGTTGTGCACCCGTTACTCGAAGAACCTGGGAGAGGTTGTCATGGTCAGATCGAAGGGCACAGCGAAGGGCACATCGAAGGCCAAGAGCCGCACGAGGACGGTCGGCGCGGCCGGCATGCGAGTTACGCGAACGGGCGCAGGTTCGATAGTCGCCATCACTGCCGTTCTCGGACTGAGTCTGGCAACCGCCGGCCCCGCCGCAGCTGCGGATGCCGGCACCTGGCGTGCTTACGGCAACACGAATCCGATCACCTCCAGCCCCGCCACGTGGAAGTGCGCCGGCAGCAAGACGGTCGCCACCTCTGTGCTCGCGCAGGTCTGTGCGATCAGGTCGTCAGGCGGGGGCAGCGTGCAGGCGGCAGTGATCGTGCGCAACAACCGATCCAGCCTCTACAGTGCGAGAGCAATCGTGGACCTGTATACCGCCACCCCAGCCACCTACCTGGGTCTTTGGGAGTGCGCGTCATCGGGGGTCGGGGCGAACTCGTGGTCGGTATGCTTCGGGAAAACCCTCAGCAAGCCCAGCTCGGTGAAGGTGAACGCGGCAGGATTCCTCAACAATGTTGATCTCGGCCAGTCACCGAACGTCTGAACCGGAGCCCATCGGGTGGCGTGCATCCTGCGCGTTGTGTTCGGTCACCCGCTTCTGAACCTCACGGTGCACGGGGGATGAGCGCGGCGGCGATCCGGGCCGCGATGTCTGCCGGGTCTTGGCTCATGGCGACTCGGATGCTGTCGCGCTCACCCCTGCGGAACGGGTAGTCAATGGTGGGGAACTGGCCTCGGAAGTACAGGTGTGTCAATCCCCAGTTTACGTAGAGAGCTTGGCTATGCAGCCTGGTCTCGGTGTTCGGCCCGGGTCCGTGCTTCCCGGATGAGCTGTTCGAACTCGACGGGCGGTCGCCCGCCGACCGCGCTGTGACGCCTCCTGGTGTTTTACTGGCTCTGGCAAAAGCGGTTGATCATGTGACTGGGGCTTGTCGGCTCGTTGGTCTGAGTTTCTGAGTTCTGAGTTCTGAGTTCTGCGTATGGGGAACTGTCAGCCGCGACCGTGGATCGTGTCGGACGAACTGTGGTCGCTCATCGAGCCGTTACTGCCCAAGCCCGCTCCCGAGCAGGTCGAGGGCAGACCGCGGGTGCCGGACCGGCAAGCCCTGTGCGGGACCCTGTTTGTCCTGCATACCGGCCTCCAGGGAGTACCTGCCCCAGGAGTTGGGATTCGGCTCGGGCATGACGTGCTGGCGGCGGCTGGACGCCTGGAACGAGGCGGGCGTGTGGGGCCGGCTGCACGCAGTGCTGCTCAAAGAGCTGCGGTCCAAGAACCAGCTGGACTGGTCGCGGGCGGTGACCGACTCCTCCCACGTCCGGGCCGCTCGCAGGGGCCCAAGAGCGGGCCCAGCCCGGTCGACCGCTCCCGGCCGGGCGGCAGGCACCATGTGCTCACCGACGGGCCGGGCATCCCGCTCGCCGTCCCGCTGACCGGCGGCAACCGCAACGACGTCACATAGCTGCTGCCCCTGCTCGACAAGGTTCCTCCCGTCGCCGGCGTCGTCGGCAGACCACGGCAGAAACCCGACGCCTGCTCTGGCAACGCAGGATCCGACCGGTCATCGCGCCGGAGCGGGAGCCAGCCGCACGGCACCGGCCTGGGCATCTTCCGCCATGTCGTCCAGCGCACGATCTCCTGGTTGCTCGGCTTGTGCCGCCTACGGATCCGCTGGGAACGACGCGACGACATCCACGAAGCAAGTCTGGCCAGCTTGCTGCGTAGCGGTTCCAGCTTGGTCCGCACGGTGACGTCCACCCCCACCGCTTCGCCGACCTCACGGGCCATAACCGGGTCGGCGGCCTGCCGTGTTCAGCGACGGCGAGTTCGTCCCACTTGGCCCGCACCTCTGGTAGCTGTTTGGCCAGCTCTTCTGCGAGTTCATCCAGTTCCGCGCGCGGCGCGGTGATCCGATCCAGCAGCTCGGGATCCAGCAGGCACCGGATTGTAGAAGGCTGCCGTACCGCAGCGGGCAGGAACCGGACCGTTCAGCTACGTGCTTCTGCTGACGACCTCTCGCGCAGGGCTCGATCTCTACGAAAATCGGTGCTGGTCGAGCCAGCCATACGCCAGACGCTGAGCTTCGGCCGTGACCTCGGCATCGAGCTGGGCCAACGTCCTGTCCCCGTACTCGACGATGTCGTACTCGTCATCAAGCTCGGCAAGACGCTCGGCCAGCGGCAGCTGGTGACCGAACCGCTGGTGGATGCGCAGAGCAAGCTCTCGCGGCGTCAGTTTGCCTGCCAGCAGCTGCTGTGCGAGCGCCCGCACGGCAGCTTCCTGCCCGGCGTCGCTGTCGCGCGGGTAGAACACGAGGTCCAGATCATCGAGTACGACGGGAAGCAGGTCGGGCACGTCGTACTCCGCCTCGGCACGTGTACATCCGGCCAGCATGCGAAGTGCCGGGCTGTCCAGTCCGGCAACGAGTGCTGCGCAGGCAGCCTCAACGACATCGTGCGCACGGGCCTCTCCGATACTCCAGAGAACAGCAAGATCCTGCAGGTCATCGGCTGCGGCTTCGATCGGCGACACCCATGCATGATCGCCTGCACGAGAGGATCCCTTCAACCGCATTGAGACCGAGGGGCCGACCGCGCTGACGGACGATCTCCTGCTCAGACAGTCACCCGTGACCAGCGTGAGCACCTCGAGAGCCGAACACACCAGCCCCTTGACCTGCGACTTCAAGTTGGCGGAGGCTCGGTGCATATCATCTGCTGGATGCCCAAGGGCCGTCTGCGCAAGGGCCCTCTGCGCAGTCACGACGCCCAGCTGCTTCGAATCCCGGGATTGACCCTGGCACGCATGACGAAGGGAAACCTCATCGATGCGCATCCTCCTGATCGGGCCGCCCGGAGCCGGCAAGGGCACGCAGGCAGTGCTCCTTGCCGCGCATCTGTCGATTCAGCACGTCTCCGCCGGTGACTTGTTCCGTGAGCACATCGACCGGGGCACCGAGCTCGGGCAGAATGCCCACACGCACATGCGCGCCGGCCTTCTGGTACCGGACGAGGTCACGATCGGGGTGACCAAAGAGCGCCTTGCCCGCCCGGACACCGAGCGCGGATTCCTACTGGACGGCTTCCCGCGCAATCGTGCCCAGGCGCAGGCGCTGGACGGCATCCTGGCCGACTCCGAGTCGAGGCTGGATGCCGTGCTCGACCTGGAGATTCCCGAGGCCGAAGTGGTCCGGCGGATCGCTGGGCGATGGCTGTGCCGTCAGGACCGCGAACACATCTTCCACGTCCACTACAGCCCGCCTGAAGTGGCAGGCGCCTGCGACGTCTGCGGCGGTGAGCTGTACCAGCGCGACGACGACCGCGAGGCAACCGTTCGTAGGCGGCTGGAGGTCTATCGCAGCCAGACGGCGCCGGTCATCGACCACTATCAGGCCCAGGGTCTGGTGACCACGATCTCGGCCCTCGGCCAGGTACAGGAGGTCCTGGACCGCGCGCTGGCCGCGATCGGCCAGGGCCAAGTCGAGGCCCCGGGCGCGTCGAGCTGTTGACCCTGCGCTGGGTGTGGTTATGAGGCGTCACCGGGAAACCGACGTCGCCGCCACCCTGCGATCCGATCTGTTCGGGCGGCCACCACACTGGCGGCTTGGCCCCCGCCAGGGCGCGGCGCGCGCGGAGCGAGCCGTTGGGCGAGCTTGGCCTGCTTGGGCCGGGCGCCCGCGCGCGTACAGCGGCTGCATCGGCGGACGCGGCTGGGTAGCGGTTCCGGCCACCATTGCGGGCGATCTCGCGGGAGACGGTCGAAGGGGACCTGCCCAGCCGCCTGGCCAACTGCCGAGCTGATTCTCCGGCCGCGATACCGCGGGATATCTCCTCGCGCTCGCTGCCGGTCGGATGCCGCTCGGGCGCTGCTGCGGGGTGAGGCGGATGCCGCCGCTCCGGTACAGGAACCGGCGGACGTGATGCATCGGCGCGCCCCCGGGCGCCCGATCAGTCCGGCTGAACGACTGCCCTCCGCGCCGACGGCTCCCAGCCTCGTCCTGCTGAGCCGACGAGAACCCATAGTCACGCACCTGCCCCTCCACGATCACGTGATCATCCGCGGGTGGTGCGTTGGTCACCTGAGGGTGCCATCGGCTGCCGGCACTTTCCGGGCCGGTCGGCTAGCTCGGACAGATCGCGGTCTCGATGTCGGCGAGTTGGGCGGCGAGGATCTCTTCGAACGCGGCGCGGCGATCCACCCCGAGGGGACGGATGTCGCGGGCGAAGTGGGCCAGGGCCGGGAAGCGTTCGGGGTCGGCGCCCAGAACCGCCACGCGGAACAGCTCCATGCCCTGTTCGTACTCCTCCGGGGTGACGGTGCTGACCCCGGCCTCGGAGGCGATCAACGCGGCGATGAGAACCACGATCCGGTGATAGCGCGCCGGGATCTGCTCGTCGGGCAGCCCCGACGCGCGCAGGGCCTGCAGCACCTCTTCCATGACCAGCCGGGAACCGGTGCCGCTTGATGCGTAGCGTCCCCAGACCGCGGCGAGCTGAGGCTGCCGCCCGAATGCCTCTCTCACATGCAGAGCCAGGGACGTGATGCGCTGCTTCCAGTCGCCCTCGGGGCGGTAGCCGTCCATCGCGGCCAGCAGAATCCGGTCGGCGACCGCGCGCAGCAGTTCGGTCTTGCTGCGGAAGTGCCGGTAGAGGCTGGAGGAATCGGTCCCGAGGGCCGCGGCCAGCTTGCGCACACTGAACGAATCCGCGTCGCTCGTGCGCAGCAGCTCCGCCGCCGCCGCATCCAGGATCTCTTCGGTCGTCCAACGCCTTCGACCTGCCATCTTGCTCCTCTCGCCAGCTCTCATCCTATCTGTGCACTTGGTGGTGCACGCACCGCGTGCATAATGGGGACATGAATGAGGACATGAAGGATGCCGGCGGGCCGGCATGCCACTCGTGCCCTGTTGTCCGGGTCAAGCGACCGATGCGGAGCTCACCCGGGAGACGACGAAAGGACGCATGTCGTGACGGACCCACTGGATCCCACTGAGCTGAATGCCGCCCTGGAAAACGTGCACCGCGCCGGGATACCGGGCCTGTTCGCCGAGGTACGCGACGGCGCCCACGTCTGGCGCGGCGCCGCCGGGGTCGCCGATGTCGACACCGGCCGCCCCGTCACCGCCGACATGCGCCACCGCGTCGGCAGCATCAACAAGACCTTCACCGCCGCCGCGGTTCTGCAGCAGGTCGAGAGCGGTCAGATCGGCCTGGACACACCGATCGGCCGGTACCTTCCGAAGCTGGTTCCAGGAGAACGCGGTGACGCGATCACGGTCCGGATGCTGATCAACCACACCAGCGGCCTCGCCGAGTACCTCCCGTACGCCTACCCCTCCCTCAAGGCGTTCCCCGCGCTCGCGGACACCAGGCCCCAGAGCCTGGACGACCACCGGCTCACGCGGTTCGATCCCGCTGAACTGATCGAGATGGGGGTCACCGCACCTGCCGTCGGCACCCCGGGCGGCACTCCGGGGGTGTACTCCAATACCAACTACATGCTCCTGGGCGAACTCCTGGAACAGGTGACCGGCACCACGGTCGAGCAGTACATCACCCGGAACGTCATCGAGCGCGCCGGGCTCCGTGACACCGAGCTCCCTCTCGGTCCGTACGTCAACGGGCCGCACTCGCAGCTCTACGAGGCATGGTTCGGCATGATCGACCCGCCGCGCGACTACAGCGTCTACGACATGTCATTCGCGGGGCCGGCGGCCTCGCTGATATCGACCGTCACGGACCTCAACCGCTTCTTCGGCATGCTGCTGGCCGGGGAGATCGTCAGTCCGTCGTCGCTGGCGCAGATGCAGCGCACCGTCCCGGTCATCTCGCAAGAGGGAAGGACGATCGACTACGGCCTCGGCCTGCACCCGATGGAGGGTCCCGGTCAGGGCACCTTCTGGGGCCATGGCGGCACGGTCTGGGGTGGTGGAGCGCTGGCCATGGTCCGCGCCGACGGCAAGCGGCAGATGTCCGTCGCGGTGAACCTGCAGAGGTGGAACAGGTTCGACTCCTCCGGCAAGCCGCAGCCCCATCCCATTGACGACGCGCTTGCGGCTCTCTACCGCGTGGCGATGTACGGCTGACCGGCCCCCGGGCCGGTGTTCTGCTGCATCAGGCGGCTGCACCGAAGCCGGAGGCGGTCGGCGCTTGTTCGCAGAGCTGGGTGAAGTCGACGTCGGGTTTCGGGTCCAACGCCTCTGGTCGGATGCCGAGTTCGTGGAGGCAGTACTGGCCGTTGTTGTCGGCGAGGACGCCCTGGTTGCCGCAGCCGACCCACTGGGAGTACCGGTTGAACGACTCGGCGTCGAGGAGGAGACGGCGCCCTCGATGATGTAGACGGCCTCCCACAAATCATCGCGTCGGCCAATGTGTGCACCGCCCTCTTCGCCGAACCGGGCCCGACCGGAACCGGACCCGACCGGAACCGGACCCGACCGTGATCAAGGGGGTACTGCATGCTTAGGAACGGATTCCCAGCCCCGCCGTCCGGATGCCCCTGGCGGCCGCCTCCCCGCCACGGTCCGAAGAGCAGCGCTCCTGGCCGACAGCCGCAGCCGCAGCCGCAGCCGCAGCCGCGCCAGGCGTCCCCGGCCTGACCGCGAGCCAACCGCTGCCAGTGAGAGGTCGTCATCCCTTGGCCACCATCAGCAGTTCCTGCGCCAACGGAACTCCGTGGCCCCGCCTCAAATTCTTTGACGGGCATCTGTCACCATGCTGCTCCCAGGCGTTACTCAGAGGGGGTCGCGCCGAGCATGTACGTCGCTGGAGTACCGGATCGAACGGCAACCGTTCCGGGGCGGCGCCCCTGGAACGTAAAGCGAGGACTTCATGCCGCACCGCGCAGCGACCGTCGTCGGCGGCGGGATCGGCGGTCTGGCGACAGCCATCGCCCTCCACCGGCGGGGGTGGCACGTCGAAGTCCTGGAACAGGCGCCTGAATTCACCGAGATCGGCGCCGGTATCTCCCTGTGGCCCAACGCGCTGCACGCACTCGACGCACTCGGACTGGCCGACACCGTACGGCTACTCGGTGCCGAAGAGGCCACCGGCGGCGTACGGGACCGCAAGGGCCGCTGGCTTTCCCGTACGGACAATGCGGAGCTGGCCCGGCGCTTCGGCTACCCGATGGTGGTCCTGCACCGGGCGGCACTGTTGCGGGCACTTCGGGAGGCCCTGCCCGCCGGGAGCCTGAAGCCGGGCAGCGAGGTGTCGGCAGTGCGTGAAGAGGGCGGCGGCCGCCCGGTCGTCGAGTATCGCGACGGCCAGTCGCGGCCGGACCTCGTGGTTGGCGCCGACGGGCTGCGCAGTACGGTCCGCCGGGCCCTGTGGCCAGCGGCCCCCGCTCCGCGTTACGCCGGTTACACCGCCTGGCGCGCGGTCACCGAGCCCCTCGCCGAGCCGCCCTCCGAGGGCGCGGTGACCTGGGGGCGCGGGGAAAGGATCGGTTTCACGGCGCTGCCGGGCGGCCGCATGTACTGCTTCGCCACCGCCACGCTGCCCGAGGCGGCGACCTTGGAGACCTCCCAGTACGCGGAGCTGCTGCGCCGGTTCGGGAACTGGCCCGATCCCGTCCCCGCCCTGCTGGCCGCCGTCCCCGCGGACGCGGTACTGCGACACGATCTGTACGACTTGCCACCACTGCCCACCTTCGTCCGCGGCCGGGTCGCGCTGCTGGGCGACGCGGCACACGCCATGACGCCCAACCTGGGCCAGGGCGCGTGCCAGGCGCTGGAGGACGCCGTCACCCTCGCCCACTGCCTCGACGCCACCCCCGACACCGGCGCGGCACTACGCTCGTACGACCACCTGCGCCGCCCCCGGACCCAGGCCATCACGCGCCGTTCCGCGCGTCTTGGCACGGTCGGCCAACTGTCCTGGCCGCCCGCCGCGCTGCTGCGCGACGCGGCCGCCCGGCTGGTCCCCGCGCGGGCCACACTGCGTTCCATGACGCCGGTGTTCGGCTGGAGCCCGCCCGGCGGCCACGGTCCCTCCACGGTTTCGGAGAGCCGCTGATGCCCGACTGGACTTACCACCCGCTGCGCGGTGCCGCCGCTGCCGTACTCGGTCGGCGCCGCTCCCAGCTGGCCGCACTGCGACTGCTGGCCTCCATCGGCTCACGCCCCGGCGGCGCGCGGCTCATCGCACGAGGCTTCGGCCACCGCCATCCTCCCGAGCAGCTCGCCGGAAAGGTCGCCGGCGCGCCCGTGGCCGTGCGCCTCGGCATATCCGTCCCGCCCTCACTCGCCCGTGACGTGATACGCGCCATGCCTCCGCTGGGAGCCGGGTTCGTCGAAGTGGCGCCCGTGTCGGCGGCCGACGTCGAGACCGTGCGCGAGGCGGCCGCCGACCGCTCGATCCCCGTGGTGGTGGGCGCCTGCGGCCCGGAAGCCGAGGCCGCCCTCGGTGCCCACGTCGACGGGTTCACCGGCGACGACGACCCACAGGTCGTGCGGGTCCATGACCCGTCGGTCACCGCGGCGGCGACCGTGCTGGCGAAGCCGGGCGCCGCGGTGCTCGCCCACCCCGAGGTGCTCGTCGCGGCCGGACCCGGCTGGTTCGCACGCGTCACCGAGGCGGCCACACCCACCACGCCCGCCCCGCGGTTGCGCGACGTCGGCCGCAACCCCCGGCGCTGGCCCGCTTGGTGGTGGGGACTGCTCGTCGGACTCGGCATGACCGGCGCAGGGTTCGGCGCCGCCGTCATCACGCTCGGGCCCGTGCTGCTCTGGTACGACCGTGACTACCTCGGTATGACGGTGCACGAACTGCACGCCGCCAACCACCACCTCGTGCACTTCCTCCAGCACGACCGCATCACCATGGCGGGCACGATGGTGGCCATCGGCTCGCTCTACACCGGTCTCGCCCTGGGCGGGATCAGACGCGGCCGGCCCTGGGCCCGCGAGGCGTATCTGCTCTCCGGGGCGATCGGCTTCCCCACTCTGCTGTACTTTCTGGCCACCGGGTTCGTGGAACCCCTGCATGCGGCCACCGCCGTCGTGCTGTTCCCGATGTACGTGGCCGCGGTCCGCCGTGTTCCGCACACACCGAGGTGGCGTCCGGTGCCCGAGGGGCCGGAGCGGGAGCGTCGAAGGGCGCTGGTCGGGCAGCTGCTGATGATTGTCACGGGGGCGGGCCTGTTCGCCGGCGGAGCGGTGATTTCCGTGATCGGCCTGACCGGTGTCTTCGTACCGACCGACCTGACCTTCATGGGCATCAGCACCGAATCCTTGGACGGCGTCAACCCTCGCCTCGTCCCCTTCATCGCGCACGACCGCGCCGGCTTCGGCGGTGCTCTGATGTCGGCCGCGGTGGCCATTGTGCTGCTCAGCGCGTGGGGCTGGCGGCGGGGCGAGGCCTGGGTCTTCTGGACCCTGGCCGCGGCGGCCGCCGCGGGCTTCCTGCCCGCCGTCGTGGTGCACGGCGCGATCCACTACACGGACTTCATCCACCTGGCACCGGTCTACTTCGGCATCGCCCTGACCGGAACGGCTCTCCTGCTGGCACGCCCCTATCTCTGCGCCAAGGTGCGGTGACGCCGACACGGTACGTCGAGCCGACCTTGTGCGCAGCCCCGGGCACGGCAGTGGGCCTGGCGCTCTGACAGTGGAGGTATGCCCACGTGAGCGCAGGCCGCCCGACCGACGAACCACGCGCCGAGCCCCACCAGCACGGCCACTGCGGACGCGCCAGCGCCGCCCGCGTTCGAGAACTCTCGTAGGAACCCAGCGCGTCACACCTGCCCCGGGTGCCCGGCATCGGAAACAGCCACGCCCAGCGCTGCAGCATGGGAGCCAGCGCGATCGCTGCACTCTGGCCGACGACCAGTGAATAGGCCGCGAGACTGCGTACGTACGCGGATTGGAGGCCGGGCGCCCACGTCGGCAGCCGGTAAGAGGAAGGGATCACCGCAAGCAGCGTCACCCCGATATAGGTGGCGAACCACTGCCACGAACCCTGCGCGAGTGCGAAGGCCAGTACGGCGGCGAGGCCGATGCCGATCATCCCCGCCTGACCGGGAGTGTCACGGCCCGCACCGGTGAACGCCGAACTAGGGCCTCGTGGAAGGCTGGGATTGTCCACGCTCACTTCTGCCTGGTCCGGGTGCCAGCCTCCAAGCGCCCAGCACCCGCAGCGCGGAGTCATGCCGTATCGGTCCGCAAGTCCGGCCCGATTGGCGGATCGACCACTTCCTCGGCAGCGTGACCACGCCTCGGACCCGGGCGCGGTGTCCGGGGCGGACGGGACGTGGGCCGCGGCCAGTGACCAGTGAGCAGCGGCCACTGGCCGAGAAGGTGAGGGTATCGCCCTGCACGGCACAGTCGTTGACGATCGGGAACAGCGCCCGCAGAGCGCCAACGCACCCATACACGGCAGAGGTTGGGGCCGGCGTCGTCCCATTCGGGACACATGCCGTGCCCCCGACGTCTGGCGCGCCAGCCCCCTCCTCAGCTGCCCGTATCGTTCTTCCCATCACCGCCCGCGTCTGTCTGAAGGGATCCATCACCGTGACGACGATTCCGCCCACCCCTCCGGTCGTCCTCGACCCCACCGGCGCCGATCCGCACGGCGAGCACCGGCACCTGCGTGCGCACGGACCCGCCGTCCGCGTCGACATCCTCGGCGTGACCGCCTGGTCCGTCACCGACCCCGCCCTTCTCAAGCAGTTACTGACCAGCGCGAGCGTCTCCAAGGACGCCCGCACGCACTGGCCCGATTTCGACAAGGTCATCCAGAGCTGGCCGCTCGCCCTATGGGTCGCGGTCGAGAACATGTTCACCGCCTACGGCGCCGATCACCGCCGTCTGCGCCGCCTGGTCGCCCCCGCCTTCAGTGCCCGCCGCATCGCCGCACTGGCGCAGGTCATCGAGACGACCGTCGCCGGCATCCTCGACACCCTCGCGACTCACCCGCCCGGGAAAGTCCTCGACCTGCGCGAGCACCTCGCCTACCCCTTGCCGATCTCCGTCATCAGCCACCTCATGGGCGTCCCCGCCGACCAGCGGACCGCTTTTCGTCACATGGTCGACGGCGTCTTCGACACCACGCTGACCGCCGAGCAGTCCCATGCGAACACCGGCCGACTGTATGAGGCACTCGACCAGCTCATCGCCACCAAACGCGCGGAACCGGGCGACGACATGACGTCCCTGCTCATCACCACGCGAGACACGGAAGGGGACGGCAGCAGCCTGTCCGCCCCCGAACTCCGCGACACCCTCCTGCTCATGATCAGCGCCGGCTACGAGACGACCGTCAACGTCATCGACCAGGCCGTCACCCAGTTGCTCAGCCACCCCGAACAGCTCGACCACATCCGCTCCGGCCGCGCCGACTGGGGCGACGCCGTCGAGGAAACCCTGCGCCACGAACCGGCCGTCAAGCACCTGCCCATGCGCTACGCCATCAGCGACATCGCACTCCCCGACGGGCAGGTCATCACCAAGGGCGAAGCGATCCTCGCCTCCTACGCCGCCGCCAACCGGCATCCCCACTGGCACGGAGCAACCGCGGACACCTTCGACCTCACTCGCGCGGCGAAGGACCACCTCGCCTTCGGTCACGGCATCCACTTCTGCCTCGGAGCCCCTCTGGCCCGGATCGAAGTCGCCACCGCCCTGCGCATGCTGTTCGACCGCTTCCCTCAGATCGAACTCGCCGTTCCCACCGGGGAATTGAAACCTCTCCCCTCCCTGATCAGCAACGGCCACCAGACCCTGCCCGTCCGCCTGCAGCCCTCCGCCGCCTAGTGCTGGGTTCCTCTTTGGTCGGGCATATGTCTTGGCGGCAGGGTAGTTGATGGTTCTCCGGGGCGGGTGCTGGGCGATGGGTTTACAGGCACGACCGAGTCTGGATGATCTGGACGGTCAGGGCGATCAGGGCCGCAAGCGACGCATCACCGAGGGGGAACGCTCAATGCTCATCGCCCTGGTCAAGACTGTGCCGCCTGGGGTCCGCCGACCAGAGCACCTATGTCGCCCTGACCAGCGTGAGTGGTCGCCGGGGCGTATCGGCTCCAGGTTGCCTCCGGCTTCGGTGATCGGTCGGGTGGCGGTCTCGTCGTGGTGGCCGAGCGCCTTTGCGATGACGGGTGCCGGGGCCTGGAGCACAGCCACGACGCCCACGCCCCGAACAGTTCCTCCAACGAAGATGGCGTGCGCGTGCGGATGTACGGCGACGCGGCACCTCTCCCCCACGAGGGCTGGCTCAACCGCTACGCCACAGCGCAGAAGCAGGTGTCCAGGCCCGGGAACGCATGGCCGGGCCCCGTCCGGACGGCCGATCCGGCGGCAAATCACCCCCTGTTACACGTCTGTGTCAATTCGTCCTGCAACGAACCCCGGGTCCACGTTGTCTAGCAGGTGGAAACCGACCCGCGGACGAATGACGAACGAGGAGCTGGCAGCAGTGGGGGAGAACATACGCAGACGAGGAGCCGTGGCCCTGGGGATCACCATGCTGGTGGCCCCGCTCACGGTGGCGCTCGGCACCGGCAGCGCACAGGCCGCGTCGTGCTCGACGCAGACCGGGCCGTACCAGGAGCAGGTCGAGAGGTTCCTCGGCCGACCGGTGGACGGCAGGCAGTCGGCGGCCGACTGCAAGGCCATCAAGGCCTTCCAGACCAAGCACAAGATCACCCCGAACGCCGGGTACGCGGGAAGCGTCACCTGGGGCGTCATGAACCTCATGAACAAGCAGAAGGCGGTGGGCAACGACCCCAACAAGGCGGGCAAGTGCCCGACCGACAAGGGGCGCATCGCCTGTGTCGACCTGACGCTCCAGCTCAGCTGGATCCAGGACGGCGAGAATCTCAAATACGGCCCGGTCCCGGTACGCACGGGCCGCAACGGCCACGAGACCCGCACGGGCCTCAAGAAGGTCTACTGGCGGGACATCGACCACGTCTCGAGTCTGTACGACGTGCCGATGCCGTACAGCCAGTTCTTCGACGGCGGCCAGGCCTTCCACTCGGTCGGCATCAGCGTCTGGGCCCCGCCGGGCTCCCACGGCTGCGTCAACATGACCAAGAAGGACGCCGTGAAGTACTGGAACCTGCTGCGCAAGGGCGACGACGTCTTCGTATACGGCCGCAAGCCGGGCACCTGAGCCGCGGCAGCCACCCTGCGCCCCGCCCGGTCCGGCGTTCGTCGGCACCGTAGATGCCGGCGGCCGCCTGGACCTGCACGGAGAAACGGGTCGCGCGGTCCGTCGTCGTAGATTCTGCGGGGCATACCGTAGTGCGCGGTCACCGCCGTGAGGTCCGCGGTGACCAGATGAGTGCGGTCTCCGGGGCGGTTGTGGCGAGCGTCCCGTCGGGCAGGCCCGGCGAGGAGTACCGCGAGTGGACGGTGGACGGCTGGACTGCACGCTCGCGCATCGCCTCCAGCTTCTGCGCGGCGGCCATGGTGGCCTCGATGGCGGCAACCTCGCCGAGTCAGCCCTGGTGTCTGGCCTCTTGGAGCCGGTCGACGAGGTCGGCGTGGATCTCCTGGAGGTGTGGCAGCGGGGGGCTGGCACGGGGTCGCGTAGTCGCGCGGCCGCAACCGCCGTGGTCAGGGCACAGGTCCTGCTCCAGGCGCTGAGCACGCTGCCGGGCGGCGAACGTGTCGGCGACGACTTGCTCGCACACAGCAGCAGCGCTCACCGTTCGGCGTTGTCGGTTACTCAAGGCCATCCTGGCTCAGTGCCCCGAGTTGGAGGCAGCCACCAGTCACGTCCGAGCCTTTGCCGGACCCGCCTCGCCAGCGACGAGGTCCGGGCCGAGGAGCTCTCGGTCGCCTCCGCCGTGCCGGGCACTGCCTGGCCCGGGCGGCCGAGAACGGCTGGGACCGGGCCGAGGGCCGGGCCGAGCCGACGCCCAGACCGAGGCGTTGCACGCCGTCACCCACGCACACGCACACGCCCTCGCTAAGACCGGACAGACGCAACGCGCCCTCGCCGGCGTGCGGACGAAGCCCACGAACGAGAGGCGGCCCCGGCCCGATAGGCAGCCAGATCCACGCGTGTGGCGGGAGCGGGGCGGTCAGCGACGGGAGCGGCCGCGGGTGATCAGCCAGGTGCCACCGACGATGACCAGGGCGAAGACGGTCAGCCCCGTGCCCAGGGCGATCAGCAGCCACAGCCGCTCGCGCAGCTGCAGGGTGCCGCTGAGGGTGACCTGGAGGGAGCCGACCGCGAAGGCGATCGCCGAAGTGAACACGGCGACGAGTTCGACGGCCCGTACGGAGGAGCGGTGCATGGCGCGCTCGAGGTCGGCGTTCGCGGCGTCCTGGCGCCGCCAGCGGGCCTCATGTTCTGCGTCGCGTGCCGCCCGTAGCCGGGCTTCCTGGATGGCGTCCCGCTTGACGAGGTACTGCTCCAGAAGCAGTTCGCGGCTGAAGGCCCCATGGTGGGCGAGCAGGGCCAGAGCGGCGTCGACGTGTGACAGGGCCTCGTCGTGGTCGGCGCACAGGTGGTGGGCGGTGGCGAGGCGGAAGCGGAACATGTGGTTGTCGGGGTGAGCGTCCACGGCCTCCCGTGCGAGCCGGCGCAGGAGTTCGCCTTGGCCGTCGAAGGGCACGGAGAACGCCAGCCCGTTCAGGCACACGTCCATTACATGCCGCGAGCGGTGCCGGGCCGCCCATGCCCGGTCAAGGAGGTCGCGGGCGTGTTCTGTGGTCAGAGTGCGGCTGCCGAACGCCGCGAATGAGCGCAGTGCCAGGACCACCGGCTCGTCGCGATGGGGGCTGGCTTTGATGGCGAGGGCAGAGGTGGTGAGGACGTTGTTCAGGTCGTCGACGGCGAAGTTCGCGCGGAGTTTTCCCGCGTGATAGAGCAGCAGAGTCAGGGCCAAGTCGGCGGCCTCAGGGACGCCGGCGATGCCTCGGGCGGCCTCGTCGAGCTGTTCGCGGGTCTCCATGTGGGACCGGTTGATGAAGCCGTTGCCAAGGGTCCACTGCTCGCGAACGGCGGAGCGGCACTCGGCCGTGGTGTGTACGGCGATCCAGCGTGCGCAGGCCAGGGCGGTGTCCGAGGACGGACTGACGGCGAAGCGCCGCCGCCAGTAGCGGTCGGCGCAGACGAAGTACGGATCGGTCGCGAAGTCCGCGGACCGGACCTCGAAGTCCGGTTCCTGTCCGACGTCGTGCAACTGGAGGGCGGCCTCCTCGGCGATGCGACCGAGGTCGGCGGCATCGGCGCCCACTGCCGCTGCCAGCCGGACCCGGATTTGCTCGTGCACCTGTTCCGGCACGGCCGACGTGTCCATCGCTCCCCTACCTGATCGTCTCCCCGTAGGGAACCCTACAGGTGCACGTCAACGCACCTCCGGAACGGGCGCATGCCCTGACGGTCGGCGGTGCCCGTCCATGCTCTGGGCCCTACGGTGCCCAGCGCTCGGCTGGCCAAGCCATGGGTGCCCGGTGGCCGCTGGGTCCCGAAGAGTTGGTTTCCAGGCGTCCATCTACGGTCTGTTCGCTGGTCGAGCGGGCGGCTCAGTTGCGGCTGGGCTCAGTTGCGGCTGGGCTGGGCTGGGCTGGAGCCAGGCAGGGGTCCCGCACAGGGAGGAGGGCGGGCGCCTTCGCCACAGGCGCTCCCTGGAGGCGATCGACGGCCCCGTAGCGGCGGTGTGAGCAACATGGGGTACTGAAGACGACCCCGTCGGTCCTATATTCATACAAACAATTCACGCGCGGCCCTGCTGCGATGAACAGGGGGTAGGACCGCAGTGATCGAACCTGACGGCACCGGGCCCATCCGGACCGAGTCCCGCGCTGCCCGCAAGACGCGAGAGAAGGCGCGAAAGCGCAAGCGCATGGCCGTCGTTGCGGCCGTGCTCGGCCTGGGCGGGGTGGCCACCACGGGCGTTCTCGCCCTCGGGGACTCCTCCGGGAGCCGAAGCGACGCGCGGCACACCACGTCCACATCTTCCGGCAACGCGGCGGAGAAGGCGCGTTCCGCGAAGCGCGCGAAGAAGGGCGAGGAGAAGTGGGACGGCAAGGTCCGGGTGCTGGGTGACGGCTCCACCTCGTACACCGGGCCGCAGCGCGGGCAACTCAAGGCCAAGAAGCTGAAGCCCGGTGAGAAGCCGCCCCAGTTCGTAGTCTTCTCCTGGGACGGCGCGCTGGAGGGCGACGACCGCCGCTTCTCCCACTTCCGCCAAGTGGCACGGGAGAGCAAGGCCCACATGACCTTCTTCCTCACCGGCATCTACCTCCTGCCGGAGAGCAAGAAGTCGCTCTACCGCCCGCCGCAGCACAACCCGGGGTCGGCCGCTATCTCGTACCCCACTGTCCCGCACATACAGACGACGCTGGAGCAGCTGCGCGGCGCCTGGAAGGACGGCAACGAGATCGGTTCGCACTTCAACGGGCACTTCTGCGGCCCCAAGGGCGGTGGGGACTGGAGCCCGGCGGAGTGGAAGAGCGAGATCGAGCAGACGTACTCGTTCATGAAGAAGTGGAAGACCAACGCCGGCTTCAGCCAAGAGGCGCCCCTGCCCTTCGACCCGGACCGGGAAGTGGTCGGTGGCCGCGCGCCCTGCCTGGAGGGGCAGAAGAACCTCCTGGCCGCGATCAAGCCGTTCGGCTGGCGCTACGACGCGAGTTCCTCGGGGGACTTCCAGATATGGCCGTCCAAGGTCGACGACATATGGAACTTTCCCCTGCAACTCCTGCCCATGGAGGGCAAAGAGGTGCAAGTCCTCTCCATGGACTTCAACTTCCTCTACCACCAGTCCGGTGACAGCACCCAGGGCGACCCGGAGAAGTTCGCGGCGTGGGAGGCGCAGGTCCGGAAGTCGTACATGAACGGCTTCAACCGCGTCTACAACGGCAGCCGGGCGCCGATGTTCATCGGCAACCACTTCGAGGACTGGAACGGCGGCATCTACATGAACGCCGTCGAGGACGTGATGCGGGACGTGTGCCCGCGCAAGGGCGTCCGCTGCGTGTCGTTCCGGGAGTTGGCGGACTGGCTCGACGTCCAGGACCCGAAGGTCCTGGCCCGGCTGCGCCTGCTCGACCCCGCGCAGGCGCCGGACTGGAAGTCGCTCGTCAAGTAGCGGGGCCGGGCCGTCGCCGCACCCTGCCGGAGCGCGGCGGCGGCCCCTCCCGCTTCACTGCCCCGGCGCCTGCTTCACCGCCTTGATGTAGTCGGCCCACAGGCCCACCGCCCGCTCGCTGCCCAGCTTTCCGGGGGCGTCGCCGCCCAGTCCCTTCAGCGGCAGCGGCACCAGGTCCTTCAGCGACATGCGGTAGACGACCACGGCCGTGGTCTCGTCCTCGGTGCCTCCCACGAACCAGCCCGCCGTGTTCGAGGCGGTCGTCCCGGTCTTGCCCGCGGCACCGGCGTGCGCCCCGCCCGCCGCCTTGGCCGACCCGTCGGTCATGGTGGCCCGCAGGGCGTCCGTGACCGCCTGGGCGGTCTCCTTCGACACCGCACGGGCGGGCTTCGGCTTGACGAGCGGCACCGCGTCCCCGGCCCGCGTGACCGAGCGCACCGAGTAGGGGTCGGTATGCATGCCGTCGGCGGCGAAGGTCTGGTACGCGCCGGCCATCCGGATGGCGCTGGGCGTCGAGTTCTCCCCGAGCGCGAAGGTGGGGATCCGCTCCCCGAGGCTCGATTCGAGCAGGCCCGCCCGCAGCGCGTACCTCTCCACCCGGTCGAGGCCGACGTCGAGGCCGAGTTGGAGCATGGGCGTGTTGACGGAGTCGGCGACGGCCTGCCGCAGGGTCACCTTGCCCCAGTCCCTGCCGCCCTCGTTGCGGCCCTTCACCACCTTTCCGCTGCGGTCCCAGTACGGCCCCTCCGGCGTCCGTACGGCGATCCGGTCGTCGCCGTCGTAGACGCTGGCCGGGGAGACGGGTGTGCGGCCCCCCTCACGGGTGCGCTGCACACCGTCCTCGAGCGCGGCGGCGTAGACGAAGGGGGTGAACGCCGAACCGGCCGGAATGGTCGTCGCGTTCGACTGGTTGAAGCCCTGCTTCAGGAAGTCGTGGCCGCCGTACACGGCGAGCAGCCGTCCGTCCGGGCCGACGCTCGCCGCACCGATCCTGGCGTGCTTGTCGGTGTCGGGCCGCCGCTTGGTGTCGAAGCCCTTGTCGACCTTCCGGACGGCGGCGGTCAGGGCCTTCGTGCGGTCCCGGTCGAAGGTCGTGCGGATCTGGTAGCCGCCGAGGTCGTAGTCGGCGGCCTTGATGTGCCCGGCCTTGATCGCGTGCCGCTTGGCCAGCTCCACCAGGTAGCCGGTCTGCGCGCCGGGGATCGTGCCGCCGGACCCCGGCTTCGTGGGATCCGGGAACTTCTTGTACGTGGCACGCTCGGCCTGCGTGAGATGGCCGGTCTCGACCATGCGGTCCAGGATCCAGTTCCACCGTTCGACGGCCCGCTCGCGGTTCTCCTTGCCGAGGGCCGGATCGTACAGACCGGCGCCCTTGAGGAGAGAAGCCAGGAAGGCGCCTTCACTGGGGTTGAGCCGCGAGACGTCCTTGCCGTAGTACGCGTGCGAGGCGCGCTGGATGCCGTAGGTGCCGCGTCCGAACCAGCTGGTGTTGAGATAGTCCTGGAAGATCTTGTCCTTGCTCGTCCGGTTGTCCAGCTTCACGGCGAGCAGGGCTTCGGTGAACTTCCGGGACAGGGTGCGGTCCTGGCTGAGGTAGACGTTCTTCACGTACTGCTGGGTGATGGTCGACCCGCCCTGGGTCTCCCCTCCGGTGACCGCGGCGGTCGCGGCACGCAGGAAGCCGGTCGGCGAGACCCCGGAATCCGAGTAGAAGCTCGCGTTCTCGGCCGAGAGGACGGCCCCCCGGACTTTCGGCGGCACCTTTTCCAGCGGTATCTCCTGCCGGATGACCCAGCCGGTGCGGGCCATGACGGTGCCGTCGGACCAGTAGTACACGTTGTCCTGTTGCGTGGCGAACGAGTTGAGATCGTCCGGTATGTCCGTAGCGGCGTACGCGATCGCGACGAAGCCGGTCAAGCCGATGAACGTGTACAGCAAGGCGCCCAGCCACTGACGCCACGAAGGTACCCACCGCCGCCATCCGCCGCGGCCCGGCCGGGGGTACGCGGGACGCAGCCGCCGCAGTTGCCTGCGCGCCCAGGCGAGGGCGCCGGGTATGCCGCCGTCCGACCGTGCCCTGCGCCGCTCCCCGGACTTCCTGCGCCGACCGGTCGCCGCGCGGCGGCCCCCCGGTGCCGCCCGCCGCCCCCCGGATCCCCCACCTGCGGCCATCCTGCGCCCACCCACCCCGTATGCCTCCTCTGCTGCGCTTTGCCGCACACCCTAGAGGTACGCGGGGCGGGGCCGCCGGGCCCTGACGCCCTGGTCCGGCGACCTCCGGGCCCCGCGTGAAGCGAACGGCCCAGTGATGGCACGGAGTTATGCGAAATTCCGTGTCCCGGTCGGGGCGATCAGGCGACAAAAGAGGAAACAGAGTGATACTCAAGAGATACAGACCCGCCGTCGCCGCCGCACGTCCGACCGCGGCCGATGACGTCCTCTCCTGGCGCGCCCAGGCCGTGGCGGAGGATCACGCGGGACGCGGCGGCTCCGGTGCCGGCGCTTCCACAACGCGCATGTCCGGTCGGCTGAAGAAGCACGAGGACGCCGCGCTGGGGTCGTTGCGCACCCGCAAGTCGCGGCTGGCGAAGCTCGGCGAGCGAGGCCAGCCGATGTTCGGGGCGTAGTAGCGCGCCGCGAAGTGGCTGACCTTGGTGCCCGACTCGTCGGCGAGCGCGATCACGGCCCAGAACGGGCGTCTTCGACAAACTGTCCTACGACGTCGAAGGCCACGAAACCGCGGGCGCGTATACCCCGGAGGGCACCCGGGCACCCGGGCACCCGGGCACGCGGGCCAGTCCGGCTCCACCGACCAGAGTGAGCGCATCAAGCTGGGCGACACCTGCTTCCACAACGGCCCGCTGGGCCTGTCGCGGCGCGGACTGATCATGCGGCCCAGCGCGTCGTCCGCGCAGGGTCAGGGAGGCGGCAGGATGCCCTCTTCCTGGGCGACATGGGAGCAGGCCATGGCCGCGGCCGTCATACCGAGCCGGTCGAGTACCTCGATCGACTCCAGCAGAATCCGGGTGTCGGCGTCGGCCATGGCGTTGCCGCAGCGGTCGCGCTCGGCCAGGTCTTCGGCGGCCGTGGCGGTGCGTAGCGCTGTCACCCGGGCGGCCAGCACGTCGCGGGAAGCCTCCATGGCGACGATGCAACGCACCGCTCGGACGATGTCTTCATCGGTCATGTCGTTCATGCCTTCCCAGACGGTGCCCACCTGCCTCTCGTCACGCCGTCGTCCCCGCCTATGAGGAAGAACACGTCGACGCCACGCCGGGCACTGCCCCGCTCCTCACCCGCCGTGGGAGGTCTGTGGGGCGGGCGGCCCGACCACAGGGAGGATGATGGCGGGGCCGTCGTGCTCGGAGGGGGAAGCCGAGCTGTTCGATGTGCTCTTGCCTGGATCTGAGGCGGTATGCCTCGATGCGGCGGGCGTCCGCCGGCCGTCGGCTCCGGCTGTGCCGGACATCTCGTGACCTGGGCGAAGAAGCGCCGCGGGCTGACCCTGAACACCGTCAGCCGGGCGAAGAACACTCGCGGGTCGGTCCTCCTGCCCCGGCGCCGGGCGGTCGGCTGCTCCGCGCCGCCCCGCCGCCGCGCCGCCCCGCCGCCCCGTCACCGACGACACGTGATGGCGGCCGGTTGGAATTCCCTACTGGCGGCCAGGTAGGGAACATCGGAGCGTGGCCGACCCTGTGCCGGCTCTATTCGGCCCTGCTGACGTCCATGGTCCAGTTGGTGCGCCGGGCGGCTCCATCGTCGTAGGAGAATGCCTGCTGCCACCGGGCAGAGTCAGGGCGAACTGGCGGCGCGTGAAGTCTTCGAAGCTGTCGGCCCAGATCCCGGCGACGTAGCCCAAGCCATAGCCGTCCACCGACGATCACTCGCAGGCGGCACACAGCAGGGGTGCCCACTACGGTCAGGCACTGACGTGCCCGCGGGCCGTACGCAGTGACCGGATAGCCGCTGCCAGACGCCCGTCGGTCCGTGGCTTCGGGGTCAGCGTGTGCCCGTCGGTCCGCCCGGTGAGCCAGCCCAGCACCTCCGCCGCCGGGCCGTTCACGCGCGGCCCCGGACCGTCGCCGATCACCCGTAGCGCTTGGTCCTCGTCGGCGCGTAGCGCCATGGGCGGGGTGTTGAGGTTGGCACGCAGCTTCGCGATGGTCGTCTCCAGTTCGCGCGCGACGAAGAAGGCGGGCCAGTGGGCCGGACGGTGACCGGTGGCCAGGTCGGGAGGGACGGCCCCGAGCCGCCCCGGTCGCGGCAGGTCGCGGCGGTCAGCGGTAGGCGGCGAGGAAGACGCGGGCGCCGGTGGCGGCATAGCGGTCGAGGTCGGCCTCGGTGTGCTGGGAACGGCCGGTGAACATGGCCTTGTTCACGGGAATCCACAACAGCAGGCCGGAGAAGTGGTTCGCGGCCAGGAGCGCGTCATCGATGCGGAGCAGCCCCTGGTCGGCCAGGCGCTGGAAGGTCGCCGCCAGCGTGGCGAGCCCTCGCTCGAAGCCCCGTTCGTACCAGGCGGCGCCCAAGTCGGGGAAGACGTCGGCGTTGGCAATGATCAAGCGCCGCAGTTGGATCACCTGAGGGTGGGTGAGGGCGGTCAGGAACTGGCGGGCGAGCCGGGTCAGGTTCTCTTCCAGGTCGGCGGCGTCGACCGGGGCGCCGGCGAGCAGGTCGATGGCGGTGTCGAGCCGGTCGGTGGTGGCCAGGACGATGTCGGCGAAGAGCTTCTCCTTGTCGGAGAAGTGCTTGTAGACAGTCTGCTTGGACACCGCGGCCCGTTTCGCGATGTCGTCCATGCTGGTGCCCGCGTAGCCCTTCTCCATGAACGCCGCGGTCGCGGCCTCCATGATCGCCTGATGCTTGCGGGCTGACCTGCTGTCCATCCTCGGCTCCTTCTCTCTCTGTCCTGTCCGGCGCGTCTCCCCTTTCGAAGAGTACTGGACTGACCAGTACTCATGTGGGTACTGTACCGTCCAGTTCCAAGCGCCGCGGGCTTCCGCTCCGCACTGCACCGCACTGCACTGCACTGCACTGCACTTCGATTGGGGTTTCACATGGACAAGGTGTTCTCGGCCGACGGCACGGACATCGCCTTCGAGCGGCAGGGCTCGGGCCCTGCGGTGGTGCTCGTCGGCGGCGCTTTCATGACCCGCGGCGACTGTGGCGAACTCGCCGCCCTGCTGGCCGAGCGCTTCACAGTGATCACGTATGACCGCAGAGGCCGCGGCGACAGCGGGGACGGGCAGACATACGAGGTACGGCGTGAGATCGAGGACCTCGATGCGTTGATCCAGGGGCCCGCCGACGGGTCGGCGATGGTGTTCGGCATGTCCTCGGGCGCCGTCCTCGCTCTGGAGGCGGCCGCCGCCCTGGGCGGCGCCGTTTCGCGTCTCGCGCTGTACGAGCCGCCGTTCGTCACCGACGGCAGCCGGCCGCCGCTGCCCGCCGACTACGTGGAGCACCTGACGGAGCTCGTGGGCCGCGAGGCGTACGGGGACGCCGCCGCCTACTTCATGACGGCGGCGGTCGGCCTGCCCGGCGAAGCCATCGCGGGCATGCGGCAGGCCCCGTTCTGGGCGGGCATGGAGGCCGTCGCCCGCACTCTTCCCTACGATGGCCTGATCATGGGCGACACCATGTCCGGCCGGCCCCTGCCGACCGGCCGCTGGGCGTCGGTGACCGTGCCCGTCCTGGTCGGCAGCGGGGACGCGGGCGCACCCCACATGCTGACCGGCGCGCGAGAACTCGCCGCCACGGGCGACAACTTCGCACTGCGGGTCTTCCCGGGCGAGGAGCACGCCATCGCGCCGAACACACTGGCCCCGGCCCTGGCCGCCTTCTTCTCCGGGGAGCACGCGGCATGAGCACGGTTTTCGCGAGCCTGGGCATGTCCCTCGACGGCTTCGTGGCGGGGCCGAACGCCCACCCCGGGAACCCCCTGGGCGACGGCGGGCTGCGCATCCACGAGTGGGCCGAGGAAGCCGAGACCTGGCGGGAACGTCAGAGCATGACCGGCGGGACCGGCGGGACCGGCGGCAATCAGGACGATGACGTCGTGCGGGAGATCTTCGAGCGGGCCGGGGCCTACATCATGGGCCGCCGCATGTTCGCCGAGGGGGAGGCCTGCTGGCCCGACCCGCCACCGTTTCGCGCCCCTGTGTTCGTCGTCACCCATGCCCCGCGCGAGCCGTGGGTACGGCAGGGGGGCACCACCTTCCACTTCGTCACGGAAGGCCCCGAGGCCGCCCTGGCTCTGGCCCGCGAGGCCGCCGGGGAGAAGGATGTCCAGGTCTCCGGGGGCGCCGACACCGTGCGGCAGTTCCTTGCCGCCGGGCTCCTGGACGAGCTGCAGATCCATCTTGCCCCCATGGTCCTCGGCGCGGGCATACGTCTCCTCGACGGCGTCTCCCCCGAACTCCGCCTGGAGCCCGTACGCGTGGTCGGCTCGCCGAAGGTGACCGACGTGACGTACGAAATTACCTCCTCCCGGGTAAGTGCCCGACCGGGCGACACAATCCAGGCAATCCAGCCAATCCAGGATCACGAACACGGAACGGGAGCGGCAGCATGACAACATCGGTGAAGGGTCCTGCCAGCTACTTTCCTTCGATCGAGAAGAAGTACGGCCGCCCGGTCACGGAGTGGAAAGACGTCATCCGGTCCTCTCCCCTGACCAAGCACATGGAACTCGTCTCCTGGCTCAGGACCGAGCACGGCCTGGGCCACGGCCACGCCAACGCTCTCGTCGCGCACACCCTCGCTGAAGACAACGGCAAATGAACCGCACGTGATCCCGTACAGGGAGCAGACCAGCGGCTTCTCCCGGAAGCAGGCGCGGGAGCGCGATCCTGTACGTGGACCGCACCGGCATCCCCTGACGCTATCTGCCGCACGACTTCCCGCCCTGCCCCCACCACCTACCACTACTTCGCCTGCTGGCAGGAGGACGGCATCTTCGCCCAGCTCACCGGCCTCCTGCGGCACCTGCTCGGGAGGCCGAAGAACGCGACGGCGAACCGTCGGCCTGCGCGCCGATCGCCGCATCGAGGCCCATTGGCTCGCGCCCGTCCCGGCGCACCGTACGGAGGACCCGCGGCCTCGACTTCGGGCCGCCGCCGTTCTTCCGCGCCGCCTCCATCGTTGGCCCGCAGCGCAACCCGGGCGGTTGGAAGGGGCGCCGCGCATACCCTGGCCGCCGCAAGCGGGCCCGAATGAGTCGGGTCGAGTGGTGCTTCACCCCGGCCAACGCGCCCTGGGCGAACCCCATCGAGGCCCCGTCCAGAATCGTGCACTGCACGGCTACCCGCGCTGGCGCAGCGCCACTCTCATCATCCGGGCCAAACCGAATATATGCCCCAGTCGACCGAGCTCGCCGAACGTGGCGCCTCTCCCCGCGAACGAACTGGAGCACTGACTCACTGCGTAATGCGCTCAGCCCCTCCCACCCGTCACTCCATCGCGGTGCGGCGGGCGTAGGCGCGGGCGGCGCGGGCGCGGTCGCCGCAGCGGGTGGAGCACCACTGGCGGCGGCCGTGCTTGAGCAGGAAGCGGTTGCAGGGAGGGGAGGCGCAGGCGGTCAGGCGGGCGGCGTCGGGGGACGTGAGCAGGTCGGCGGCGTCGGCGGCGATGACCGCCAGGGCGTGCTCGACGATCGCGGTGGTGGGGTGGGGCGTGGCGCGGTAGGGGCCGGTCTTCTCGTCCCACAGCAGCAGGGATGCGGTGGGGACGCGGGTCATCGCGTTGTTGATCGCCGTGACAGCGGCGGGCAGAGCGGGGTGCCCGGCGACACGGGAGGCCAGCAGTGACCTGATCTGTTCGCGCAGTGAGCGCAGCTGTGTCGCGCAGATCTCCGCCAAGCCGGTGCCGACGGGGGCGAGGTCGCGCCGCGTCAGCCACTGCTCGGCCTGCGCCGGGGTGCCCAGGAGGTCGGCCGTGTGCCCGCCGGGTAGCGCGACGGCGCTGTTGGCCAGGCCCAGCGCGGGGTGCTCCGCCTCGCCCGGCGCCGACGGGAGGGCTGCTTCTTCCATCACGAACTCTTCCACGCTTCTCATGGTACGGGTTGCAATCATCCGTGAGGCAGGCCTACAGTCACCTCACGGTTAATACGTAATCTATCCGTGAGGAACTCCTTTCGTGTCTTCCCCGACCTTGCAGACCGCCCCGTTTCCCGTCCGCGTCTTCGGCGGCCCGACCGCCTTCTTCGAGTACGGCGGCCTGCGCTTTCTCACCGACCCGACCTTCGACGGCCCCGGCGACCACTCGGCACCGGCCGTCGTGCTGACCAAGACGGCGGCGGCCGACGGCAGCCCGGCCGATCTCGGCCGCGTCGACGTGGTCCTGCTCTCGCACGACGAACACGCCGACAACCTCGACACCTCCGGCCGGGCCCTGCTCGCCGACGTCCCGCTGACGCTCACCACCCCCGGCGGTGGGGAGCGTCTCGGCGCGGCGGCCACCGGCCTCGCCGACTGGCAGCCGGTCGAGCTTGAGCGCCGGGACGGCGGACCCGGCACGGTCACCGTGACCGGCGTGCCCGCCATCCACGGCCCCGGCAAGCGCGAGGAGGTCGAGCCGATCTGCGGCGAGGTCGTCGGATTCGTTCTGACCGGCGAGGGCCTGCCCACCGTCTACGTCAGCGGCGACAACGCCTCTCTCGACGCGGTCAAGGAGATCGCCGAGCGCTTCGCCCCGGTGGACACGGTCCTGCTCTTCGCCGGAGCGCCCCGCTTCTCCGAGGTCTTCGACGGCGGGCTGATCGTCCTGGACAGCGCCCAGGCCGCACAGGCCGCGAAGATCCTCGACGCCGGCCGCGTGGTCCCCGTCCACTACGACAGCTGGGCCCACTTCACCGAGGGCCGCGACGAGCTCACCGCCGCCTTCGCCGCCGCCGGTCTCGCCGACCGCGTCGACTTCGGCGTCCGCGGCTGACCCCTCGTACGTCGGACCCGGACGCCGGACACGGCCGGGCGCCGCCCGACAGAGACCGGCCGCGACTGTCGGCCGGCGCCCTCCCACCTCGCGGGACGCCGCACACCTTGAAGCCGAAGGACCGCACGAGCATGACCGACCCCATCCGCGGCACCCGCCATGGCGCTCCGCCCCCGCCGCCCTGTCCGTACTGGACTCCGCCATGACCGGCACCGGCCAGAGCGCCGCAGAGGCGTTGGCTAGCAGCATCGAACTCGCCCGGCTCGCCGACGCGGCTTCACCCGCTACTGGATGAACGAGCACCACGCCATGCCCGGCGTCTCCAACTCCAGCCCGCCCGTCCTGCTGTCCCGGCTCACCGCGGAGACCAGCAGGCTGCGGCTCGGCGCGGGCGGAATCATGCTGCCCAACCACCCGCCACTGGTCGTCGCCGGACAGTTCGGCATGCTCGACGCCCTCGCCCCCGGCCGCATCGACCTGGGCCTGGGCCGCGCCCCGGGCGCCGATCACGCCACGGCCGACGCCCTGCGCCGCGGCGCGAGCGGCGCCGAGGACTTCCCCACAGGTCCTCGAACTCCTGCACTTCCTCGGCGACGACTTCCCGGCCGAGCACCCCTACGCCGACCGCGTGTACGCCGTGCCGGGGCCCGCCCAGGCACCGGCTCAACGGCGTCACCCCGCCCACCGGCCGCCTGCCGGTGTGGCTGCTCGGCTCGTCCGGCCACTCGGCACAGCTCGCCGCCCGGCACGGCCTGCCGTTCGCCTTAGCCGCGCACTTCAACCCGCGCGATGTCGTGGCCGCCCTGCGCCCGTACCGCGAGCGGTTCACTCCGTCCGAGACCCTGGCCGAGCCGTACGCGCTGGCCAGCTTCACCGTCGCGGCGTCCGATGACGAGCGTGAGGCCCGCCGTCAGGCCGGCACCCTCGCGCACGCCATGCACCGCATGTTCCAGCGCAAGTCCTACCTGCTGCCGTCCCCCGAGGCAGTGGACGCCTACACCTACGATCATCAGGAACGCCAAGCCGTCGACAGCTGGTGTCGAGTCCCTCGCCGATGCCTGCTATCAGGGCCGGGCCTGGGCGCCTGCCCAGACCGGCGGACGCGTAGCGGCACCACCGCACCGCGAGTGCAAGAAGAACGCCCCAGGCTGGTGCGAGGGCACATGAGCGACACCGTTCAAGTGATCGTCGGCCAGCTGTCTCGCCAGCAGATCTCACCGCCAACCATGCACGAGCTCGTGAGCGTTGTCCCGTAACTACTGGTCGTCTCCGGCGGGGAGCCGCTCTGCGTCCGGCGGTCAGCCGAAGACGAGCTCGACGTCCTTGTCCAGGCAGAGCCTCATGACGGCGACCAACTGGCGGGCGTCATCGATGCGCCGTTGGAGAACGGGATCGCTGCCATCGTGTTGCCACCGGTCGACGATTGCTTCCAGTCGGGGCAGCATGGCCGCGCATTGCTCGGGCGTGAGGTCGGGGCCGTCGTCGTCTGGGTGGTCGAGCAGCGGTGCCAGCGTGGTGGAGACGCTGCTCCACGGGCGGTCTCCGCCGAAGCCGTACATCTCGGCCAGGGTGAATCCCTCAACCTGGGCCAGCCACTCCCTGAACATGTTGAAGCCGCTGTAGGACCAGGAGATGTCCGGGCTGGTCACGTCGCCATCTCCGGGGAAGAGCATAAGCCCCATCCAGTCCTCCTTGGTTGCCCGGTGCCCAGGATCAGTCATGGGGAGGAGTGTCGGCAACTGAAAGGCTGAGCCCGCGACAGTTCGGCAAGCTGATCACCGCGTCGTGGCGCGAAGGCGCGGAGCCCGTCCGCAAGTGCCGACCTTGGAGCCTGCTGCTGGAAGACCGGGTCCCGCTGGTCGCCGCGTACTGGCGCACCAACCTGACGCCGCGACAACTCGCCCCGCTTTTCGGGGTCCCTAAGTCGGCCGCCAACCGCATCATCGA
Source organism: Streptomyces sp. NPDC003379 (assembly GCF_053589195.1). Taxonomy (NCBI): domain Bacteria; kingdom Bacillati; phylum Actinomycetota; class Actinomycetes; order Kitasatosporales; family Streptomycetaceae; genus Streptomyces; species Streptomyces sp. NPDC003379. The sequence goes on along the minus strand of NZ_JBSFRK010000016.1, from coordinate 31,656 downwards.
CCACCTCGGGCGGACGGTAGACCATCACCCGGACCGCAGAATCACGTTGCTCTACCGGCAGCCTCGAGCGGAAGGGTCGGGGAGACGGCGAACCGTGCGAGCAGGAGAACGCGACATGAAAGGTCGGTGACATTGAACCTGGTCGCGCCATCATCGGAGGTGAACGAGCTTGCCAGGAGGCGCTCAGCCGGCGTGCGAGCCACCCGGGTTCGGCGATCGGACCGCCCTCCCCGCCGCGACTGAGTCGGGCCGGCTGCCTGTCGAGCTCCCTGGCCGTCCAGACGCCGGAGCGGGCGGGGCGGCTGGGGCGGGCGGCTTTTGAAGGGCAGGGCCTACGGCGGTTTCCGCCTGTACGACCGTCAGCTGCCCGCAGGAGTTTCAAGCCGTACGGACCGGTTGGTCATCGGTCGATGCCGGCTCGGTTTCGTAGGCTTCTGTGTCCGAGAGATCTCGGTGACGGGTCTCGGTGGCGCAGCCGAGGGCGATGACGGTGAGCAGGACGGCGGCCATGACGTAGAGGGCGATGGGCGCGGCGCTGTTGTACTCGGCGAGCAGGGCGGTGGCGATGAGCGGGGCCGGGGCGCCGGCGGCCACGGAGGAGAACTGGGCGCCGATCGACGCTCCGGAGTAGCGCATGCGGGTGGCGAACATCTCGGAGAAGAACGCCGCCTGTGGGGCGTACATCGCGCCGTGGAAGAGCAGGGCCACGGTGACGGCTGTGATCATTGCCGCGAAGGACTGCCGGTCGACCAGGGTGAAGAACGGGTAGATCCACACTCCTATGCCGAGGGCGCCGACGAGGTAGACGGGGCGGCGTCCGATCTTGTCGGAGAGGGCACCCCACAGGGGGATGGTCACGAAGTGGACGGCGGATGCGATCAGGACGGCGTTGAGTGCGGTCTGTTTGCTCGTGTCGGCGTGCTCGGTCGCGTATACGAGGATGAATGCGGTGACGACGTAGTAGGAGATGTTCTCCGCCATGCGGGTGCCCATGGCGATGAGGACGTCGCGCCAGTGGTCGCGCAGGACGGCGAGTATGGGCGGCTTCTCGCGGGTGGCTCGTTCGGCCTTGCGGCGTTCGGCTGCTGCGAGGGCGGCTTTGAACACGGGCGACTCATCGACGGAGAGCCGGATCCACAGACCGACGACTACCAGCACGCCGGAGAGCAGGAACGGCACCCGCCATCCCCAGGAGTTGAACGCCGCGTCCGACAGTGTTGCGGTCAGCGTGGCCAGGGCGCCTGTGGCCAGCAACTGCCCTGCCGGCGCTCCCGTTTGGGGCCACGAGGCCCAGAAGCCTCGCCGTCCGGCGTCTCCGTGCTCCGCCACCAGCAGCACCGCGCCGCCCCATTCGCCGCCCAGGGCGAATCCCTGGACCAGGCGCAGGACGGTGAGCAGGACCGGGGCGGCCGAGCCGACGGTGGCGTGGGTGGGGAGCAGGCCGATCAGGAAGGTCGCGCCACCCATCATCAGCAGGCTGTACACCAGGAGTTTCTTGCGGCCCAGCCGGTCGCCGAAGTGGCCGAAGACGAGGGCGCCGATGGGGCGGGCGGCGAAGCCGACGGCGTAGGTCACGAAGGACAGGAGCGTGCCGACCAGGGGATCTGAGTCGGGGAAGAAGAGTTTGTTGAACACGAGTGCGGCGGCTGCGCCGTAGAGGAAGAAGTCGTACCACTCGATGGTGGTGCCGATGAGGCTGGCCGCCACGATCTTCTTGAGGTTGCTGGGCGCCTGGAGTTGTGCTGAGGGTGGGGACGGCATGCGAAGCACCACTTTCGGGACGGTGGCTGAAGTTGTGTGCGGTCTTGCACCAGAGTGGGATCGCCGGCCCGCTCTCCGTTATGTGCGGGGCGGACACTGATCCTGCGGGGATGTCCTCGCCGCGGACATACCGGGGTGCGCCTGCCGGGTCAGGTTCGTGGTCGGTCGCTGTGGCAGGTGAAGCTGTGTACGGCGGCGGGGCTGCCGTGGCCTCGGTATTTCGGCCAGGCGGGGTATGCGCACAGCGGCCGGGTGCGGGCGTTGCCTGTGGGGCTGGTGTCGGTGACGACCGGCCGTGAGGGCGCCTTGCCTTCTTCCGTCCAGCTCTCCAGGGCGCTCAGTGAGTCGTAGCTCGCGGCGAAGGACGCGTCGATGTTGACGTGGTTGGCGCCGGGGATGAGGTAGAGCCGGGCGAAGGCGCCGGTGGCGTGCCGGCCCATGCGTTTTTGGACGCGCTGGAAGTACTCGATGGTGGAGCGGTGGCTGACGAGTTCGTCGGCGGTGCCGTGCAGGAGGAGGAGCTTTCCGCCTGCCTCGGCGAAGCGGCGCAGGTCGGGGTCGTTGACGTCCTGGAGGGCGGAGAGGCGGCTGATGCGTTGCTGCCAGGCGCCGGGGCGGCGGGGGTCCACGGCCAGTGAGTCGTGTGCCGGGTCGCGGGTGATGAAGTACCGCACCCACTGGTCCCAGAACTGGACGCCGTAGCCGCTGTCCTTCGGCATCGGGTGGTCCGGGACGCGGGTGCCCATGCCCAGCAGGGGGGTGGTCATGTCGGCGCCGGAGAGGAAGGGGAATCCTGGGTAGCCGGTTTCCCTGCTGGCGAGGTGGTACTTCCATCGCAGTGGCGAGGAGAGTGCCTTCACGGCGTGGATCTGGTGGTCCGACAGGCAGGTGTCCGCGGTGTCCTGTCCGTCCGGGCAGCGTAGGGTGCGGGGCTGGAAGCGGCAGCCTGGTTCGTTGGAGATGACGCCGTCGCTCAGGCCGTCGTCACCGTCACAGGACTTGATGACGCTGCGGTACAGCAGGTTCTGTTCGGCCGGGTTGAGGAACGCCCCTGGCCGGGAGAGGAGTTGGGCTTCGTAGCCGAAGAAGAGGTTGAGGGAGGCGGCGTTCCAGGCGGGGTAGGCGGCGATGACGCCGTCGAAGTCGGTGGGCCATCGCTGGGCGACGGCGAGTGCTTCGCGTCCGCCGCTGGAGCCGCCGGCGAAGTAGCTGTGGGCGGGGGCGGCGCCCTGGTAGTGCGTGCGGATGATGTGGTGGGCGGCGTCGTGGGTCTTTTTCAATGCGTCGCCGGAGAAGTTGCGCACGGCTTCGTCGTTGACGCCGAAGGAGCCGTCGAGGGAGGTGGTCGGTTTGAAGTCCGGCGCCGCCTGGTGGCCGGAGTCGCCGGCGTAGGTGGCGTAGCCGTGGCTGAGCGGGCGTGGCCGGCCGGTCGGGCCGAAGGGGACGTTGCCCGTGACATCGGGGATGGTGCCGTCGTAGCCTCCGCCGCCGAACATCATCGTCTTTGCGTTCCACTGCTGGGGCAGGGCGACGCGCAGTTTGATGTCGGGAGCCTGGGGGTCCACGGGGTGGATGACGGCCTCGACACGGCAGTACGCGCCGGTCGCCGAAGTTCCGCTGCCGGTCGGCGCGATGGCGTTCGCCGCGCTCACCTCGCCGCCCGTGGTGGGCAGCCCCATCACCGAGGCGGGTATCTTCAGGCCGCGCAGGCTGCCGCAGTCGGCCGGTGTCCGGGCGGCGTGTGCCGGTGTCCGTGCGGCGTGTGCCGGGGGCAGGAGCGTGCTGCTGACCAGAGCGCAGACGAGCCCTGTCCCGGCGATGGTCTTCTTCATGGCGTCTCCGTCGCTCCGTCGCTTCGTCACTTCGTCGCTCATACCTCGTGTCACGAGACGCAAAGGTTACGAAGCGTGCCGCCGAGGGCGGTATGGGCTGGACGCACACATGGGCTGCCTGTGAGGTGTGCCGGTCGACGGGTGGGCGTGCTAGGGCTTGCTGACTTTCAGCAGCCGCAGGGCGACCTGGATCTCCAGGAGCCGTTCCGGGTCGCGCCAGGTGGCACCGAGGAGCCGGTTCATCCGGCCCAGGCGTTGGGAGACGGTGTTCACGTGCAGGTGGAGCAGGTGCGCCGTGTTGCGAGCGTGCCGGCCGGTGCGGCAGTACGTGTCGAGTGTGTGGACCAGATCGGAGTGGTGGGTGCGGTCGTATGCGATGACCGGGCCGATGACGGATTCGATGAAGGAGGCAGTGGCCGGTTCGCCGCTGAAGAGGGCTCCGACGAATCCGAGTCCGCGGGTGTCGGCGATCTCGCCGGTCCTGCCGAGGGCGACCAGGGCGTGCAGACAGTTGTCGGCCTCGCGGAAGGCGTCGCCGATGTGGGTGATGTCAGCGGCCTGCGCGGTCCCGGCGGTGAGGGGATGGCGTGAGGTCCGCGCGAGTTCGTCGACGGCGCGGCGCGCCAGGGCCTGGGGGTCGTCTCCTGGCAGCAGCAGGATGACGGTGTCGCGCCGGAAGGTCGCAAGGCCGTGGGAGCGTCGGGCGATGGCCGCGGCGGCGGCGTAGACCCGCTCGCGTGGTTCGTCATCGACCCGGGCCACCACCACGGTGCGGCAGGTGGCGAGGTCGACGCCCAGCAGAGCGGCCCGGTGCCGCAGGAGGTCGTAGTCCTTGCTGTGCGCGGCGAGCAGGTCCCCCAGCAGTTCTCCGCGTACGCGGGCCTCGGCCTCCGCCATGCGTCTGCGGGTGACGAGCACCAGGGAGGCCACGAGTGCGGCCCTCTCCAGGATGCGCCGGTCCGTGGCGTCGACCTGCGCCGTGGCGCTCAGGACGATGGTGCCCAGGGGCTCGGACTCGGTGATCAGAGGAACGGCGCACCTCGTCGCGCGGATCACGGTGTGCCCCGCCTGCCAGGCGTCCGCGCTGAGCCGGCCGAGTTCGTCGGCAGGCACCGTGTCATGACCGCAGGACCGGGCCACGATGTTGCCTTCCTCGTCGAGGACGACCACCGTGCCGGCGACGGCGGTCGCGGTCGCCTGTACGACTTCGTCGACGCCGTTGCCCTGGATGACCAGGCGGGTGAGGCGTTCGTGGACCTCCGCGGTGCGTTCCAGGTCCGCCATGTGGGAGCTGATCGTGTCGTTGGCGACCCGCAGCTCCGATATGGCCTGCTGGGCGGCGCTCAGCAGGCGGCTGTTCTCGATGGCCACAGCCGCGTGCGAGCCGAGCATCATCAGCACACCGATGTCACGGCTGCTGAACTCCTGCCGGCTGCGGTGTGCGGCCAGCAGGACTCCGATCACCTCTTGGTTGAGTTTGACCGGTACCCCCAGCAGGGACTCGATCCGTTCCGCGGCGACGGTTCTGTCGATCTCGGTGGTGTGGGTGAAGGATGTGTCGGGGAGGTAGGCGGCGACGGCGTAGGGTTCCCCGGTCCGCGCGACGATCCCGCCTACGCCGGTCCCGACGGGCAGCCGAAGTTCGCGCAGCAGGCCGGAGATGTTGCCCGCGGCCGCTTTGATGTAGCTGTCGCCGCGGCCGCGGTCGCTGAGGCTGATGTAGGCGAGGTCGCAGTCCAGCAGCCGCCGTGCGCGGTCGGCGATCGCTTGCAGGATGGGGTCCAGGTCCCGCAGAGAGGCCAGGTCGCTCGCGGTGTCGTTGAGCAGCTGGAGCTCCGCCTCGTTGCGGCGGTGGCGCAGAAGCCTTTCCCGCAGACGCAGCGCGATCGTTCGCTCCTCCTCCAGCGCGTCGAGCTGGTCGGCCGGCTCTCCCGCGGCTCGGGCCAGTGTCAGCACCTCGTCGAAGGCGTCGATGTCGGCGTCCTTGAGCAGCAGTTTCAGGAAAGACATGCCGTTCGTGTGTGCCATCGATCCTCCGTCGAGCCGTGCTCTTGGCGCCCGGCAAGTATGGCGCCGCGTCGCGGCTGAAGCACCGTAGTGAACATGAAAGGCGTGGGAGCTTCACGGGTCGATGAGATTGCGGCGGATTCCGTTGTCGAGGCGTTGTGCCACTTCTTCGTCCCGACCGGTCGGCCAGGTCAGCAGCCCGTCTCCGGAGGCGCGGCCTCGATGCCCGGCGTCGAGCAGCTTGTCGAGCGTGGGAAAGGTGATCTCGGTCGACAAGTGGGGCGCCAGGCTGTCGAGGATGTTTTTGGTCAGGTCCAGTCCGACGAAATCCGCGTTCTCCATGGGGCCCACGGCCGACCAGCGCAGGCCCAGGCTGGCCCGCATGACCGCGTCGATCGTCACCGGGTCACAGACTCCTTGCTCCAACAGATGCAGTGCCTCCCGTACCAGCGCGAACTGCAGCCGGTTGCCGATGAACCCCGGGACGTCACGGTGCAGGCGCACCGTCGTCTTGCCCATCCCGTTCAGCAAGTCGCACGCTTCCTGCACGAACCGGTGATCCGTCTCCGCGCCCGGGGCGACCTCGACCAGCGGAATGACATAGGGCGGATTCCACCAGTGCACTCCCACCAGCCGCTGCGGATGCCGCATGCCTCTGGCCACTTCGGTGAGCGAGAGCACCGAGGTGTTCGACCACACCGGCATCACGGCCGGAATCTTCGCTTCCAGTGCCTCCAGGACCAGATGCTTGACATCGAGGCGCTCGGGGACGGCTTCGATCACGACATCCACGCGCAGCACCAGGTCCGACAGGGTTTTCGCCGTTGCGATGCGTGCGGTGACCAGCCCGATGTCGCCCGGCAGCATGTCGCAGCGTTCGAGGGCCCGCACGATGCGCTCATCGAGCGATGCCAGCACCGCGGGTTCCGCGTCGTACACGATGGCACGGTGCCCCGCTTGAGCCAGAGCGACAGCGATTCCGTGTCCCATGAGCCCGCCGCCGATGATTCCGAACCGGGTCATTGTTCTGTCCTCCAAGAGCTGGGCGGATGTATGCGGTGACATGCGCCCTCGCGGCACCTGAGAGCCGGAGACGCGGGGCGAGCGAGGTGCGCAGCAGGCGGAGACTGAAACCGCGGAACGTGGTGCATGCGTCGGCGCCCGGGACAACCTGCCCATCGATGGCAGCCCCCGCCCGAGTCGCTCTGACGGTATGCCGCCTCCATAGAGCTCTACGAGGGGAGCAGCGCACATACACACGGCGTCAGACGTGTGCCGCGTACATACCCGATGTACCCACGCGGTCCACGCGGCAGGGCGTCAACGGTCGCGCGCATCCCGGCCGGTGCGGCCGAGACGTAATGGTCGAAGTGGACACTGTCAGGGGCGAAAGACGTGCGCCGCACCCATCTGACCGCTGCGGCAGGCGGTTCTAGCGTGCTCTGTGTCACATCACCCCACACCCCCTGTCGGCGTCCTGCTGAGCGCGAGCCGCACGTCAGCGCTCGGTGACCGCACGACGGGCAACCCGACGGGTAAGGAGCACCCCCATGCTGTTTGCATCCACGAGGCCCAGCGGGACGGCATCGCCGCACACAGGCAGTTGGCGGACAGCCCGTGCGCGACGGCTGCTCAGCACCTCGGTCGCGGCCCTGCTCACCACGAGCCTGCTGGGCCTGGCCACCCAGGCATCCAGCGCGGCGCCCCAGTCGGCGCCCGCCCCCGCCGCTGCCGGACACGACCCCGTGATCATGATCCCGGGCATGACCGGCTCACCGGCCAACATGAACACGATGAAGTCCAACCTGCAGACCAACGGCTGGCCCGCGAACCGGCTGTTCACCTGGACCGACAGCAGCTCGATGACGCAGGACCTGGCCAAGGCCGCCGAGCAGCTCTCGGCCAAGGTCGACCAGGTGCGCAGCCAGACCGGGGCCGACAAGGTCGTCCTCGCCACGTGGTCCGCCTCCACCCTGGCCGCCCGGTACTACATCAAGAACCTCGACGGCGCCGACAAGGTCTCCCAGTACATCGGCTTCGCCGGACCACAGCACGGCACCACCAACAACGGCTGCCAGTGGTACGTGTCCTGCCAGCAGTTCGCCTCCGGAAACACCCCCTTCCTCAAGGCGCTGAACAACCCCACCGAGGTCCCCTTCAACGACAAGGTCGACTACCTCACGATCAGGTCGACCGCGGACTACAACGCCACACCGACCGACACCGCGAAACTGGCCGGCGCCGACGAGAACTACCTGATGAGCGGGCCGATGGCGCCCAGCCACCTCTCGATCATCTCCAACGCCACGGCGCTGGCGAAGATGCGTTCCTTCATCACCGCGCACGAAGGCGACTGACTCCCACGGGTTCGACGAGCACGTCCCCCAGCCGTGCCGGGCGCCGTACTTGGCAGCGTCCGGCACTGTCGGCACACGAAGGGCCTTTTCTCCTCCATGAACAAGACGATGCCTTCGGCCGGGCAAGCAGTGGCCGACATCCCTGCCGGAGCGACTCTGGCCGTCGGCGGGTTCGGGCTCAGCGGCGTACCCGACACACTCATCCGGGCACTCCATGAGCAGGGCGCCGATGACCTCGAAGTGGTGTCCAACAACTGCGGCGTGGACGGGCGCGGCCTGGGGGTCCTTCTGGGCTCGGGCCGCATATCCCGCGTCACCGGCTCCTATGTCGGTGAGAACAAGGAGTTCGCCCGCCAGTACCTGAGCGGGGAACTGGAGGTGGAACTGGTGCCCCAGGGCACGCTCGCCGAACGGCTGCGGGCCGGCGGCGCGGGTGTCCCCGCCTTCTACACCCCGGCGGGTGTCGGCACGCAGGTCGCCGCCGGCGGACTGCCCTGGCGCCACGCGCCCGACGGAACGGTCGCCATCGCCTCTCCGCCCAAGGAAACCCGGGTCTTCGACGGACGCACGTACGTCTTGGAGCACGCCATCACCACCGACTACGCCCTCGTCCGGGCCTGGCGTGGCGACCGGCACGGCAACCTCGCCTTCCGCCGGGCCGCCGCCAACTTCAACCCGCTCGCGGCCATGGCCGGCCGGACCACCATCGCCGAGGTCGAGGAACTGGTCGAACCCGGCGAACTGGCCCCCGACCACATCCACGTACCTGGCATCTTCGTCCAGCGCGTCGTACAGCTCACCCCGGATCAGGCGGCCGACAAGCCGATCGAGAAGAGGACGGTACGTTCCTGATGTCCTGGACCCGCGACCAGATGGCCGCCCGCGCCGCCGCCGAACTCACCGACGGCTCCTACGTCAACCTCGGCATCGGCCTGCCCACCCTCATCCCCGGCCACCTCCCACCCGGCGTGCACGTCGTCCTCCACTCCGAGAACGGCATTCTGGGCACCGGCCCCTACCCGTACGAAGACGAGGTCGACCCCGACCTGATCAACGCAGGCAAGGAGACCGTCACCGTCCTGCCCGGAGCCGCCTTCTTCGACTCGGCCCTGTCCTTCGGCATGATCCGCGGCGGCCACATCGACACCGCGGTCCTCGGCGCCATGCAGGTCTCCGCCCACGGTGACCTCGCCAACTGGATGATCCCCGGCAAGATGGTCAAGGGCATGGGAGGCGCCATGGACCTCGTCCACGGCGCCCGCCGCGTCATCGTCCTCATGGACCACACCGCCAAGGACGGCAGCCCGAAAATCCTCGAATCGTGCGAGCTGCCCCTCACCGGCGAACGGTGCGTCCACCGCGTCATCACCGACCTCGGTGTCCTCGACGTGACGCCCGACGGCCTGGCCCTGGTGGAAACCGCCCCGGACACCACCGTCGAAGACGTCATCAGCTGCACGGCCGCACCCGTACTCCTCGACCACATGTCGGCTGCCTGCTGAAGCAGACAGGCCGGTTGCCCCGCCGATCAGGCACGGACTCACCCAACTCCCCCACAGGCAGAACTTTTCCAAGCAGAGGAGAATCATGGCTTCCCTACCCCGCACCCTGAAACGTCATCGCGCGAGCCGCACCATCGGGACCGTGCTCGCAGCCCTGGCCCTGCTGGCGGCGGGCGGCGTCACGGGCACAACCGCGGCCGGGGCGACGGCCTCGACCTGCCCGTCGGTCAACGGCCAGTGGGCCGCTCCCGGCCCGTTCACCGTCGCCTCCGCGTCCAACGGCCGAGGCACGACCGTCTTCCGGCCGACCGACCTGGGTACTTTGGGCTGCGCCACACACCCGGTCGTCCTGTGGAACAACGGAGCCCGCTCCGGCCTCGACCGGTACGCCCCCCTGCTGAACCACCTCGCCTCGCACGGCTTCATCGTCGCCGCGGCGGAGGGCAACGCGGGCACCGGAGGGCCCATGCTGCAAGGACTGAACTACCTGACAACCGAGAACGGCCGAGCGGGCAGCGCCTACCAGGGCAAGGTAGACCTGGCCAACGTGGGTGCCACCGGCCACTCCTTCGGCGGCGGGGCGGCGGTCGACGCCGGGGCCGATCCCCGGGTGGACACGATCGCGCCGATCTACCCCCTCGCGTTCAGCAGCGGTAGCCGGGTGCGGGGCCCCGCGGTGTTCTACGCCGGTCAGAACGACACCATCGTGCCGCCCTCGACGGTCCGCAGGACCTACAGCCAGGCCACCCAGGTGCCCGCCGTCTACGCCGAACAACGCGGCGCCGACCACTACGGCATCCCCGGCCTGCACGGCCCCGTCACCGCGTGGTTCCGCTTCCACCTCATGCGCGACGAGCAGGCTCGCGGCCTGTACTTCGGCCCCAACTGCACCTACTGCTCGTCTTCGTCCTGGTCGGTCTTCGAGCGCAACCCCCGCGCCAAGGCCGTCCCTGGCACCTGACCACGGCTCACCGTAAATCATCGAGAATCCGTGGGCCTGTCGGAGGCCGGCCGATGGCGGTGTGCATGAACCCGTTCGGGAATGGCCGCCGGATGCTGTCCGGCATCGACGAGTCGGCGTTACGCGCCGCGCTCCACGCGTCCGGGGGCCGTGCCGGTGGTGGCGGGTGTGCCACCCAGCGTCGTCAGCACCGCGTTGTACGCCGGCTTCTTGTTGCCGTTGCGGTCGAACAGCAGCGGGTTCTCCCCGCTGCGCCAGGAGTCGCTGTCGCGGATGCCCCAGACGGTGATGCCGGTGCAGCGCGTGACGTTCATGCAGGCCCTGACCGTGTTCGCGTACGCGGTCGGCGACGCCTGCGCGATGTCCAGTTCGGTGATCTGGACGTCCACGCCGAGGGCGGCGAAGTTCGACAGCGTCGTCTGGAAACTGGCGGGCGGACCACTGGAGCCGAAGTGGGCCTGGAGGCCCACGCAGTCGATGGGTACGCCCCGCGCCTTGAAGTCGCGCACCATGCGGTAGACGCCCTGGGTCTTGGCGTCATTCCAGTTCTCGATGTTGTAGTCGTTGTAGCAGAGCTTGGCCGCCGGGTCGGTGGACCGGGCGGTCCGGAACGCCTGCTCGATGAAGCCGTCGCCGAGCACGTCCCGGAAGACCGAGCTGCGGAGCCCGCCGCTGGTGCCGTCGGCGAAGGCCTCGTTGACCACGTCCCAGGAGTGGATCCGGCCCTTGTAGCGGTTCATCACGGTGGTGATGTGGTGGTTCATCACGCCGCGCAGGGTGTTCGCGTCCCTGATGGAGCTGACCCAGCCGGGCAGTTGGGAGTGCCAGACCAGGGTGTGGCCGCGCACACGCTGACCGCGGGACGTCGCGCCGTTGACGATCTGGTCGGCGGGGCCGAAGTTGAACGAGCCACGGGACGGTTCCGTGGCGTCCCACTTCATCTCGTTCTCCGGCGTGACACTGTTGAACTCACGGCCCAGGATCCCGGTGTACGTGCCGTCCCCCAGCTTTCCGGCGGCCACGGCGGTTCCGAAGTAGCGGCCGGACTGGGCGGCTTGGTCACCCAGCGTGGATGCCTGAGTCGTGGCGTCGGGCACGGCGGCAGCGGTACCGGTGACCACCAGGGCCGCCGCGGCCAGCAGGGACAACACCGAGGCTCGGCGATGGCCGAGCCGCTTCAGTGGATTCATGGTTCTCCTCGTACGGTTGGCGTTGGGGTCGGAGTTGGGGTTGGGTGCAGGTGGGTGGTGCGGGCCTCGTAGCGGCGGTGGCCGTGGAGACGTACGTCCTGGCGAAGTCGGTCTGGCGAGCCAGTAGGGTCACCGGCGCTCCGATAGTTTTGGAGTGGCTCACGAAACGTCTACTTGACACGCACCTCGCACCACATCCGGCGCTCGTGCCCGACCTCGCGTACCGGCCCGGTCAGGGTGAGCGGCACAGTGTGGTGCACTTGGGCGCTGGAGGCGGCTATGCGCAGTTCGAGGGCGCCGGGTTCGACGACGCGGCGGCCGTCGGCGCCGGTGTACGCGGCGAGGTCGGCGGGGAACGTGGCGTGTACCTCGGCCGATGCCCCGGCCTCCAGCGGCACCCGGGCATAGCCGACGAGCCGGACCTCGGGGCGGGCGACGGTGCCGACCGGGTCGTGCAGGTAGAGCTGGACGACTTCGGTTCCGGGACGGTCACCGGTGTTGCGGACGGTCAGCCTGAGCGCGGTCTCGCCGCCGGTGGGGAACTCCGTGGCGTCGCACAGCGGTTGCTCCCAGCCGAACGTGGTGTACGACAGGCCGTGCCCGAACGGGTACAGGGGCGTCGGGTCCACGGTGCTGGGGAAGCCGTGCCGGCCCAGTGGAGGAGCGAGGTACGGCGCGGGCTGGCCGCCAGGGCCGCGCGGCACCTCGATGGGCAGGCGTCCGGAGGGGTCGACACGGCCGGAGAGGACGCCCGCGACAGCGCCGCCGCCTTCCTGCCCGGGGAAGAACGCCTGGACGACGGCGGCGGCCTTCTCGGCCCAGCGGCCGAGCGCATAGGGCCTTCCGCTGAGTACGACGATGACGACTGGTGGGCCGTACGCCATCGCCTCGTCGAGCACCTCGCCCTGCCCATAGGGAAGTTGGAGGTCCTCGGCATCACAGCCCTCGCCCGACGAGCCGCGCCCGAACAGACCCGACCGGTCCCCGACCACAGCCAGGCAGACGTCGGCCGCTGCCGGATCGTCGACGAACACGGTGTCAGGGAACTCGATGCGCAACGCCTCGGCCAGCGTCGACACCCCGACGCCCGTGGGCAGTTCGGGATGGTGCACGCCCACGTGCCGGGGGAACGTGTAGCAGCCGAGCATGGCGGCCCGCTCGTCGGCGAGCGGCCCGACGACGGCGATGCGCAGCCCGTCACTCAGGGGCAGCGCCCCGGAGTCGTTGGCGAGCAGGACGACCGACTCCTCGGCGACCTTCCGCGCCAGGTCCCGCATGTGCGGGGGGTTCAGGTCGACGGGCGCCCCGCCCGTGACGGGCTCCCAGTCGGGGTCGAGCAGCCCCAGTTCGCACTTCTGCGTGAGGACGCGCAGCGCGGCCCGGTCGAGCAGGTCCTCGGGGGGCGGGTCCGCGGGGTTGAAGCAGCGGGCCGCCGGCAGCTCCACGTCGACACCGGCCACGAGGGCGAGCCGTGCGGCACAGCCCTCCCCGTCGGCGATCCGGTGCGCCTCTTCAAGGAGTGAGACGCCGTAGTAGTCCGAGACCACGGTTCCGGCGAAGTGCCATCGCGCGCGCAGGAGTTGAGTGAGTAGTTCGGCGTGGGCGTGGGCGGGCAGGCCGTCGACGTCGTTGTAGGCGGGCATTACGGAGCGGGCACCGCCGTCGCGCACCGCCATCTCGAACGGCGGCAGGATCACGTCCGCGAGCTCCCTCGGGCCGAGCGAGGCGGGCGCGTGGTTGCGGGCGGCACGCGAGGCCGAGTAGCCGGCGAAGTGCTTGAGCGTGGCGACGATCCCAGCCGACTCCAGGCCCCGCACGTAGGCGGTGCCGATGGTGCCGACGAGGTACGGATCCTCACCGATCGCCTCCTCGGTCCGGCCCCAGCGCGGATCCCGTACGACGTCCAGGACCGGAGCGAGCCCCTGGTGGACGCCGACGGCCCGCATCGACCTTCCGATGGCCTGTGCCATCTCGGTGATCAGCTCAGGGTCGTAGGTGGCGCCCCAGGCCAGCGGGGTCGGGAAGACGGTGGCCTGCCAGGCGGTGAATCCGGTCAGGCACTCCTCGTGGGCGATCGCGGGCAGGGCGAATCGATTGCCGGCGCGGATCGTTCGCTGCAGTCCGGCGAGGCGGGCGACGCCCTTGGCAGGTTCGACGGGCACGGTGCCGAAGGGTCGGGTGAGATGGCCGAGGCCGTGGGGCAGCAGGGCGTCGAGAGCGGCGCTGCGGCCCGCATACGTATGCTGACCGGGGGCGACGTCGGAGGCCCCGCCATCGGTGGACTCGGCGCCGATCCATACGCTGGACAGCTGAGCGGTCTTCTCCTCGGCGGTCATCCGGGCAAGCAGGTCCGCCGCCCGGGCGTGTGCGGGCAGGGTGGTGTCCTGCCATGGCTCGACCATGGAACTCCTCATGTGTGGTGCGTATAAGGGGCCGTTGACGCCTTGAGGGTCAGCCCTTGGTGGCGCCCATGGTGATTCCCCCGATCAACTGCCGTTCGGCGACGGCGTAGAAAGCGAGGGCGGGCACCATGGCGAGGACGAGATAGGCGAAGACGCGGGCGATGTCGGTGCCGTACTGGCCCTGGAACTGCTGGACGCCGATGGGGATCGTCCACCAGGTCTGCGCACTGAACACCAGCATCGGGAGCAGGAAGTTGTTCCAGCTGCCGACGACGGCGAGGATGGACACGGTGCCGAGCGCGGGCCGCGCCATGGGCAGCAGGATCCGCCAGAAGAAGCCGAACGCCGAGCAGCCGTCGAGGGTGGCGGCCTCCTCCAGTTCGCCGGGAATCTCCCGGAAGAAGCCGCGCAGGATGACGATGGTCATGGGCAGTCCGAACGCGGCCTGCGGCAGGATCACACCCCAGGGGTTGTCGAGCAGCCCGAAGGTGCGCAGCAGGACGAACAGCGGCAGGATCGCCACGGCGAACGGGAACATCAGCCCCACGGTGAAGAGGGTGAAGAGCAACTCCCGGCCGCGGAAGGCGAAACGGGCGAGTGCGAAGGCGGCGAGGGCCGCGGCGCCCACCGTCAGCACGGTCGTGCCGACGGCGATCAGTGTGGAGGCGCCCAGCATGCGCCAGAACGATCCGGAGGCGAGTATGTCGGTGTAGTTGGACGTCACCCACGGCGAGGGCAGGCCGAACGTGTTGCGGGAGAGCTGGTCGGTGGACTTGAACCCGGACACGAGCGCGTACAGCAGGGGCGTGACCATGACGACGCCGACCAGCCACACCATCACGTACAACGGCACGGAGCGCAGCTTTCCGCGCGCGCCCGCGTTTCCGCGTGCGCTCGCGCTCATCGGGAGGCTCGCATGGCGGTGAGGGCTCCTTGGGTGTCGCGGCGCAGCACGGAGCGCTGGTAGATGAGGGCGAAGACGAGGCTGATGAGGAACATGGCGATGCTGATCGCGCCGGCGTAGCCGATCTGGTAGCGCTGGAAGCCGAACTGGAACATGGTCACGGCCATGGTCTCGGAGTGGTGGTCGGGGCCGCCCTGCGTGACCACCCACACCAGGTCGAAGAGCTGGATGGCGCCGATCACGGAGAGGAAGACGCTGATGCGGACCGTCGGCCCGAGCAGTGGCAGGGTGATGTGACGGAAGCGCTGCCAGGGGCTCGCGCCGTCGATGCGGGCCGCCTCGTGCAGTTCGGCGGGGATCCCTTGCAGCCCGGCCAGGTACAGCATCATGTGGAAGCCGAAGTACTTCCATGTCATGACGAGGAACAGGGTCGGCAGCACATGGTTCTGGTCGGCGAACCACAGCCCGCCGAGGCCGTCGAGGCCGACCGAGCCGAGCACCTTGTCGGCGAGCCCGTCGTCCGGCGCGAAGATCATGGAGAAGAGGACGCCGGTGATGACCTCGGACAGGACGTAGGGGGCGAAGAACAGCATCCGGTACAGGGCCCGCCCGCGCAGCCTCTGATTGAGCAGCACGGCCATGGCGAGCGCGAACGGCAGCTGCACGCACACCGAGAACAGCACGAGCAGCAGGCCGCGCCAGAGGTCGCCGAGGAAGACCGGGTCGTGGATGAGGCGGCTGTAGTTGTCGAGGCCGACGTAGTCCGAAGGGGCCCCGAATCCGCCCCAGTTGAAGAGGCTGACGTAGAGGGCGTACAGGATCGGGGCGAGCACGAGCGCGCCGAACAGAAGCAGGGCGGGCAGGGTGAAGCAGAAGGCGGTCAGCCAGTCGGCGGCCCGCCGGGCCCACGGGCGGCTCGCCCTGGGGCCCGGCTGCCGCGGTGGAGCGGCGGGCGCGGGGTCTTTCACGTACGTGGAGGTCATGTCGGTCACTGGCTCTTCGCGACCTGGGTGACCGAACGGGTCACCTGCTCGGGCGACTTGGACCCGGCGATCAGGGCGGCCACCGAGTCGTTGATCTCCTGGCCGACGGCGGGCGGGTACGCCTGGTCGAGGTAGAGCTGGAAGCCGGTCGCCTTGTCTACGGCCTCGGAGACGAGCTTGAGATTGCGGTCGGTCAGGGCGCTCATCGCGTCCTTGACGACGGGCATGATCGAGGCCTTCGTCACCAGGATGCGGTCGGACTCCGCCGTCATGAAGAACTTCAGGAAGTCGACGGCCGCCTTGGGCGCACCCTTGCGCACCGCGTAGCCACCTCCTCCGCCGAAAACGTCAGTGACGGCGCCCTTGCCACCGGCGACCGCGGGGAACGGGAAGAACCCGAGGTCCTTGCCGATGCCCTTGCCCGCGTCGGCCTGCGCGACGGGCGCCCACTGGCCCATCAGCTCCATCGCCGCCTTGCCGTTGCCCATGGTGGCCGCCTCGCCGTTGGGCGTGGAGTACGCGGCACCGAGGTGGCCCTTCTGGAACGGCTGGAGCGCGACGAGCTCCTCCAGGTGCTCACCCGCCTTGACGAAGTCGTCGCCGGTGAAGTCCTCGGTGTCAGCGGCTTTCCGCATGCCTTCGACCCCGGCGATCCGCAGGGACAGGTAGGCCCAGTAGTACATGCCGGGCCACTTCTCCTTGCCCGCGAGGGCGATCGGGGTGATATCGGCGCTCTTCAGCTTCTTGACCGCGTCGAGGTAATCCGCCCAGGTGGCGGGCGGCGTCTTGACGCCGGCCCTGGCGAACAGCGCCTTGTTGTACCAGAAGCCCACCGCCCCGATCTCGAAAGGCACGGCGTACGTCTCGCCGTCGACCTGGTACGGCTGCAACGAAGCCGAGATGAGAGTGTCCGTCCAGGGCTGGATCGAGGGGGTCAGGTCCTCGACAAGACCGGCGTCGATCTGCTGCTCCAGCACACCACCGCCCCACGTGTGGTAGATGTCCGGCAGCTTTCCGGAACTGGTCAGCGCCGTCATCTTCGACTTGTAGGCGTCGTTCTCCATCGTGACGAGCTCGATGCGCGTATCAGGATGCTCGGCCTCGAACGCCTTGGCCCGCTCGGGCCAGACGGACTTCGACGGCTCCGTGGTCTGGATGTTCCACCATTCCACGACGGTCCGGCCCTTGCTGTCGGTGGTGGTGGACCCGGAGTCCGAACAGGCGGAGAGACCGGCCGCACCCAGTCCCGCCGCCGACGCGGAACCCAGAAACCGGCGGCGGGAGAGAGCTGAGGACGCGGTGCCGGACGCGGACGTGACGGCTCGGTCGAAGGCTGGCATGGCGCACCTTCCGGAAGAGTTCCGAGAATTATCGAGCGATGGCCATGGAAGTTACGGGCATACGTCGGAGGCGTCAACGCCCCCGACGGGTACGGGCGTTGACGCCTCCGAAATGTGCTGTTCCGTTATGCGTGGCGTGGCGGTTATGCGTGGCGCGGCGCGGCGGTCATGCCTGGCGCGGCGGCGCGGTGCTCGCGCGGACCACCAGCTCGGTCGCCAATTCCACCCGTGGTGACGCCAGAGCGACGTTCCGCGCCAGGTCCAGCAGCATCCGCGCTGCCAGCTTGCCCATGTCCGACAGAGGTTGACGGACCGTCGTGAGGGGAGGCGAGGACCAGCGCACCTCCGGCAGGTCGTCGAAGCCGACGACGCTCATGTCCTCCGGCACGCGCAGCCCGCGACGGCGCAGCGCTTCGATGGCGCCGAGCGCCATCTGGTCGCTCGCGGCGAAGATCGCGGTCGGCGGTTCACCGAGGTCCAACAGCCGCCCCGCGCCGATGAATCCGGACTCGTGATAGAAGTCACCGGCTACTACGAGCGCGTCGTCGACGGCGACCCCGGCCACGTCCAGCGCGGCCCGATAGCCGTCGAGCCGGGCACGTGAGCACAGCAGCCGCGGCGGGCCCTGGATGAACCCGATGCGCCGGTGTCCGAGCTGGAGCACATGCTCGGTCGCCGCCATCCCGCCCGCCCAGTTCGTGGCACCGACGGTCGGCACCTCGGTGGCGGGGGTTCCGGCCGGGTCGATCACCACCAACGGCACGCCAAGGCGCCGCAGTTCGTCGTGGAGTCCCGGTTCGAGCACCGACGTCACGAGGATCACTCCGTCGGAGGCGCGCGCCCGCAGATTGGTCATCCACTGTCGCGCGGCGCCCGCCCGGTCATGGATCGCGGAGACCACCGTACCGACGCCCGCCTCGTGTGCGACCTCCTCCACACCCCGGATGATCTCGACGGCCCACGGACTGTCCAGGTCGTTGAAGACAAGGTCGAGCAGGGCCGCCCGGGCCCCGGGCGCGGTCGCCCGACGCCGGTAGCCGTGCCGGTGCAACAGGTCCTCGATTCGGGCGCGGGTCGCGGGCGAGACGTCCGAGCGTCCGTTGACGACGCGCGAAACGGTCGGCACGGACACCCCGGCCTCCCGCGCGATCTCGGCGATCGTCACCTTCGCCGCCCCATCCGGACTCCGCGTGCCCGCCTTGCGCTGAACGCTTTCCCCGGCCACCGTCCCCACCTCCGTAGCTGTACGCCTGGAAACTCCGGGCGCCTTCCGGAAACCGTAAGACATGTCTCCCGGTACACGGCGAGGCAGGCGGCGATCTCGCCGTAGGGCCCGAGTCGCGTCCACAGGGGTACGCGGCGGGACGGCCGGAGAAAGCCGGTCAGCGTGGATCGGCCGCGGTGTCCCACAGGTCGCAGTGGTGCTCGGCCCGCAGTGACGTCGTGGTCGCGTTGCCACCCGCGGAAGCGGTGCGCAGCTGGAGTACCCGGCCGGGCCGGGTCCCCTGCTCCGGCATCGCCTGTTGCCCGTTGGCGCGCGGCGGCGAGCCGTGGAGGAAGGAGCCCCAGTACGCGGTCATCTGCGCGGCCAGGGCGCGCTGCTCGGCGTTGAGGTCCGCGGGACGGCCGTACGGCTTGAACAGGTAGTTCAGCTCGGCCGCGTGCGTGGCGCCGAAGTCGAAGTCGGCGTCCTGGGGCAGGGAGGCGAAGAGCGGCGAGGTGCGGTCGGCGAACTCGTACGCGTAGACCCGGCCGCGCTCGGCCAAGCGCGGGTTGGCCCGCAGGGCCGGGCAGGCGAAGCGGTCGTCGCCGACGGCGGCGCCATAGGCGTAGCCGGGCCGGTCGTAGGCGCGGAGAGGATAGCGGTCCAGCGCTCGGCGGCCGGTGTCCTCGCCGAAGGCGGCGGTGAGGGCCTCCGGGTAGGCCTCGGCCGTCAGCGGGGTTCCCCAGCGGTCGTGGCTGTCGTAGGCGAAGACCAGGCCCTCCTTGCTGTTGGCCCCGTTCATGACGGGGACGCGGGAGGCACGGCCGGTGGCGAAGGCGGTGGCGGGCTGGAGCGGCAGTTCACGGTCGCCGACGGTGGGGCCCCAGAGGTCGGGGCCGGTGCCGTTCTGGGCGTCGAGGATCGCCTTGGCGGGTTTGCGGCGAAGACAGTCGGCCGCGGTCGCGGGCTCGGTGCAGCCCAGCTTCGCGGCGAAGGCGAGGCCGTTCGCGACGGCCTTCTCACGGGGGCTGCCCGCGCAGTCCCCGTAGGTGCCGCTTTGGATGATGGCCGCCCGGTACAGGCCGCGGCTGCCCGGAGACGCGAGCTGGGCGCAGACCGCGCTGCCGCCCGCCGACTCGCCGGCGAGGGTGACCCGGGTGCGGTCGCCGCCGAAGCGGCCGATGTTGGCCTGTACCCAGCGCAGCGCCTGCTGCTGGTCGAGCAGGGCGAAGTTGCCGGTGGTGCCGGGGAGGGTGAGGAAACCCAGGGCGCCGAGGCGGTAGTTGAGGGTGACGACGACGGCGCCGGTGCGGCGGGCGAACGCGTTGGGGACGATGTCGCGGCCCGCGCCACCGATGTTGGCGCCGCCGTGGATCCACACCATGACGGGGCGCTTGCCGCCGTGGTGGCGGGGCGGCGGGGCGTAGACGTTGACGTCGAGGCAGTCCTCGGTGGCGCGCTGTTTCTCGGAACCGGGGGCCCAGTAGGGGTTCTGGGCGCAGGAGTCGCCGTACCGGGTGGCGTCCTTTACGCCGCTCCCGTCGGCGGCAGGCCGTGGCGCCTGCCAGCGCAGGTCGCCGGTGGGCGGCTGGGCATAGGGAATGCCGAGGAACTGCCGCCCCTCGGAGGTGGCCTCGCCGCGCACCCAGCCGTTCTCGGTACGGACCAGGACAGGATCCCCGGCGGGCTCGCCGGCCTGGGCCGCCGGCAAGGGGGCGACGGCCATGGCGGTCATGGTGAGGGGCAGCACAATCCGACGCGCTCGGCGCAGGAGTGTCGGGGGCAGCGGCATAGGGTCTCCTCACGAAAGGGGCACACCCGGATGCGGGTCCGGGGGTCGAGAGCATAGGTGCCTAGTGTCATAACCCGAGAGGTGGCGAGACAGAGATGAAGTTCGAGCATGTGCTGCTCGGATTTGTAGCGATGCGTCCCTGTACGGGCTACGACCTGAAGCGCTGGCTGGACAGCGAGATGGGCCGGATGATCCGGCTACGCACCCAGCAGAGCCAGATCTACCGAACGTTGAGCCGCATGTGCGCCGACGGCTGGATCGACTACACCGTGGAGCGCAACGAAGGGCGCCCCGACGCGAAGGTGTACCGCGTCACGGAAGCGGGTGAGGAAGTGCTGTTGGACCGCCTCGCCGAGCCGTACACGCCCTCACCCGATTTCGGCGACCCCGAGTTCATGATCCGCTACACCTTCGCGATCTTCCTGAGCCCCGAGGAACAGAAGCATCTCCTCCACACCGAGCTGAAGGCGCGGCGTGCGCAGGCGGAACGGTTCCGTGCCCGGGAGATCCGTGAGGAGCCGTGGCTCCCAGGGGTGGACCGCACACGCATGGTGCGGATCCTCGACCACGTCCACGGCTACAAGAGCCGCACCCTGGATGCGCACGTGCGCTGGCTGGAGGAGACCCTGGCCGAACTCACCGGCTGACGCGTTCAGGCAACGTGAATCGCCGAGGGTACAACACCGCCTTCGCACCGGACTACAGGGGACATCCGTGCGTCGAACACGTGGTACCAGGAGTTCGTCGCGCGCCCTGCGAGTCGCCCCCTCCGGGCAGCAGTTGCCAGGCTGCGTCGGCCTGGGGTTGCGGAATGCCGACGGCATTCGTCAGCTCCTCGTACGGTCCCCACTCGGGATGCTCGGTAGGCCTCGTGGCGTAACGCTCGTTCACGTCGCCCTACTGGCGCTGCAGCCAGCGCGTCACCGCCGCGTCCCCCGCGCGCTGCTGAAGCGCGGCCAGGTTTGTGAGGCGCGCTGCCTCGGGTCCGTCCGGCGGCGGCCTGCGCCGTCGTCTGCCGCTACCGTCCATGACGGGCGGCAATGTCGGATCACGGCACGTAGAGCACGACCGAGTTGACCGGTGTGAAGTCGGCCCACCAGCCCTCCTGCGGCGCCATGTAGGCGTGGCAGGTGCCGGTCCCGTTGTAGCCGTTGCACAGCTTCGCGTGTGCACCGCCGTACTGGTTGTTGAGGATCCAGTGCCAGTTGTACTGGCCGCTCAGATTGTGAGCGCCGTAGCTCCAGAACACGTGGCTGGGTGACCGTGCGGGGTCCTGACCCTCGGGGTACAGGCAGACAGCTCCGTCCGGACAATTGGCCCACGGGTCGGCGGCCTTCGCCTGGGCGGGGCCGACCGCCATCACGGCCGCCGTCGCGACCCCCAGCGCCACCACAAGGGCCCTTCGGATGTTGCCTCTCATGAGCTCCCCCTTTGATCCTTGTCATGTTCCCGGTGGGCACGGGGTCAGCCAGCAGCCTCCCTGGAGGGGCGCAACGTACACCAGTACAGGACCGGCCATATCGGGGCACAGATGTCCCCGGGGGGCCTGGGTGGACATCGGCAAGGAACAACACCACTGCGTGGCACTTGACGCCCGGAGTGGATAACGATGATCGAATTCTGCTCAGCCATCGGTGGCAGAGCTCGCTCGTCACCGGTTCGAAGAGTTCGGGCGTGGAGGTCTCGAAGAGGAACTGTGTCAGCAGGTCTTCGTGGCCGTCTTCGACGTCCAGGCCGTCGACGAAGTGCAGCGTCTGGGCCCAGGTCGTGAGCTCGTCGAGTCCCACTTGGCCGTCGGCGGCCTTCTCCAGTACGACTGCGATAGCGGCGCGGTCCACGAGGGCGGTGGCTGACGCATCCACGTGGCGGGCGGCTTTGATGAGGTCAGCGAGTTCGCCACGCCAGTGGACGAGGTCTTCAAGGGCATGGCTTCCGTTCGTATCCACGCCGTCCATCCTCCTGGACGGCGTGGAAACACCCGCGAGCGGTCTCTGTCAGGCAGGGCCCGACCACCACAGCCGGACGGGCTTGGCGCGTCCGCGCTCCGTTAAGCAGACGGTCGACCTGGCGCGACGTGAGAGTGAAGGGCCGTGCCGCCTGCGGGGCGAGGCTCTTGTACGCGCCAAATCGAGCCCGGGTGACAACTGGAGCGGAAATCGGCTCTCCCGGCCGCGTGCGTGGGCCAGGGTGTCGTGAACGAGGGCGCGGACGAAGTTCCGCGGCGCGCGTCAGCCCCGGCCGAGGACGCAGAACTCGTTGCCCGCCGGGTCGGCCAGGACGACCCAGGAGACGTCACCCTGTCCCACGGCGGTCCGTACCGCGCCGAGGCCTTCGAGCCGGGCGACCTCCCTCGCCTGGTCCTCGACGGGGTCGGACATCAGGTCGAGATGGACGCGGTTCCATACGACCTCGTCGTCGGGTGTGCGGCGGAACTCCAGGTACGGCCCGACGCCCTTGACGGAGCGCAGCAGGGCGCGGTCGTCGGTCAGCTCGTGGACGGTCCAGTCGATCGCCTCGCCCCAGAACCCGACCATGGCCCGTGGGTCGGCGCAGTCGACGACCACGGCGGCTATCGGCCCGGTGTCCCGGTAGAGCTCCCGGGGCTCCAGGACGCTGAACACGTTGCCTTCCGGGTCGGCCATCACGGTCCACGGCACGTCGCCCCGGCCCACATCGGCGGGCGTCGCCCCGAGCTCCTTCAGACGTGCGACCAACTCCGCCTGATGGGCGTCGGAGGTGGTGGCGAGCTCGAGGTGTACGCGGTACTTCACCGTCTCCGGGTCCGGGACGCGGACGAGATCGATGCAGACGGCGGACGGGTCCGGCCAGTCGAAACCCACGGGTTCCAGGTTGGTGACGCCAGGTCCTTCGCTGGAAACACCCCAGCCGAGCACCTCCGCCCAGAACTGACCGAGCGCCGAGTCGTCTCGGGCCTTGAAGTTCACCTGTACAAGTTGCAGCGTCATGCCGCATACCTTAGGTGACTCCCCATCGGTGTAGGCGAGACAGGTGTCGCAGACGCTGCGGGGCCTCTGCGTGCGCCGGCGGCAAGCCGTAGGAGTCGGAGAAGCACCGGCTCACGGCTGGGACAGCAGTAGTGAACGACGGCCTGTCCGCCTTCCGTTACCACCCCGATCTTCTACGTCAGTAAATATCGAGGTCGCCATTGCTGATCAGCGCGCGGACCGTCTCCGCGCCGCGGGTCACCGCCTGCTCACCGTCCCGGGGGCCCGCTGTGACCGGCCTCCAGGGCGTCGAGGTGTTCTTGGACGTCTTCGGCCTCTCCGGTGCGGTGCTGGATTCGGTACAGCTCCAGGGCTCCTTGCCAGGCCCGGCGGGCTTCCGTGAGCCGGCCCAGAGCCTGGTAGGTCTCCCCCAGGTGCTTCAGGGCACCGGCTTCGCTCCAGGCGTCACCGGTCTCTCGGCACAGGGTGAGAGCCTGGTGGTAGTAGTCCAGGGCTTGGTGGCGCCGACCGCTATGGTGGGCGATATAGCCCAGGCTATCTAAGTTCGCGGCTTCGCTGACGGGGTCGCCTGTGGTGCGGATCAGAGCCAGGGCCTGCTCACAGAAGCTGCGGGCTTGCTCGTACTGTCCCAGCAGGGCGTGGTCCCACCCGACTGCGTTGAGGCTTCTGGCCTCCCTCGCGGTGTTGCCGAGGGCTTGGTACAGGCGCAGGGCACGCTCGTCGTGGACGAGCGCCTGCTGGAGGTTGCCTTGCTGTTCCCAGGTCCAGCTGAGCATGTAGTGGGTGTCGGCCTGGCCTGAGAGATGGTCGGCGTTTCCGAACAGGGTCAGGGCCTGGTGGAGATACGCCTGAGCCCGGGCGTACTGATCCGCATGGGCGCAAGCAATTCCGCCTCCATAGCGGGCCATGGCCCGGGTGAGCGGGCCGCGCAGTTGTTCGGCGGCTTCCAGGGCCGCCCGCCACATGCGCAGGTCTTCGGCGCTGTGGCCCTGCAGGAAACGGAAGTTGAGCAGGACCGCGGGCAGTTGCCAGGTGTGGGTGTGCCAGCCCTGGTCGTAGGCGAACTGGTGGGTGGCCCGCACGCAGGCGTCCTCGGCCGCGAACCACTCCCGTGCCGTTGCCGCATCCGCAACCCGGTGCGGGGTGCATCCGGCGGCGGGCGGGTCCAGTCCCAGCTCCAGCGTCCCATGCGGATCGAGCAGTTGACTGGCGTGGTGAGCGGTGTGCAGGTAGAAGTCGGCCAGGCGCCGCAGTGCAGCTGTGCATCGTGGCTGGTCCAGGTCGTGGTGGCCGCGTTCGGCGGCGTAAAGGCGGACCAGGTCATGGAGTTGGTAGCGGCTCGGGGTGTGCTGACGGATCAGGTGGGCGGCCTCCACGGTGCGCAGCAGCACCCGGGCGCGGGGGACGGTGTGGCCCATCAGGCCGGCGGCCGCCCGCAGGCTGATGTCGGGGCCCGGGGCCAGGCCCAGCAGGACGAACGCTCGGGCCGCTGCGGGTTCCAGAGCCCGGTAGGAGCAGGCGAACACCGCGCGCAGGTCCGCGCTCAAGTCCCCGGCGTCCAGCGCGTCCAGGCGAGTGCTGGTCTCGGCCAACTCCTCGGCCAGGTGAGCCAGGGGGAAGCCGGGTTGGGTGGCGGCGCGGGCCGCGACGATGCTCAAGGCCAGGGGGAGCCCGGCGCAGCGCTCCAGGATGGCGGTGGCCGCCTGCGGTTCGGCGGCCAGCCGGTCTTCGCCAAGTTGGCGGGCCAGCAGCTGGCGGGCCTCTGCTTCGGACAGCGCGTCCAAGGTCAGGGGCTTGGCCATGTAGGCGGTGACCAGGCCGCCGAGTTGGTGGCGGCTGGTGACCACCACCGTACAACTCGGACTGCCCGGCAGGAGCGGAACCACCTGCGCGGTATCCCGGGCGTTGTCCAGCACCACCAATATCCGCTTGCCCACCACCAGGCTGCGGTACAACCCGACCTGCGCCTCCGCATCCCCCGGGACGGCCGCCGACTCCACCCCCAGCGCATCCAGGAAACCCCTTAGGGCCACCGTTGAGGCCATGGGCTCCCCGGACGGGTCGAAGCCGCGCAGATCCACATACAACTGCCCATCCGGAAACCGCTCCGTGTGGTGGTGAGCCCAGTGCAGGGCGAGGTAGGTCTTGCCGATGCCACCGGTGCCGCCGATCGCCGAGATCACCACCGTGCCGCCCCGATCGCCTTGCCCCTCCAGCGTCGCGGACAGCGCGTTCAGTTCCCGGGTACGGCCAGTGAACAGCGCCGGAGGAGCCGGCAGCTGCCGCAGCACCGGCGCGGCCGGGGCTGTCACTTCAGGAGGGGAGGGTGACGGTGACTGCCCCAGAACCTCGGAGTAACTCGCGGCCAGCACCGCCACCGCGAGGGACACGTACAGCCAAGCCCAGCTCAGTCCGTTGTCCGTGATGATCTGGCTTGTGGTCACCGCGAGTAAGACACCGAGTGCCGCAACGCCTACCAGGCGGGCGAGCCGCCTCAGACCCCTCACGCCCTATCTCTTCCCCGGAACTTCGGCGTGAAGTCGCCCTTGTCTGTTTTATATGCCGACGCCCACGAGTTGACGGCGGGTGCGTCCGACATCGCGCCGACCGGTCGGCAACGCGATCACCGGGCCGGATTACGCACCTCGCATCCGTGCACACCGTTCAGTCGTGAGACTTGGGTCTTCACATGGACTCCAGGGGTGAGTTCCGTATTGATGGGGCCGATCACCGGGCGTCCGCGGTATCCGGCGACGACCCTGTCAAGGCGTATGCCCGTCACGGTGCGTCGAAGAGGGTGCGGTGCTGCTCGGCCGTCAGCTCGCTCTCGTCGACGCGACGGAGCAGCGACAGATGTCGGCCTGCCTTGCACATGCCCAGTCGGCGCGGACCGAGCCGGATGGTGGTCACTGAGGCTCCGTGGACCCAGCTTCCCCAGAAGACGTGGCCCTTGCCGCACGCGATGATGGTGTCCGAAACCATGTGTCTCTCCTTCAGTCGAGGTGGGGGGATGGCCGTCGGTTCTCTGTCGGCTTCAGTGAGCTCCACGCGGTCCGGCGTCGCCGCGACCGCGGCAGAACCGATCATGATCAGACTGAAACTCCACAGGCCGATGGTCGCGATGATGGCCCCGTGCAGAAGCGCATCCATCCGGAAGGTTAGTTTCCGCCAGCGCTGCGGTGCGATCAGCAACGCGGCGATCACCAGCTCAATGATGATCGCGCCCCAGATCATCACACTTACCAGCAGACCATTTCCGGACATCGTCAGCAGCGGTGCCCGCGAAGGGCTCGGCGACACCGAAGACCGGGTTGCGCAACACGTAGTACTCGGCCGAACCGTTCAGCCAGTCCGCGACGCCGAACTTGCCGATGCCGGACTGCAGATGGAGGATCACCAGTTGTACGCGCAGGGCCCAGAGTGCCAACGCCGGTCGTCGGCCAGGCCCATGAGGATCAGGAGCAGGCAGACGCTCCGCGCGCTGGCCTCGCCACCGTCGGGCAGCGCGGTGCTGACGCCGATCGAGTACGCGATCCAGGCGTGTGTCCACGCCGACCAGCGGGGCCGGTATCTCGCGGAGATCGAGACGACGCTCGCCGTGGGAACTCAGATCCAGAAGACCTCAGTCGTCGCGGTGACCAGGTCCTCGCCCGATGCGGGGTTCGCGCTGCCGGCGCGGACCGTGCCGCCCGTGGCGAGTACCGAGCCGTCCGGCAGCGGTGTCGCGGCGCAGAAGTAGCGGCCCGTGCTCATGCCGCCGGTGGGGGTCCAGGTTCGCATGAGGGGGTCGAACAGTGTCGCGGCGGCGTATCCGGCATCCCGGGTGGCGCTGTCGGTGCCGCCCAGCACGAGCACCTTTCCGGAGGGCAGGGCAACGGCGTGGTGACAGGTGCGGCCGGTCGGCATGTTCTGGGCGACGGTCCAGGCGCCGGTCGCCGGGTCATAGCGTTCGGTGCGCCACAGCCCGAACGGTACGAAGCCCCGCTCGTGGCGGACAGTGAGGCCGTCGCCGCCGGTGACCAGGACCGTGCCGTCGTGCAGCAGCGTCGCCTGGTGGTTGCAGCGGGGGGTGTACAGGCTGCCCGTCGGGGTCCAGGTGTCGTCCGCCGGGTCGTAGAGCTCGCAGAACCCCTGTCCGATGCCGGTGGTACGACCGGTGCCGCGCAGGCCGCCGACGGCCAGGACCCGGCCGTCCTGAAGCAGTACGGCCGGGTGAGCGATCCGTGCGTCGGTCATCGCCGCGGCGGCGGTCCACTCGCCGGTTGTGGGGTCGAAGAGCTCGGCGGAGTACAGCCCGCGTCCGCTCGCTCGCGGGACACGGTCGCCCTGCCCGCCGCTCACCAGGACCCGCCCGTCGGCCAGTACGGTCGCCGCGTGCAACGACCGTGCGGTGGTCATCTTGCCGGTGGTCGGGGTCCAGGTGCGGGTGACGGGGTCGTAGAGCTCGGCCGTGTCCAGACGCCCGATCGTGTCCGGCCCGGTGGGGCCTGTGCCCCCGGCGGCCAGGACGCGGCCGTCGGCCAGGGGGGTCAGGCTGTGGCTGTGGCGTGCGGTGCCGAGGGTGCCGGTGACGGTCCACACGGTGGCGACAGGGTCGAACACAAGGGCCTCGTCGGTGGGCGCCCCACCCACAAGCGCCCCGCCCACGAGCGCCCCACCCACGAGCTCCCCGCCCACGAGCGCCCCACCCGCGATCAGAGCCGTGCCGTCCGCCAGCGGCACCGCTCCGTCGGCGGGGCCGAACCAGCGGCGCGGCGCGGGCAGTTCTCCGGCGGCGAACCAGGCGCCCGGCGCCGAGGCGGCCGTGCCCCCGGCCGGTGTGGCCCCGAAGCTCCCCGCGGTGAGGGATGTCCGTCGTGTCATCGCTGCGACTCCGTATCCGGTCAGGCCGTGAAGAGCTCTGAGGCGTCGGTGAGCACATCGGTACTGTCCGGGACGGCGGATCCGGACCGCACGAGCCCGCCCGCCACCAGGATCCTGCCGTCGAGCAGTTCGGCCGTCGTGAAGGCCCATCGGCCCTCGACCATCCCGCCCGTCGGTGTCCAGGTCTTGGCCTGCGGATCGTAGACCTCCGCGTTCTGGTAGCCGACGTCGAACGTCGAGTCGTCGGTGCCGCCGATCACCAGGAGGCGTCCTGAGCGCAGCAGGACCGCCCGGTGGTGGCTGCGGCCTGTGGACATGCTCTCGACGGGGGTCCAGGCCCCGGTGGCCGGGTCGTAGCGCTCGGCCGTCCATTGGCTGTACGGGTTGTAGGTCCAGTCGTCCTGGAGTCCTGGGCTGTCGCCGCCGGTGACCAGAACGGTGCCGTCGCGCAGCAGCGTCGCCTGGTGGCTCTTGCGCACGGAGGCCAGGTCCGCCGTGGGGGTCCAGCGGCCGGTGACGGGATCGAAGAGCTCGCAGAAGGACTGACCCGCGTACTGCCCTCGGCCGATCGGGCACATGCCTCCGGCGACCAGGACGCGGCCGGTGCGCAGCAGCACCGCCGGGTGGCCGCAGCGCACGTCGTTCATCGGTTCGGCGGTCCGGGTCCACTCCTGGCTGACCGGGTCGTAGATCTCCGCCGAGCCCAGTGCCCTCTGCGACGACGCCGACCGGGGTGTCAGCCCGCCCGCGACGAGGACCTTGCCGTCGGCGAGCAGCGTCGCGGAGTGCGCGTATCTCCCCTCGTGGAGCGCGCCGGTGGAGATCCAGCCGCGGGCGGCCGGGTCGTAGATCTCGGCGGAGGTGACTCCGGACTGCGACACACCTCCGTACGGGCCGCTCAGCCCTCCGACGGCCAGGACTCGTCCGTCGCTCAGCTTGGTCAGGGTGTGCAGGCGGCGGCTCACCGAGAGCTTGGCCGCGGGTGTCCACTTCTTGGTGGCCGGGTCGAACAGGGCGGCGCTGTCCTGTGCGTTGCGGCGCACGTCGTCGCCGCCGGCGATCAGGACCGTCCCGTCGTTCAGGGTGGCGGCCCCGGCGTCCGCGCCGGCCCAGTAGCCGGGGGCGGGCAGGGGGCCGGCCGCGGCCCAGCTGCCGGTGGCCATGACGGCATCGGCGGCCGTCTCGGGGGCCGGGACGCGCCCCGCGGCCAGGGAACGGTGGGTGTTCACGCGTGGTCTCCTCATGTCATTCGGGGGTGGGCGGGGCTTCGGCGAGGCGGTAGGGGCACACCAGGAGCAGGTCGGTCACCGCCCGGGGGTTGAGCCGGTCTCCGGTACGCAGCTGCTCGGGCAGTGCCCGGATGGCGTCGCGGGACACGGTGACGGTCACCGTGGCGTCGTCGCGCGCCCGCAGCGTCACCCCGGTGAGCCGGGCGTGCGGCTGGCCGTCGAGGGCCGGGTCCGCGGTGAGGGCGGCGTCGGCCCGGCCGCCCGCCGAGGTGGTGACCCGGAGCGGCAGCGGGTCGCGGAACGAGCGCAGATACGGGGTGCCGGCGTCCGGCGCGGTCTCCCTCGACAGCACCAGTACCACTTCGGCGGCGCCGACGTCGATGCCGAAGTCACGGAAAAGGTAGGGGAAGCGGTCCTTGGTGATGCCGAACTCCAGTGCGGCGGGCTCGGTCCCGGCGGGGGCGAGGAACCTGCTCCAGCGGTCCGCGTACTCCCGGCGCGCGCTGAAGGCGCGGATCAGGCCCTTGCCGCCGCCCGCGTGCACCCATCGGGCCAGTGCGTCGCGCAGGTCGTTCTCGGCCGCGGCGGCGAGCATCGGTCCACCGTCGCGCGCGGTGTAGCGGATGTGGAACACCACGTCGGTGATGGAGGCGTAGTCGAACTGCCGGTAGGTGGTGGGCAGTTCGAGCTGCCACTCACTGATGGCCCCCTCACCCTCGAAGGGCAGGTACCGCTCATCGTTCAGGTTGGTCTCGAACAGGCCGCTGTCGTCCTGGCCGGTGCTGGTCACGATGGACTGGACGGGGCCGCTGTAGTCACGGAACCGCGGGTCGGCCGCCTTGTCCCGGCCGTACGCCTCCCCCTCGGTGATCCGCGGGTCGGCCCGGACGCTGCTGTGCAGCAGCCGGGCCGTCAGGTTGACCGAGGTGTACGGTCCCGCGACGCACGGCACGGTCAGGGCGACGCTCTTGATCCGCCGCTGGTAGTGGCCCGGTCCGTCCAGGTCGAAGACCGCCTCGGGCAGCGAGACGTAGCAGCGACCGGTCTCCTTCAGCCGCAGCAGCGCGTTGGCATCGAGTTGGGCGAGGGAGACGCGTTTGGTCAGCTCGTACTCCCGGGCGTTCACGTCGAGGTAGGCCGCGTCCATGCGGTTCACGTCGGCCGCCAGCCGCTCCCCGGCCAGCAGCCCCTTGTGCAGGCTGTCCCAGTAGCCGAAGGTGATGAAGTCCGAGTCGGCGACGGCGAGTTCGTGCCGCCACGAGCGCTCGGCGCGCTTGGCCGCGTCGTAGGCGAGCTGGTACGCCTGGAAGTACACGGTGGACAGTTGTCCGGCCATCCAGTCGTAGAGCTCCGTGCTGGAGAACTTGCCCGTGAGGAAGCTCGCGACCTCCCGGGCCTGTTCCCGCTGTCTGTCGTGGTTGGCCAGCTCCCGCTCGGCGATGGCCTGCCGGATCTCGGCCGCGGCGATCTGCTTGTCCAGCTGGGCGCTGTCCAGCCGTGCCTGCCCGGCCTGGAAGGTCCACTCCTCGGCCCGGCGCTGGTAGCCGCCGAGGGTCTGCGCCGCGCCGCCCTGCGTCGTCAGGGCGCCGATGAGGCTGCCGAGCGAGCCGGCAAGGCTGTTGAGGGCACTGGTGAGGTTGTTGCCGCCGAACTGGAGCCCCACCGTGAACGGGGAGCCCACCTTGGCCTCCGGGAAGAGGCTGGTGATCGCGGCCGCCCCCTGGAAGCCCGCCGCGATGTACTGGAGCGTCTTGGCCTCGCCCGACAGGTCGGCGTGCGAGGTCTCGGACGCGTTCATGAACTCGCGGCTCGCGTAGTACTCCTTGCGGTGCTCGGCAACCGCCTTGGAGCGCTGCGCCGCGTTGTACGCCTCGGCGGCCTCTGTCACCTGCTGCCGGCGCACTTCGCGGGCCGCGTCGAGCAGGGCGACCTCGTGTCCGGCGCGCAGCCGGGCGAGCGCCTCGGCGTCCCGCTTCTCCAGAGCGTCCAGCACCCTGGCTCCGAACCCGGCCACCGCACCGGCGAGTTCCTTCGCCTTCGCGACCATGCCGGTGAAGCGGTAGTGCGGCAAGGGTGCGCCGATATCGCCGAGCACCTCGCTCAGATCGACGCCCGCGGCGATGGCCCGGACCAGCAGCGAGGGGTCGATCGGCGGGCCGAACAGGGCCACGTCGCGGCGTACGCCCTCGATGTCCAGCGAATTGCGGATCTTGAACAGCCGGTCGGCCACGGTGTCCCAGTAGCCGACGAGTTTGTCGTTGCGGGGCAGGCAGAAGTAGTACAGCCAGTTCAGGTTCACTCCGGGCAGCTGAGCCGGTACGGCGACGGCGCGGCCTTCGTGCGCCGCTGCGCCGAGGCGGGGG
>NZ_JBSFRK010000015.1:0-209352 GCF_053589195.1 Streptomyces sp. NPDC003379 | reverse complement strand
CGCGCCATGTCGGCGCGGGCCCCCTCACTCACGTATGCCTAGCTCTCGGCGATCTGCTGCTCATTGGGGATGGCCCCGCCGAAGCGCCGGTCGCGCGAGGCGTATTCGAGGCAGGCCCGCCACAGGTCGCGGCGGTCGAAGTCCGGCCACAGCACGTCCTGGAAGACCATCTCGGCGTACGCGCTCTGCCAGAGCAGGTAGTTGGAGGTGCGCTGCTCGCCGCTCGGGCGGAGGAAGAGGTCCACGTCCGGCATGTCCGGGTAGTACAGGTACTTCGCGAAGGTCTTCTCGCTGACCTTGGACGGGTCGAGCCGGCCCGCCTTCACGTCCTCGGCGAGGGCCTGGGCGGCGTCCGCGATCTCGGCGCGGCCGCCGTAGTTCATGCAGAAGTACAGGGTCAGCTTGTCGTTGCCCTTGGTCTGCTCCTGGGAGATCTCCAGCTCCTTGGCGACCGACCGCCACAGCTTGGGCATGCGGCCCACCCAGCGCACCCGGATGCCCAGCTCGTCGAGCTGGTCGCGGGTCTTGCGGATGAAGTCGCGGTTGAAGTTCATCAGGAACTTCACCTCGTCCGGGGACCGCTTCCAGTTCTCGGTGGAGAAGGCGTAGAGGGAGATCGCCCCGACGCCCATCTCGATGCCGCCCTGCAACACGTCGAGGACGCGCTCCGCGCCGACCTTGTGCCCCTCGGTACGCGGCAGCCCGCGCTCCTTGGCCCACCGTCCGTTCCCGTCCATGACGATGGCGACGTGCTTCGGCACCAGCTCGCCGGGGATCTTCGGCGGCCGGGCGCCCGTGGGGTGCGGCTCCGGGGTCTTGTACTCACGGCGGGACCGTCCGAGGATTCCGCGTCGTGCCATGGGGCTCTCTCTCCTACTCAGCTTTTCTCTACGTACCGCAGAGAGCGCAGGCCGCGCTCCAGGTGCCAGTGCAGATAGGCCGAAACCAGCCCGCTGCCCTCCCGTGCGTGCCGCGCCTCGCACGCGTCCGCCGTCGCCCAGTCGCCGGTGAGCAGCGCGCCGAGCAGGGTGAGGGTCTCCGCCGACGGTACGACGCTGCCGGGCACCCGGCAGTCGACGCAGACGGAGCCGCCCGCCGCGACGGAGAAGAA
Organism: Streptomyces sp. NPDC003379; assembly: GCF_053589195.1. Classification (NCBI taxonomy): domain Bacteria; kingdom Bacillati; phylum Actinomycetota; class Actinomycetes; order Kitasatosporales; family Streptomycetaceae; genus Streptomyces; species Streptomyces sp. NPDC003379. The sequence goes on along the minus strand of NZ_JBSFRK010000015.1, from coordinate 208,241 downwards.
GCGGTTGGGTCCCGGCAGGCCGCACTTGGCGCAGTCGGTGAAGCTGGGCGCGTAGCCGTTCACTGCCAGGGAGCGCAGCAGGAAGGCGTCGAGGACGAGGTGCGGCGCGTGCTCACCGCGGGCGAGGACGCGCAGCCCGCCCACCAGCAGCAGATACTGCTGTACGGCGAGCTCGCCCTCGTTGTCGGTGAACCGTTCCGCCGTCTCCAGCATGGCCGTCCCGGCGGTGTAACGGGCGTAGTCCGTCACGATCGAGCCACCGTACGGGGCGATGGTCTCACTCTGCGTACACAAGGGCAGCCCGCGCCCGACCAGTTCGCTGCCGCGCGCGAAGAACTGCACGTCGACGTGGGAGAAGGGCTCAAGGCGCGCCCCGAACTTCGACTTCGTCCGCCGCACCCCGCGCGCCACCGCGCGTACCCGCCCGTGACCGCGCGTGAGCAGCGTGATGATCCGGTCCGCCTCACCCAGCTTCTGGGTGCGCAGCACGATGCCGTCGTCGCGGAACAGGCTCATGGGGCCATTCTCGCGTACGGCACCGCGTGCGCGGGCCGAGGGGCCGGGCCGGGGCCGTAAAGCCGACGCCACCCGGGTAGGAACCGGATACCGTACGAGGGTCAGCCCCACCCGCACCGGAGGCCCCCGTGAGCGTCCAGCCCGACGGCCCGTACGAGCCCCTGATCCCGATGCCCGAGCTGACACCCGACGCGCTACGGGCCGCGGTGGCCCGGATCGCGCCCAGCCGGATCCCCGCGCTCACCCAGCACCTCTTCGAGGCGACGACGAACGCGCAGCAGGCGCAGAGCCTTGCTCCCCTGCGTGCCTTCATCCACTCATGGGCCGTCTTCGTCGCGATTGAACGGCGCCCCCAGCGCGCGGCCCGCCTGCACGAACTGGAACAGCTGGTGAACGCGGCGGAGCAGGACCCGACGGACGCCATCGCCGAGATCCGCCGCATCCGGGACGAGGCGGAAGCGGAGGCCGGCCTGTGACCGACTGGTCCTGGGACTGGAACCCGAGTGAGGAGTACCTCACCGCCGGAGTCCCGCCAGGCGTCGTCGCCGAGGTCGAGCGGCTGACCACCGAGCTCGCAGCGCTCGGACCGGACTCCGTCAGAGTCGGCAGGCCGGTCGATCGCGAAGGCGGCCTACGAGAGTTCGACCTCCTGGGCGGACGCGGCTTCATCAGCTTCCTGCCCGTGCCCCGCCACGAGTGTGTCTACGTCTGCAACATCACCTGGTACGGCTGAGCGTCAAGGCACCTCCCCCCGACTCCGCGCGTTCGCGTACGCCGTCGCCGCGCGCAGCCGCTCCGCCGTGGTCGCCGCGCGGATCGCCTCCAGGGTGCAGTCCCACTCGCGTCCGCCCCCGTAGGGGCGCAGCTGGACGTAGGGCCCCTCGTACCCCATCACCTGACCGAGGCGCCCGTTGCGCGTGTCGATGACGTACGAGCCGACGGGGAGGTCGTGCAGGGGAAGGTTCACGACGCGCCCCTCAGTGCGGCGGCCAGCCGTGCCGCCACGTCGACGGAACAACCACCCAATTCGATGCGCGGACACGGCGCCTCCCTGGCGATCGTCGCCGGATCGATCCGCAAGGACGGCAAGGCAATTCCCGCTCGCGCGAGTGCGGCGTGCAATTCCCTCAATGTTTCCTCCGCCTGTTCGACGCATACCACTGCGTGGCGCTTTGACTCCGCCTTCACGGTGACTCCCCTTCGCTTCCTGATTTCACTCTTCGCACACCTACGGTGACGCACTGCACCTAGACTCGGCAGGAGTCTGTCCTCTACAACTTCGGGGCAGTGAAAGGCGGTTGGCCATGGCCAATGGTTCACGACAGGCGGCGTGGGAGTTCTTCGGCGCGGAGCTGAAGCGGCGCCGTGAGGAAGCGGGGTTCACCCAGTCAGCACTGGGGACTCGGGTTTTCGTCTCCGGTGGTTACATCGGCCAGTTCGAACAGGCTATTCGTAAGCCACAGTTGGATGTGGCGCAGCGGATCGACGAGGTCCTGCAAACCGATGGCTTTTTCGAGCGGATGTGCCGGAAGCTGATCAAAGAGACCCGCTATGCGGAGTATTTTGCTCACGTGGCGGAACTGGAGCGGCTTGCCACGGAGATCTGCGACTTCGCTCCGGCGGTTGTTCCGGGGCTTCTCCAGACGCGGGAGTACGCCCGCGGGGTGTTCCTGGCGAGCCATCCGTTCGCCACGGAGGACTACATCGAGGAGAGAGTCAAGGCCCGCATGGATCGTGCTCACACCCTCAAGGGCGCTACACAGCCGGTGTATTGGACGATCCTCCACGAAGCCGTGCTGCGCACCCCTGTGGGCGACCCAGCGACCATGGCCCAGCAGTTGGAACACATCGCCGCCATGGTGCACGAGCGCCGGGTGATGGTTCAGGTGCTGCCGTTCTCTGTCGGGGCCTACCCCAGCATGGGCAAGATGCTGAAACTCCTGGAGTTCGCAGACGCCCCGCCAACCGCCTATACAGAGGGCGTGCTTTCGGGGAACTTGCTGGACGATCCGGCATTGGTGAAGCAGATGCAGGCGGCATACGATCAGCTCAGGGCCGCCGCGCTGTCACCGAAGGCGTCCCTGGCCCTGATCGAATCGGCGGCGGAGGACTACAGACAATGCGCGAGTACGACCTGAGCGCTGCTCGGTGGCGCAAGAGCACCTACAGCGGCGGCGACAGCGGTGAATGCATTGAAGTCGCCTACGACTTCATAGGCGCCGCCCGCTGGCGTAAGAGCAGCTACAGCAACGGCCAGGGCGGCAACTGCGTCGAGATAGCCGACGGAGTCCCCGGCGTGGTCCCCGTACGGGACAGCAAGGTCCCCCAGGGCCCCGCCCTGGTGTTCGGCGCCCCCGCCTGGCAGGCATTCGTCACCGGTGAGGGCATACGCTTCCGCGCGCGGTAGGCCTGGGCCCAAGATACGGACATGAAGAGTGACCTGTTCTCCAGTGACCACATGGCGCAGCCGGCCCTCGCCCCCGGGATGACCCTGCAGAACGCCAAGTCGATCAAGTACGCGGTGAACGGCGAGATGCACGCCCGGCAGGGCGCGATGATCGCCTACCGGGGCGAGCTCCAGTTCGAGCGCAAGGGGCAGGGCGTGGGCGGCATGCTCAAGCGCGCCATGACCGGTGAGGGGCTGCCGCTGATGGCCGTGCGCGGCCAGGGCGAGGCGTGGTTCGCGCACGAGGCGCAGAACTGCTTCATCGTCGACATCGAGCCGGGCGACGTCCTCACGGTCAACGGCCGCAACGTCCTGTGCTTCGACGCGACCCTCTCGTACGAGATCAGGACCGTGAAGGGCGCGGGCGTGACCGGGGGCGGGCTGTTCAACAGCGTGTTCACCGGCTCGGGCCGCCTCGGCCTGGTCTGCGACGGGAACCCGCTGGTGATTCCCGTCTCCCCGCAGCAGCCCGTGTACGTCGACACGGACGCGGTGGTCGGCTGGACCGCCGACCTCGCCACGTCCCTGCACCGCTCGCAGTCCATCGGCTCGATGATCCGCGGCGGCTCGGGCGAGGCGGTGCAGCTGATGCTGCGGGGTGAGGGGCACGTCATCGTGCGGCCCAGCGAGGTGACGCCGCAGAAGGCGCAGCAGCACTGAGTCAGGCGGCCTGGCGGGCCCGCTGCTCGTAGCCGGCGAGGCGGACGCAGACGGTCAGGCCGTGGATGGCCTGCTCCAGTTCCGCGAGGCCCGGGTAGCTGGGGGCGATGCGGATGACGGCGTCGCGCGGGTCGTCTCCGTAGGGGTGCGTGGCGCCGGCCGGGGTCAGCACGATGCCCGCCTCGGCGGCGCGGCGCACGACGTCCTTGGCGCAGCCGTCGGGGACCTCAAGGGTCACGAAGTAGCCGCCCTTGGGTGAGGTCCAGGTGGCGAGGCCGGTGCCGCCCAGCTCTGCGTCGAGGATCCGCGCGACCGCCTCGAACTTGGGCTGGAGCAGGGCGCGCTGGCGCTCCATGTGGGCGCGCACGCCGTCGGCGTCCCGCAGGAACAGGACGTGCCGCAGCTGGTTGACCTTGTCGGGGCCGATCGACCGCTTGGAGTTGTTGGCGAGGAGCCACTTCACGTTGGCGGGCGAGGAGCCGAAGAAGGCGACGCCGGCGCCCGCGACGGTGATCTTCGAGGTGGAGCCGAAGACGAACGCCCGGTCCGGGTTCCCGGCCTCGGCGCAGGCGCCGAGCAGGTCGGCGAGGGGGGTGGGCTCGTCGGTGAGGTGGTGAACGGCGTAGGCGTTGTCCCAGAAGATCCGGAAGTCGGGGGCGGCGGTCTCCATGCGGGCGAGGCGGGCCACGGTCTCGTCGCTGTAGGAGACGCCGTCCGGGTTGCTGTACTTCGGCACGCACCAGATGCCCTTGACGGCCGGGTTCTCGGCGGCGAGCCGCTCGACCTCGTCCATGTCCGGCCCTTCGGCGGTCATCGGCACGGGGATCATGTCGATGCCGAACCGCTGGCAGAGCGAGAAGTGCCGGTCGTAGCCGGGCACCGGGCACAGGAACGCGATACGTCCCTGGTCCACCCAGCGCGACTCGGCACCGGGCACCTCGCCGAGGAGGGCGTGCACCAGGCAGTCGTGCATCAGCTCCAGGCTGGAGTTGCCGAGCGCGAGCAGCTGTCCCGCGGGCACCTGGAGCAGCCCGGCGAAGATCTCACGCAGCTCGGGCAGGCCCTGGAGGCCGCCGTAGTTGCGTACGTCGGTGCCGTCGGCGGCGGTGTGGCGGCCGCCGGGCAGGCTGAGCAGGTCCTCGCCGAGGTCCAGCTGCTCCGGCGCGGGCTTGCCCCGGGTGAGATCGAGGGAGAGGCCGCGTCCCGCCAGGTCGGCGTAGTCCTCGCGGGCCCCCTTGAGCAGTTCGGCCAGGGCGGCCGGGTCGGCCTGGGCGTCGGGGGTCGGCTCGGTGGTCATGGTGTTGCCTCTCGCAGGGGGCGCTTCGGTGGGTGGCGCCTGCCGAGAATACAAACCGGGGTGCTTGTGTGGCGTGGTCGCCCGGCCTGCGAGACCGTCCCTCGTCGGCCGCGGGTCGTCGTGGCTGGTCGCGCAGTTCCCCGCGCCCCTGACGGGGCGCCCCTGCGGGGGCCCTTGACCGGTCCCCGTGCCCCTCCTATCGTCGCCACGCCACCCATGACGTAGGACGTGGGATCTCCTCAAGGAACAAGGGAGACACAGTGAGCGACCACACAGTGAGCGACCGCCGATCCTTCCTCAGGTACACCGGCGCGCTGGGCGCCGCCGCCGCCGTCACCTCCACGCTCTCCGCCTGCTCCTCGGGACCGGAGTCCACCAACGAGACCGGTGGCGGCGGGCAGGGCGGCGACTCCACGCTCACGGCCGTCATCGGCTACGGCAACGACGGCAGCTGGGATCCGACGCAGACCGCGTCGGCCTTCGCCATGGCGGGGAACGAGCACATCTACGAGGGGCTGCTCGGGACCGACCCGATCACCCGTGAGCCGTACGCCGCGCTCGCCACCGAGATCCCGAACGACCTCAAGGCGACCACGTGGAAGTTCGCCCTGCGGCCGGGCGCCAAGTGGCACGACGGGAAGCCCGTCACCGCCGACGACGTGGTGTTCGTATTCGACCGGATTCTCGACCCCAAGACGCAGACCCTGGCCAAGGGATTCTTCGCGAGCTGGCTGAAGGAGGTCAGGAAGGTCGACGCGACGAACGTGGAGCTGATCCTGAAGTTCCCCTTCCCCGACGGCGCCGCACGGCTCTCCCTCGCGAAGATCATGCCGAAGCACGTGTTCTCCAAGCCCGGCGCGTGGGAGGACGCGACCAAGGGCAAGGCGGTGGGCTCGGGACCGTACCGGCAGACCGCGCACCACGCGAAGTCGAACACCACCTTCGAGGCGTTCGAGGACTACAACGGCCCGCGCAAGGCCGCCTTCAAGAAGATGAACTGGCTGACGATCGTGGACGCCGCGCCGCGCGTCGCGAAGATCTCCGGCGGCAGCGCGGACGCGGAGATCGCCGACAACATCCCGTACGCCAACATCGAGCAGCTCAAGAAGAGCGGCATGACCGTCGAGGGCGGCGCCGGGATGAACAACCTCTTCCTGCTCTTCAACACCGCGCACAAGCCGTTCGACGACGTACGCGTACGCCAGGCGCTGCACTACGCCATCGACCGCGACAAGATGATCGAGGCCGCCCTCAAGGGCCACGGCAAGGCGTCGACGTCGTTCCTGAACGAGGCGAACCCCTCCTACCGGCCCGCCAGGACCGTCTACGCGTACGACCTGGCGAAGGCGCGCAAGCTCCTGAAGGAGGCGGGGGTCGGCAAGCTGACGGTCAACCTCATGGCGGTCAACGTGAGCTGGATCGTGGACTGTCTGCCGACCATCCAGGACGGCTGGGAGAAGCTCGGCGTCGAGGTCACCCTGGACCCGCAGGAGACCACCGCCGTCTTCACCAAGCTCGACCAGAAGAAGGACTTCCAGATCGTCGCCGCCGCCTCCAACCCGAACCAGTTCGGGCTCGACGCCGACCTGATCATGCACTACAACTACGGCGCCGAGAACCTGTGGATGGGGTACGCCCGCTGGGCCGGGCACCCTACCGCCAAGAAGCTCTTCAAGGACATGGAGCAGGCGACCCGCGAGCCGGAGGCGAGCCGCAAGAAGGCCATGATCCAGGAGTACATCGACGTGATCGCCGAGCAGGCGGTGCTGTACCCGGTCGTGCACAACGAACTCATGACGGCCTGGGACCCGAAGAAGATCACCGCGGTCCGGGCCCAGCCCTATCCCGGGATCAACCTCCTCCAGGCCAAGTGGGCCTGATCCGGGGCGAGCCGAGGAGTCGTACGCCGTGACCGCAGTCCTCAGGATCCTCGCCCGCCGCCTCGCCCTGCTCGTGCCGCTGCTGCTCGGCATCGTGCTCTTCGTCTTCCTCGTGATGCGGTTCTCCGACGTCGACCCGGCCTCCGCGTTCTTCCAGGGCGCCAACCCGACCCCCGAGCAGCTGCACCGGTTCCGCGAGGAGAACGGGCTCCTCGACCCGCTGCCCGTGCGCTACATCGCGTTCGTAGGGGACCTCCTCCAGGGCGACATGGGCATCAGCGTCCTCAACCGCTCCCCCGTCCTCGACCAGGTCACCACCGCGCTGCCGCTCACCATGCAGCTGACCTTCCTCGGGCTCGGCATCGCGGTCGTCGTCTCGCTCACCCTCGGCGTGACCGCCGCCATCCACCGCGACCGGCTGCCGGACCAGCTCATCCGCGTCATCTCCCTGACCGGCGTGGCCGCGCCCGGCTTCTGGCTGGCGCTGCTGATGATCCAGTACCTGGCGGTGGACCTCGGCTGGTTCCCGACCGGCGGCTACATCAACCCCGCCGACTCCCTCACCGGCTGGCTCAAGACCATGACCCTGCCCGCCCTCGCGCTCTCCCTGCCGGTGGCGGCCGGACTCACCCGCATCATCCGCACCGCCGTGGTCGAGGAGCTCGACAAGGACTACGTCCGTACGGCCGTCGGCAGCGGCCTGCCCCCGGTCGTGGTCGTCGGCCGCAACGTCCTGCGCAACGCCCTCATCAACCCACTCACCGTGCTCGGCCTGCGCGTCGGCTATCTGCTGGGCGGCGCCGTCGTCATCGAGACGATCTTCTCGCTGCCGGGCATGGGCAAGCTGATGATCGACGCCGTGAAGAACGGCGACCCGGCCGTCGTGCAGGGCGTCGTCATCACGACCGCCGTCGGCTTCGTGGTCGTCAACCTCGTCATCGACATCCTCCACCTGCTGGTCAATCCACGTCTGAGGGGGACGAGTTGATGTTCACGTCACGCAAGGCGCTGACCGAGCGCCTGTCCGTGCCGGGCCTGCGGATCCGCTCCTTCCGCAAGCTGCCCGTACCGTCCCGGATCGCGGTCGGCGTCATCGCCCTGGTCGTCCTGGTGGCTGCCCTCGCCCCGCTCATCGCCCCGCACGACCCGCTCGACCAGCAGAGCCAGACCGACGGCACCGGGCACCCCTCCGCCCGCCACTGGATGGGCCAGGACAGCCTCGGCCGCGACATCCTCAGCCGGCTGATGTACGGGGCGCGCTGGTCCCTCGCCATCGGCCTCGGCGCCACCCTGCTCGCCCTGGTCGTCGGCGCGCTCATCGGCGCGGTCGCCGCGACCTCCCGCAAGGCCGTCGACGAGACGCTGATGCGCTGCCTGGACGTCGTCATGGCGTTCCCCGGCATCGCGCTCGCCGCCGTCCTCGTCGCGGTCTTCGGCGGCGGCATCACCGTACTGATCTGCGCCATCGCGTTCCTGTTCACCCCGCCGATCGCCCGTGTCGTACGGGCCAACGTCCTGGACCAGTACGGCGAGGACTACGTCGTCGCCGAACGCGTCGTCGGGGCGCGCACCCCGCACATCCTCATCCGGCACGTCGCCGTGAACTGCGCGGCGCCCATCCTGGTCTTCTGCACCGTGCAGGTCGCCGAGGCCATCGTCTTCGAGGCGTCGCTCTCCTTCATCGGCGCGGGCGTCCGGCCGCCCGACCCGTCGTGGGGCAGCGTCATCGCCGACGGCAAGAACATGGTCCTGATCGGCGGCTGGTGGGCGACGGTCTTCCCCGGGCTGCTCATGCTGATCACGGTCCTCGCCCTGAACATCCTCTCCGAGGGCGTCTCCGACGCGTGGGCCGCGCCCTCCACGCGCGACGTGCCGGGCACGGCCCGCGACGAGGACCGCCTCGAAGCCCCCGAGCCGGGCACCGGCGAGGTCCTGGAGCTGCCCGGCCTCGCCGAGGCCTCGGAACGGCTGCGGGCGCGGGCCCGGCCCCTGCCGTCCGGCGCGCCGGTCCTGGACGTACGCGACCTGCGGATCGCCTTCCCCGGGCGGCACGACGGCGTGGACATCGTGGACGGCATCTCCTTCTGCCTGCGCCCCGCCGAAGTACTGGGCCTGGTCGGCGAGTCGGGCTGCGGCAAATCACTGACGGCGCTGACGGTGATGGGCCTGGAACCGAAGGGCGCCCGCGTCCGGGGCAGCGTCGTCCTCGACGGGCAGGAGCTGGTCGGCCTGCCGATGCGCTCCCGGCGCCGACTGCTCGGCCACGACATGGCGATGATCTACCAGGACGCCCTCTCCTCCCTCAACCCGGCGATGACGGTCCGCTCCCAGCTCAAGCAGGTCGTACGAAGGGGAGGCCGCCGCACCTCCGTAGAACTCCTCGAACTCGTGGGCCTGGACCCGGAGCGGACGCTGCGCAGCTACCCGCACGAACTCTCCGGCGGCCAGCGTCAACGCGTACTGATCGCCATGGCCCTCTCCCGCGACCCGAAGCTGATCATCGCCGACGAGCCGACGACGGCCCTCGACGTCACCGTGCAGGCGCAGATCATCCAACTCCTGCTGCGACTCCGCGAGGAGCTGGGCTTCGCCCTGATCCTCGTCTCCCACGACTTGGCCCTCGTGGCCGACGTCACCGACCGGGTGGCGGTGATGTACGGCGGTCAGATCGTCGAGACGGGCGTCACGGCCGACCTGGTGGACGCCCCCGCCCACCACTACACGCGCGGTCTGCTCGGCTCGGTGCTCTCCCTGGAGTCGTCGGCGCAACGACTCACGCAGATCAAGGGCGTGGTCCCTTCCCCCGCCGACTTCCCTCCGGGCTGCCGCTTCACGGACCGCTGCCCGATGGCCTCGACCGTCTGCCGGGACGTGCCCCCGGCGCTGGTGGGCCCCGCGCCCCACGAGACGGCATGCCACCACCCGGCGCCCCTTAGGGGCGCGGGGAACGGCGCGACCAGCCCGAACGAGCCCGCACACGGCGCACACGGAGAACCGAGATGACCACCCCTCTCATCGAGCTGAGCGACGTACACGTCACGCACCGGGCCCGCTCCGGCGGCCTCCTCTCCCGCGACCGCGTCCACGCCCTGACAGGGGCGGACCTCTCCCTCGCCCCCGGCGAGACCCTCGGCGTGGTCGGCGAGTCGGGCTGCGGCAAGTCGACCCTCGCGAAGGTCCTCGTAGGCGTACAGCGGCCCACCACCGGAACAGTGTCGTTCAGGGGCAGCGACCTGTGGACGATGTCCCCCGCCGCGCGGCGGACGGCGATCGGCACCCGCACCGGCATGATCTTCCAGGACCCGTCGACCGCGCTGAACCGCAGACTGTCGGTCAGGCAGATCCTCCGGGACCCCCTGGACGTACACAGACGCGGCACCCCGAAAGAACGGGAGGACCGGGTGAGGGAGCTGATGTCCCTGGTCGGCCTGCCCAAGGCCCTCGCGGACGGGCTGCCCGGCCAACTGTCCGGCGGGCAACGCCAACGCGTCGCGATCGCCCGCGCGCTGGCGCTCGAACCGGAGCTGGTGATCGCCGACGAGCCGACGAGCGCGCTGGACGTATCGGTCCGCGCCCAGATCCTCAACCTCCTCCTGGACCTGAAGGAACGTCTCGGCCTCGCCCTCGTCTTCGTCTCGCACGACATCCAGACCGTGCGCAGGATGAGCGACCGCGTCATCACCATGTACCTCGGGCGGATCGTGGAGGAGTCCCCGGCCGCCGAGATCCTGGACCGCGCCCGACACCCGTACACGCGCGCGCTGTTCTCCGCCACGCCGGGCCTGCTCGACCCCATCGACCCGATCCCGCTGGTCGGCCCCGTACCGTCGGCGACCCGGCCGCCGAGCGGCTGTCCGTTCCGCACGCGCTGCTGGAAGGCGGACGACGTGTGCGCCGAGGTGATGCCGGACGCCGAGTCGGCGGGCCCCGGGCACCGGTTCCGCTGCCACCACCCCGTGGACGAGGGACAGTCGACCCACGAACTGACCCTCCAGGCCGCCGCCACGGCCCCACCCCCACCCCTTAGGGAGCGCCCATGACCCTGCCCGCCCCGCTGACCGGTGTCGTACCGCCCGTCTGCACCCCGCTGACACCGGACCGCGAGGTGGACACCGCCTCCCTCGTCCGGCTCGTCGACCATCTGGTCGGGGGCGGCGTCGACGGCCTGTTCGTACTCGGCTCGACCTCGGAAGTCGCCTACCTGACGGACCGGCAGCGAGCCCTGGTCCTCGACACGGTGGTCCGCCACGTCGGCGGCCAACTCCCTGTCCTCGCCGGGGCGATCGACATGACGACGCCCCGCGTCCTGGACCACGTGCGGACGCTCACCGAGGCGGGCGCGGACGCCGCCGTCGTCACGGCGCCCTTCTACACGCGCACCCACCCGGCCGAGATCGCCCGCCACTTCCGGCTGGTCGCGCGCGGCTCGGCGGTACCGGTCGTCGCGTACGACCTGCCGATGTCCGTCCACACGAAGCTGGGCGCGGAGCTGGTCCTGGCTTTGGCCGAGGAGGGCGTTCTGGCCGGCCTGAAGGATTCCAGCGGCGCCGAGGGCGCCTTCCGGAGCGTGCTCCTCGGCAGGCGGTCGCTGTCGGCGGGCGGCTTCAGCGTGCTGACCGGTTCGGAGACGACGGTCGACTCGGCACTCGCGATGGGCGCGGACGGGGTCGTGCCGGGCCTCGGCAACGTCGACCCCGAGGGGTACGTACGCCTCTACGCCGCCTGCCGCGAGGGCGACTGGCATGGGGCGCGGACGGAACAGGAGCGGCTGTGCGGCCTGTTCGCCATGGTGACGGCGGGCGACCCGGCCCGGATGGGCGGCAGTTCGTCGGCGCTCGGCGCCTTCAAGACGGCGCTGTACCTACGCGGCGTGATCGCCTGCCCGGCAACGGCGGAACCACAGATTCCGCTGTCGCGGCAGGAGACGGAGGCGGTGGGCAAGCGACTGGCGGCGGCGGGGCTGCTGTGAGGGCCTGCTCTCGGTTTTGCACAGGCCGATCGACGAAGCCCAGGGTCAGAGCAGCGCTGGTCACCGCCAGCCAGCAGCATCCCGGCGACTGTCGCGACAGCCGCCCGCGCAGAACGCTCGGCGGGGAAACCCTTCTTGTATCCCGACGGCTACCAAGCCGTAGGGTCGTTCTTCTTCCAGATCAATGCGAAGGCCTGCTTCTTCAGGTTCTTCGTCTTGTTCGACTGCTTCATCAGCGTGATCGTCGTACCCGATGTGTCGGACTGCGCCGACATCACTCGGCCCCCGGAACCGTAGGAGTAGATCCGCCGGTCATTCAGAAGCCACCACTGCGACTTCGACTTCTTGTTGCACGTGTACTGGCGCACCGCCGCACCCGACTTCTTCGTCTTCGGATACAGGCACTTGCCGGACTTCCGGTTCTGGATGGCATAGCGGGGCTGCTGCGCCGGGGAGCCACTGTTGAGCCACAGGACGTTCCACCGCTGCCCCTTGGACTTCTTGTTGCACTTGCGCAGCTTCAGCGTGGCCTTGTTCTTCTTCGAGTTGTCCAGCGAGAAGCACAGACCGACCTTGCCGTACACCTTCGTCAGCCCCGTATTCTTGTACGGGTCGCCAGCCGCCGCAGCGGCCCCCGAAGGCGCCGCCGTGCCTCCCAGCGCCACTACCGCGGCTCCGGACACCACCACAGCCTTCATCGTCTTCTTCATCATGGCCCCTCCCTCAGCGGCCTCTACAGGCCGCGTATGTCGAACTTCTGATCCTCACCGGCGCCCGTCGACAGCTTCGCGGTCGTCAAAGGGCTGCCCGGCTTCTCACCGACCGCTGTGATCACCAGCCCGGATTCCCGGTTGCCGAACCGGCTGCCACGGATCGACCACTGCCCCGCCTTGTCCTCGGCGCACCGGTCCTGAACCACCCGGGTCCCGGGCTTGCCGTCGAAGGCTCGTAGGCACTGGCCCGTACGGTCGTTGCGGATCCGGTACCAGTTCCGCTCGTCCGCACCGGTCTCAACGCGAGTAAGCGTGAACGTCTGGCTCTGCTGGCCAGGCTGTTCGCATCGGGCAAGCTCCAGCAGTGCCGCACGCCCCTCGTCGGAGCTCAACGACCAGCACAGACCCGGCTTGCCCAGCACCCTTTCCAACTGGATCGACGCATACGGGTTCTTCTCCGTCCCGACCGTGGCTGTGGCCGTGTCCGGCTCCTGAGTGCCGCCTGTGCACCCGGCCACCAACCCGGCCGAAACCACCGCCCACGCCACACCACGCACCACCGGCCGCACCAAGCACCTCCAAGTCGAACGACCCAACGGCCGAGGACACTACGCAGAGAGATCACCTGGCGGTATTGGCTTGCGGGGCAGCGCACTTGAGGGCAATGGACCTCCGCCCCGTACAGTGACCGCCATGTCCAAACGTGCCCTGGCGATCACTCTCGCCCTTGGTGCCTGCGCCGGTGCCTCGATCCTGGCCTTCCAAGCCCTGGCAAGCGACGTCCCTGAACCGGCCCCCCACGCCGGTAGCGCATCCTGCCGTAGCATCGCCGCCGCCTACCCCGAGAGCATCGGCACCTTCCGGCGCACCTCCATCGACACCGCCGCCGCGGCAGCCGTCTACGGCGAAGGAGCCCTCACCTTGCGCTGTGGGCTGCCCGCGATGCTGCCTACCGAGGAGATGTGCGTGAGCACCGGAGGCGTCGACTGGGTCCTGAAGAACGAAGGCGAGGGCTCCCGGGAAAAGACGATCGTCACCTACGGCCGATCCCCGGCCGCCGAAGCCGTCCTCAGCCCGGACGTCCCCACCGATGTCGCCCTGGTCGAGCTGTCCGCTGCAATGAAGAACCTCCCGAAGAACGACCGCCGGTGCATTGACGCGACCACATCCGTCCCCACCGCCGCCTCCTCAGAAGCAACCAGGTAGACCGGACCTTTGTTTCTGACGGTGCAGTCTTCGTGCGTCATCCTGCCTCCCCCGTCACGTCTCTGCGTGTGCAAGAGGGGTCCTCGCACAACACGTGGTGCAGCAGCACAGATAGCACCGCGGCATCAAGCCGGGAGGGCACCGACAGCTTGTCCAAGACTCTCGCCGTGTGTGCTTTGACCGTACGCTCAGCGATTCGAAGTTCCTGGGCGAGTTCACGATTGTTCATGCCCGTACCGAGGAGCAGTAGGACTTGACGCTCTCTGCGCGTGAGCCGTCCGAGCTCCACCGTCTCGGCGATCGGATCACGCCCCGGTACCCGGTACGGGCAACTGGCGGTGTATTGCTTGGAGTTGACCTCTACCACATATCCCCCATGAGAATGGCGACTTGTCCGGTGGGACAAGGTGACCTCCTGGTCAGATCGGTACGGGTGCCACCGCCTGGCTGGGTCGAAGTCGGGGTGGGTTGGCTCAGGAGTCGGGCTCGTCGCTGTCTGATGCGCGGCGCCGATCGGAACGTACCGTGCTTCGTACGACAGCCTCCTTGAAAGCCGCCGCGGCGCGTCCTGTCAGGACGAGCCTGCGCGGGCGGTCGTCGGCATGGGTGAACTGCACGACGCCGTCACGCCGGCCAAGGCTGATGTTGGTGAAGGCGTAACCGATCCGGACGGGCCCGGGTTTGCGGCCTGCCAGCCGTGCCGCGACGACATCGGCCACACCTCGGCCCATGGGCAGGGCCGTCTGGCAGGACATGCGGCTCGGTGCCCCGCTCACCGACACCCCGGCAGCCGCGTCGCCGATGGCGTACACCTCGGGGTGTGAGACCGAGCGCAGGGTGGCGTCGACGAGCATCCGGCCGCTGTCATCCGTGGCGAATCCTGCCGCGCGCGCCAGCTCCGGCGCGCGGAACCCGGTGGTCCACACAACGGCGTCAGCGGTGAAAGGCACGCCGTCGCGGGTGTCCAAGCCGTCCTCCCGCACCGCTGTAACACTGGTCTGGGGGTGAACCGTGACGCCCAGCCGCTCGAGGGCGCGCCGCAAGTGGGTTCGGGCGCGCGGCGCGAGCCAGGACCCCACGTCATCGGCACCGGTCAGCAGCTGGACTCGCAGCCCGGGATGGCTTTCGGCCAGCTCGGAGGCGGTTTCCAGGCCGGTCAGTCCTGCGCCGACCACGGCGACAGTGCCGCCTGACGCCATCTGGGCAACCCTGTGCCGCAACCGCGTGGCCTGCTCGGGGCCGGCGACGGCATACGCGTGCTCGGCTGCCCCCGGGACATCGTCGAGCCGCGCCTGGCTGCCCACCGCGTACACCAGGGTGTCGTAGCCGATCGCTTTGGGTGCGACGTCCACACACACCGTCCGGCCAGTGGGGTCGATCGAGGTCACACGTCCGACGACCAGCTGGACCGATGTGCCGCTGAGCTGCTGCCGCAACGACGGTGCCGCCCATCGCTGCCCGGCGGCCAGCTGATGGAGCCGGACCCGTTCGATGAACCGGTCCGAGGCATTGACCAGAGTGATGGTGACATCGCTGCGGCGCAGCTGGCGGGCGAGGCGCTTGGCCGCCAGCAGACCGGCGTAACCGGCGCCGACGACGACGAGGCGATGGTTCATGGCATGACTTCCTTGGGGAGTAGGGGCAGCTTCGGTGCCACCGCGGACGATCGGCCGCACATCGGTGCCGCGCGCGGCGCAGCGCGTCCACGGGGGGCACCGGACAGCAGGTGATCAGGACGGCGGCGGTCCAGGCCCCGGCCGACCGGGGCCCGCAACGCACCAGCGCACCCACCACGGCCTCCGCCGCCCCCGTGACGGCCACGAGACGCCTCTTCCGGCGCAGCCGTGCGGGCCAGCGGGCGGAAGCAGCCGGGAATCAGAAAATGCACGACCCCCGTGACAGCCAGGAACACCGCCAGGGCGGCGGTAGCGATAGCGTGCATGGCACCATGATCCGTTCACCTCGCGCCTGGGCACTTGAACAAAACGATCGCCGCACTGTTTTCGCCTGCGGCCCCGAGGCGACGATGTTCGCCGAGTCCCGCCCGTTCCGTGTCGCCCAACACCGGCTGCCCGCGTGGAAGGCCGTCCTGCCGATCGGCGGCCACGCCGAACTCCTCCAGCCGGGACGGCCCATGGTGGCGGCGCCCGGGCTGATCGTTCCGCCCCAGCTGGCCCACCGCTGTGCAGCGACCTCTGCCTACATCGCCCTGTTCATCGACTCCTGGCTGCTGCCCTCCGGCCCGGGACCGATACGGCTCGATGCCGGCGAGATCCGCCGCCTGCTCGCCGCGCTCGGCACCACCGATTCCGACGGCCCCGGCACCGGTGTGGACCTGGCTGCCGGATACACCGAGTTGCGGGCACTGGCCGGGGGCCCGACTCCGCTCGATCCGAGAGTCGCTCACGCCGTCCACCTGTGCACATCGCGCGATCCGGACATGCCCATCACCTCCGTCGCCGGTGAGGTCGGCCTGTCGGCCCCGCGGCTGCGCGCCCTGGTCCGGCAGGACGTGGGGATTGCGCTTGCCCACTTGCGCCGATGGGGCCGGCTCCGCGCCGCGATCGCTGACCTGCCGGATTCGACGGCCACCCTGGCCGCAGCCACCGCAGGCTTCGCCGACCAGGCCCATCTCACGCGTACTGCGCGGGACTTCACCGGGCGTACGCCTGCCTCTCTGCGGCGCGCCGAAGCGTAGGGCGGCCCTTGCCGGCCCGGGGCTGTGCTGCCGGTGCTGCCGGTGCTGCCGGTGAGCCATTCGGCCATGCCGTCCATGACCTTTTCGGTGATGGCGGAGATGGTCCGCTTGGACACTTCGGCGCCGTACACCTCGGCGAGATGAGCCGAGATCTCGCCGTGCGTGAGTCCTTTCGCGGACAGCGACAACACCATCTCGTCCACCCCGGTCAGGCGCCGCTGCCGCTCCTTGACGATCTGCGGCTCGAAGCTGCCGGCAGTGTCGTGGGGCACCCTCACCTCGACCGGCCCGACATCGGTCAGCACGGTCTTGGACCGTGTGCCGTTGCGGCTGTTGCCGTTGTTCTTCCCGGCCGGATCGCGCTTCTCGTAACCGAGGTGATCGGTGGTCCCGCCTTCCAGAGCGGATTCCAGCACACGCTTGGTCAGCATCTGCAACAGCCCGCCCTCGCCGGTCAGCTGCAAGCCCTCGCTTCGAGCCCGGTCGACCAGCATCGCGACGAGCTGTTCGTCCGACGCGGCCGACGGCATCGCACTACCCGCTGCCGGGTGCGTGGTGGCCATTACGCCACTTCTTGCCCGTACGGCGGTCGATACCGACGATCCGCGCTGCTTCCCGGGTGCTGTAGCCCCGCTCCATGAGCGGACTGAAGCATGGTGGGGCCCTACTCGCGTTGCGGAGGGGGGACTACGGGGTGGTCAGGCGAGGATGGGCGAGGGCGGCGGTGAGCATCGCGGCAGGGATCTGGAGGGTGAACAGGCCCGCGATGAGGAAGATGAAGCCCATGTCGACGGCGTCGGCGATTGCGCCGGAGGCGGAGATGTACCAGGCGATGGTGCACAGCAGCAGGCAGGCCGTGTAGAGGCTGGAATCGACGGTGACGGCCTTCCAGCGGGGCGCGGTGGGGGTCATGCGCCGGGCGAAGGTGAGGGCGACGGTGGTCAGGAGAGCGAAACCCCACAGGCGGGTGCCGGCGAAGTCGCCGAGGTCGGATGCCTTGTTCCCCGAGGCGGTGAGCAGGAGGAGGCCCATGACGGCCTGGACGAGGAGCGAGACGGCTACGACCTTTACCGCGTAGGCGGTGGAGCGGAGCCATGAGATGGTCATGGGCCTCCTCCTTCTGTACAGGGCCGGGGGGCCACCGGCCTTTCGTGATCAGTGTGTCACCGGGCCGGTCAACGTGAGCGGGCCGGGGGCCAGTTGTGTCAGTAGCCGCCGTTGCTGCCTATCCGGGAGGTCTCGCAGGCCGCCTTGAACAGGCACTTGATGTCGCCCATCTTCGATTTGTGCACGGCGCGGCTGGAGTGCTTCCTGCCCTTGTAGCCGTAGACGTACAGCTCGTGGTCGGGGGCTCGCTTGTAGTTGCCTTCGGCGTAGTAGCTGCCGGAGCGGGACAGACGGAGGTTGGCGTTGACGCCGATGCCTCCGCGCTTGCAGAACGGGTCCTTGGCTTCGACGCTGAAGCGCACGGAGCGGGTCTTGCCGTTGAACTTGGTCATGGTCTTGAACTTGATCTTCTTGGTGCTGGCCTTACGGGTGTCGACCAGGCGGGAGTTGCTCTTCTTGTAGACGCGGGTTTTGCCGGTCTTGGCCTTGTGAGTGACGTCCTTGTGCTTCCAGGAGACGTTCGCGAACATCCCGGCACGGTAGGTGGGACCGGAGACCTTCTTGCTGAAGCCCCGGCTGTCGCCCGCGTACTTGTAGCCGCCGGCGTACTTGCATCCGGAGACCCTCTTGGCCCAGCTCGGGACGTACGCCCACGTCTGGCGGATGAAGGAACGCCAGGTGATCTTGGTGTGGGTGTACTTCTTCGCCTTGGCCTCGATGGACTTGGCGGTGGCGGCCAGGCCGGCGGCGTCCTGGGCAGCCGGGATGGTGGTGTTCAGTCCCCAGGCCCCGCCCTTCTCTCCATCGGCGGTGATCCGGTAGAACGGCTCGCTTCCGGGGGTCACGTCGGTGTCGCGGAAACTGTTGTCGCTGGCGACGGCTATCGGCCGGTCGTCCTTGTAAATGGTGTAGGTGCCGCCGAGGTCGGGCCAGGACAGGTCGACGAACTCGGTGGTGGCCGCCCACCCGGCGCGTGCGTTCTTCTCCGGTGAGTCGGCCAGGGTCGCATCGGCCAGGACCGGGTCGATGCCCGGCACGGACAGGATGCGGCTGGTGGAGGCGGCACCGTTGAGCGTGGACAGGGTCCGCACTCCGGCCAGGGCGCTGCCGCCCTCAGTGGCGGCGGTGAACTGCCCTGTGTCCGCGTCGAGGGTGATCTGCGCGGCCGGGGAGGCAGCGGCCGGGGAGGCGGCGGCCGGGGCTCCTTGGGCGGCTCCGGCGAGGATCGTCAGGGGCAGCGCCGCGGTGACCGCGTACCGCGCTGTTTTGATCGGGCGCATACAGCTGTCTTCCTGTTCGAGTGGATGATCTTGCGAACGTACCCGCCTCGAACGGGGCTGCGACATTGTCCAGTTGGGCGCTGCCCCGCAGGGCACCCCCGGGATCAGGCGGTTTTGCGGGCGGTGGCGACCATGGTGTCGAGCATCCTCTGGTCGATCTCACCGGACGAGGAGGCGGCAACGCGGTGCTTCGCATCGATCACGACAGTGAAGGGAACGCCCGGGGCGCGCAGGATCCCCTTGGGGAAGGCCAGAGTGGCGCGGCCGGTGCCGTCGTGGAGGTTGGGGTAGGTGATGTTGTACTCCTTGGCGAAGGTTCGGCCCGCGTGGGCCGAGTTGTCTTCGTCAAGGCCCACCACCGCGACGCCGTTGCCCTTGTGCTTGTTGTGGTAGTCGACCAGCATTGGCGTTTCGATACGGCAGGGCCCGCACCAGGAAGCCCAGGCGTTCAGGACAACAATCTCGCCTTTGTAGTCGGCAAGGTCGAACGGCTTGCCATCGATGGTGGTCCCAGTGATACGCGGCGCGGGCGGCCGGTGGGCGGCATCAATGGTCATCGTGCCGTCTTTTTTATTGAGGTGCCGTCCGGGCTGCGTATCGGGGCTGTCGATCACGGTGACGGCTGTGACGCCGGCGGCAACGAGCGCGACCGTGCCGAGAAGGAGTGCAAGGGAGCGGCGGGGGGTTTTCATCGGGGGCAAGTCCTCAAGTGCAAGAGGTGGTTGGCCGCCCCATGATCTCAGCGGCCCGGGGGCACCCGCGCGGGGGTGCCCCCAGGAGTCCGGCTATCCGACGCCGCCGAAGGCCTTGTGGCCCTTCTTCGGGTACTTCCAGGCGATGTAGTAGTCCCCTGCGCTCATCTTCTTCCAGTCGGCCATCCACTCGACGTTCTTGGCCGTCTTGTTCTTCAGCCTCTGGATGACCGGGTCCTTGCCCTTGACCTTCTTGTAGAGGGTCGCGGTGAACTTGGTCCTTCCGTTGCCCTTGATGCCGAAGTGCAAGAAGTGCTTGCCCTTGGAGACGTGGTACGCCTTGGAGTGCTGGGACTTCTTGCCGTTGGTAGTCCACTGCTTGTGCCAGGTTCCGGCGGCGTAGGACGGGCCTGCGACGCCGAGGGTTACGCCTGTCGCACAGGCGACAGCGATGAGACTCTGGGCTATGCGGCGGTTGCGCATGACTTCTCCCGTTCATTGGCTCGAATCACATGACCTTAGGACGGGTGAACGAGGCCGCATCAGTGTCTAGTTGGGCGCTGCCCGAAGGGGCATGTAGGGGGACCGTTGGCAGATCCGGCGGCTGCTGGAGGCGGTGAACGCCGCGCTGGACTCGCCTACCGCCCCGCATCGCCGACGCGCCATGCTCGACGTGATCGGATTGCGGCTGCGGCTGCGGCTGCGGCTGCGGCTGCGGAGGAACAGTCGGCAGGCGACCGAACCAACTGGAAATCGTTGAAGTAGCCGAGCGGGTAGGCGAGTGCCACGAGATCAACCGGGTCCGCCACTACCGGCTGGACAGGGATCGGCTGAACACCCCACAGGCCCTGCAGCGGGCGGACGCCGAGCTCACCGCCTGGACCCGACAGACCTGCGGCCACCTGCATCACCGTGCTGGACCGGATGAGAGTCGGCGACCACGCCCAGCGCACGATCGGGGTCAAGGACCGCCTGGGCAAGCCATTGGAGGCGCCGACCAGGCCGAGCAAAGCATGGTGATCGTCAATCTGGGCTCAGCGCAAGGCGCCGGCGAGATAGGCGTTGCGGGTTCTGATGAGGCGGGGCATGTACCAGCTCAGGACTGCGCGGTCGGCGATGCGTCCGAGAAGTCCGAACGGCGAGGCAAATTCGATGACGTCCCTCATCACGGTGCCGCCGCTGCCGTCCGGCTCGAAGTGATGACTGTGATGCCATCGCTTGAAGGGACCGGTCTCCTGTTCGTCCACGAAGCACCGGGGCGGGTCATACGACGTAATGCGGGCGGTGAGTCGCCAGGTCAGGCCGAAGTGGCGGGCTTCGAAGGTCACCGTGTCGCCGAGCGAGAGGCCGCCTCGGGTCCTGCCGCCGACCGCCCGCTCCGACGAATCGGCCATCGACTGTGTGTGCGCCTCCACGTCAAGGCATGCCTCGAACACCCGGCCCGGGGGCGCGGCGACGGCTGTGACGATTTCGAAGTGCGGCACCGGGCCATCCTAGAGGGGCGGGATGAGTGGTGGGTCCGCGTCATTTCCGTGACCTGGGTGCAGCGACGCCAGTAGCCAACCGAACCGCGGTATGGGCGTGAACACGTGGTGATCAGAATCGCGACACCTGATTCCCGCCCCAACCGCCCGAACATGCCACGCACCTTCGGACACTGCCCACCCGGACCATGCCCCCCAGGGCATCACCCGAACATCCAATACCGCACAACCGAACGGATTCCTACGGTGGTTGACGTCCAAGATCACACCAGCAAGGAGCAACCGTGCGCATCCGCACCGCAGCCGTAGCCACTGTCACCGCCCTCGCCGTCGCGGCCCCCGTCGGCACCGCCTTTGCCGACACCCCCACCAGCGGTTCCCCCGCCGCCTCCGCCGCGGCCAAGAAGCCCGCGCAGCTCACCGTCAAGAGTTACATCAAGGCTCTCAAGGCCGACAAGACCCCGGCCGCCGCCAAGACCCTCAAGGCGTTCAAGAAGCTCGACGACGGCAAGAAGCAGTACGCCTTCGTCAAGCTGCTCCAGAGCCGCGACGTCTACGAGGCCCTTGCCGGCGGGTCGAAGGGCGCCCTCAAGAATGGCACCCGCACCCGCACCAAGCAGCTCAACTCCCCTGTCAAGATCACCCGCAGCACCGTGGTGACCAAGAACGGCAAGTCCGGCCAGCGTGCCGTCACCTTCACCGTGACCGAGCGCATCTACGACATCCCCGTGACCAGCGAGCGGATCTCCGTCAGGTACACCCTCAAGGGCAAGAAGAAGATCGTCAACCCGTCGGCTTCCACCAAGATCACCAACACCAACAAGGCCATCGCCATCAAGGTGCCCAAGACCACCCCCGTCCGCGTCAAGGGCACCAACGTCTTCGGCCGCTCCACGATCAAGGCCACCGGAACCGTCAAGTCGTTCGGCAAGGGCAATGTCACCAAGAAGGCCAACAGCCGCATCGGCCTCAGCTCGTACAGTGCCTCCATCGCCACCCGATAACGGGCTCTCCTGCCGTATGAGTAGGTGATCTTCCGGCCGGACGCGCAGCAAGGCACGCCTCTCGGTAGCCCGGGGATGCGAATCCGACCGAGCAACGCCGGGAGGCCGTGTGCTGGAAGAAGAGCGCGGGGCAGGCCGGGACTGTTCCCGGGGCAGCTCGCTCCGGTGTCGGTGCTGCTTTCGCGGAGAATCTGTCCGCCCACGTGCGGCAGCGGACGCGGCCCGTACGTGGATCGACTGGAAGTACGCACGCCCCCTCACCTGCCCCCCTCACACCCCCGGCGCCACCAACCCCGTCTCGTACGCCACGATGACCAGCTGCGCCCGGTCGCGGGCGCCCAGCTTGCCCATGATGCGGCTCACGTGCGTCTTCGACGTGAGCGGGCTCAGGCCCAGCGTCTCGGCGATCTCCGTGTTGTTCAGGCCGCGTGCGACCAGTGCCAGGACCTGTCGCTCGCGGTCCGAGAGGCCGGTGGGGCCGGCGGTCGTCGTCAGGCCGGTGGTGTCCGGTGCCCGCAGTACCCGGGCGATCAGCCGCGACGTGGGGCCCGGCGAGAGCAGGGATTCGCCGGCGGCGACCGTGCGGATGGCGTCCAGGAGTTCGGCGGGCTTGGTGTCCTTGACCAGGAAACCGGACGCCCCCGCGCGCAACGCGTCGACGACGTGCTCGTCCGTGTCGTACGTCGTCAGCATCAGCACCTTCACGCCCGCCAGGTCCTCGTCCGCCGCGAGCAGCCGCGTCGCCTCGATGCCGTCGAGGTCGGGCATCCGGATGTCCATGACGACGAGGTCGGCCCGCTCGGAGCGGGCCAGGTCGACCGCCGAGCGGCCCGTGCCCGCCTGCGCCACGACCTCCATGTCGGGCGCCGAGTCGACGAGCATCGCGAACGCCGCGCGCACCAGCGTCTGGTCGTCGGCGAGCAGTACACGGATCGTCATGCAAGGCCTCCCAGGGACGCGGGCGCGAGGGGCAGCACCGCGCACACCATGAAACCCCCCTCGGATCGGGGCCCCGCCTCCAGGGTCCCGCCGACGGTACGGGCCCGCTCCCGCATCCCGACGAGGCCGTACCCGGGAGTGCCCGCGTTCCCCCGCGCGCCGACGCCGTCGTCGGTGACCGTCACGTTCAGCGCGGCGTCGGCGGTACGTATGTCCACTCGGACGGTGGGGCCGGGGCCCGCGTGCCGCACGGCGTTGGTGAGCGCCTCCTGCACGATGCGGTAGGCGGCGACGTCCACGGCGGGCGGCGCGTCGCACCGGGCCACGCTCAGCTCGACGCGGGCTCCGGCCGTGCGGGCCGCGTCGGCGAGGTCGGGCAGTGAGCCGAGGCCGGGCAGCGGGCCCCTGGCCTCGTCCTCCGTACCGGACCGCAGCACCTCAAGCGTGGCGCGCAGTTCACCGCGGGCGGTGCGGCACGTCTCGGCGACGTCGTCGAGGGCCTTGGCGACGGCGGCCCGGTCGAGGCGGTCGGGGTCGGCGGCCAGGACGTGCGCGGCGACGGACGTCTGAACGCCGACGAGGGTGATGCTGTGCGCGAGGAGGTCGTGCAGGTCGCGGGCGACCCGCAGCCGCTCCTCGGCGACCCGGCGGCGCGCCTCCTCCTCGCGGGTGCGCTCGGCCCGTTCGGCGCGCTCGACGACGGAGGCGACGTACTGGCGGTGGATGCGCACGTACACGCCGAGCAGCAGGAAGGAAACGATCCAGCCGGAGATGCGCAGCGACTCGGCGCCCTCGGCCATGCCCTCGGAGAACTTGACGCCCAGCATGACGCCGATGACCCCGGCGCCGAAGAGGACGGCGTAGCGCGGCCGGGTCCGGGAGGCGACCGTGAACAGGCCGACCATGGACACGGCCATGGGCGCGGTGTGGTTGAAGTCGAGGGAGTGGTAGGTCAGCACGATCGCGATCAGGACGGCCATGACCCGCATCGGGGCGCGCCGCCGCCACACGATCGTGACGTGCGCGGCGAGCAGCAGCGCCCAGCCGAGGACGCCGGGCGGGTCGCCGTTGTCCCGTACGACCTGCACGATCACGACGGCGCTCGCCGCCATGGCGAGGGCGAACAGGGCGTCGGTGCGCAGCCGTTCGCCGGGGGCGGCGGGTCCGAGGACCCGCTCGATGAGGTTGCGGCGTTCCACCGGTTCATCTTCCGGTACGCGGGCGCCCCTCCGGGAGAGGAGGGGCGCCGGGAAGGACGGGATCAAGGCGAGGGCACCCGGACGCGTTCCGCCTCGGGGGCGGGGGCCGCCGCGCGGGGCCTGGAGAGCGGGCCCGGCCACCACACCTTGCGGCCGAGCGCCACACTCGCGCTCGTCACCAGGTACGTACGTACGAGGAAGGTGTCCAGGAGCACGCCGACCGCGATGACGAAGCCCAGTTCGACGAGTTGGACGAGCGGCATGTTGGTCAGCACGGCGAACGTCGCGGCGAGGACGAGGCCGGCCGAGGCGATGACGCCGCCGGTGGTGCGCAGCGCGGTGAGCGCGCCCGCCCCCGGTTCGGCCCCGTTGAGGCACTCCTCGCGCATGCGGTGCATGAGGAAGATGCCGTAGTCGACGCCGAGCGCGACGAGGAAGACGAAGGAGAGCAGCCCGAGCCCCGGGTCGGTGCCCTCGAACCCGAAGAGCGGTTCGAAGACGAGCCCCGCGATGCCCAGCGAGGCGCCCCAGACGGCGACGACCGCGCCGAGCAGCAGCAGGGGCGCGACGAGGCTGCGCAGCAGGACGACGAGGACCAGCAGCACGGCCGCAAGCACGAGCGGCACGACGATCATCCGGTCGCGGGCGTTGGTGTCCTTCAGGTCGAGTTGCTGGGCGCCGGCGCCACCGACGTACGACTCGTCGAGTCCGTCGCGCAGCGCCTCGATGGTGGCGCTCTCCCCCGCGGACTCGGGCGGGGACGAGGCGATCACGGAGATCTCGGTCCATCCCTTGGCGGTACGTCCCTTCTCCGCGCTGTCGACGCCCTTGGTGCCGCGGATCTCGGTGAGGGCGTCGGTGGCGCCGCCGGCCGGGGTCATGACGGTGATCGGCTGGGCGCCCCGTTCGGGGTAGGCGGCGGCGAGGGTCTTCATGGCCGCGACCGAGTCGGGGGTCTTGGTGAAGGAGTCCTCCTGCTTGAGGGAGCCGGGCAGGTTGAACACGCCGAGCGCGAGCGCCCCGAGCAGCACGGCCCCCGAGGCGAGGACGGCGAACGGCCTGCGCCCGGCCGAGCTGCCCATCGCGGCGAAGAGGGAGCGCCGCTGCTTGGGCGTGCTGCCGAAGGCGGGGACGAGCGGCCAGAACACGCGCCGCCCGAGGAGCACCAGGACGGCGGGCAGCAGCGTCAGCATGGCCAGGAGCGCGCACAGCACGCCGAGGGCGCCGAGCGGCCCCATGCCGCGGCTGCTGTTGAGGTCGGCGGCGAGCAGGCAGAACAGTCCGGCGGCGACGGTCCCGGAGGAGGCGAGCACGGCGGGCCCGCAGCCGCGCAGGGCGGCGACCATGGCGTCGTAGGGCTGTTCGATCCTGCGTAGCTCCTCGCGGTAGCGGGCGACGAGCAGCAGGGCGTAGTCGGTGCCCGCTCCGAAGACGAGGATCGTCATGATGCCGGAGCTCTGTCCGGTGATGGAGGTCCCGAAGGCCTGGTGGAGTCCGTACGCGGCGGCCATGGCGAAGTAGTCCGCGATGCCCGCGACGGCGAGCGGCACGAGCCACAGGAACGGGCTGCGGTAGATGAGGATGAGGAGCAGCGCGACGACGCCGGCGGTGGTGTAGAGCAGGGGCCCGCCCAGCGAGTTGTAGACCTCGCCCGCGTCGGTGTCGAACGCCCCGCCTCCGCCGACGTCGACGCTCAGCCCGCCCTCGCCCCGGGCGACTTCCCGCACGTCCCCGACGAGGGCGTCCCGCTTCTCCTCGTCCTGGCCGGGCTCGGTGGTGGCGACGGGGTACATCAGGGTGGTGCCGTCCTTGGAGGGCACACCCCGGGGCTCGGCGACGAGCTTGTGGGCGCCCGCTATCTCGGCGACCTGCTCACCGGCGGTCTGCCGGTCGGCGGCGGTCAGCCCGCTGTCGCGGTGGTAGACGAGCACCAGCTCGGTGGCCTCGCCGCCCGGCAACTGGTCCTGGATCTCGGTGACCTCGGTCGAGTCGGCGCTCGCCGGGAGGTAGTCGACGGGCCGGTCCTTCTGGACGTCGGAGAGCTTGGCCGCGAAGGGCGAGGCGAATGCCAGGACGGCGATCCACAGCCCCAGGAAGACCCAGGGCACGGTGCGTCGTCGCCGTCGTGGCGCGGTGGTGGTCGGTGCGGCGCCCATGACGGGCCTCCTTCGGCAGGGGTGACATGTTCGGGGTCAACCCTTCCGGGAGGAGGCCGCCGATCCGTCGGGCGCGGGACGGAGTTGGCGGTTACACCGCGGGGAGGCCGGGAGCGGGGATTACTCCCGGCGGAGTACGCGCGTGGGGCCCGGGTCCCTCAGGACGGCGTCCGCGCCGCCACGAGCAGCCGGGACACGTCCTCCGCGCAGATCGTGAGCGCGCAGCCCGCCGTGGCGAGCACGTCGCGCTCGGCGGGGGTGTAGGGCCCGTCGGCCAGGGCGATCCTGGCGCCCTGGAGGAGCAGCGCCTCGCGGCCCGCGGGGGCGAGGTGCGGGGCGAGGGGGCCGAGCGCCTCGTGGAGTTCGATGGCGAGGCCGGGGCCGCAGTCGGGCTCGGTGGCGCGGCCGGTGTCGGCGGCGAGCGCGTCGACGAGGGCGAGGAGCTGCTCCTCGGTGCAGTCGTCGTAGCCCGCGGCGCGCAGTGTGCCGACGGCCGTGTCGAGGGTGGGGCGCGAGCCGGCGCCGCCGGTGGACAGGACGGCGAGGACGACGGTGTGGACGGCGTCGCGGAGCATCGCGGAGAGCCGGGTGGTGGTGGGGTGGTCCAGGACGTCGGGGTCGAACAGGTCCTGGCAGGCGGCGCACCGGATGACGGGCCCCGCCGCGCCGCGCGGCACGAGGGGCAGGCCGAGCAGGACGAAGCGGCGCCGACCGGTGAGCCGCTGGTAGTTGCGGTCGCCGCCGCAGGCGGGGCAGAAGAACTCGCCGTCGCCGACGGCGTCCCAGGCGGTGTGCATACCGATCACCCGCCTGCTCAGGGCCCGTCCGCGTGAGACGGGCCGTGCGGAGATGCGGGCTTGTCGGCCGTCTTGTCCCCGTTCTGGCAGCACCACGCACCTCCGTAACTCCCCGGCTGCATTGCCGCGTTGGCGTGATGTTAGCCACATCGGTGATGCGGCGTCAGCACCTCGCACAGGAGAGCGAGCCGGACATGGCCGGGAGACGACGCGGCCCCGCCCGCCAAGAGGACGGGCGGGGCCGGTGCGGCACCAGGGGACGGACTAGCGCGCCGCGCGGTTGACGGCCGACACGACGGCCTTCAGCGAGGCACGTGTGGTGTTCGCGTCGATGCCGATGCCCCACAGCACCTTGTCGCCGATCGCGCACTCGATGTACGAGGCGGCCTGCGCGGACGCGCCCTCGCTCATCGTGTGCTCCTGGTAGTCCAGGAGGCGTACGTCGATGCCGATGCCCTGCAGCGCGTCGAAGAACGCGGAGATCGGGCCGTTGCCACAACCGGTCAGCACGGTGTCCGCGCCGTCCAGCGTGGCCTCGACGGTGAGGGTGTCGACGCCGTCGGTGTCGGTCGTCGTCTGGCCGTTCTTGACCTGAATCCGACCCCACTGGGCCGCGGTGTTACCGGGGTTGGGCAGGTACTCGTCCTGGAAGACGCTCCAGATCGCGGCCGGGGTGACCTCGCCGCCCTCGGCGTCGGTCTTCGCCTGGATGATCCTGGAGAACTCGATCTGCATACGGCGCGGCAGGTCCAGCTTGTGGTCGTTCTTCAGGACGTACGCGATGCCGCCCTTGCCGGACTGCGAGTTGACGCGGATGACGGCCTCGTAGGAGCGGCCGACGTCCTTGGGGTCGATGGGCAGGTACGGCACGGCCCACTCGATGTCGTCGACGGTCCTGCCCTGGTCCGCGGCCCGGGTCTGCATCGCGTCGAAGCCCTTCTTGATGGCGTCCTGGTGGGAGCCGGAGAAGGCGGTGTAGACGAGGTCGCCCGCGTAGGGGTGGCGGGGGTGGACCTCCATCTGGGTGCAGTACTCGTACACCCGGCGGACCTCGTCGATGTCCGAGAAGTCGATCTGCGGGTCGACACCCTGGCTGAAGAGGTTCATGCCCAGCGTGACCAGGTCGACGTTGCCGGTGCGCTCGCCCTGCCCGAACAGGCAGCCCTCGACGCGGTCGCCGCCGGCCATGACGGCCAGCTCGGCGGCGGCGACGGCGGTGCCGCGGTCGTTGTGCGGGTGGATGGACAGGCACACGTACGCGCGCCGGGACAGGTTGCGGGACATCCACTCGAAGCGGTCCGCGTGGGTGGAGGGCGTGGAGCGCTCGACCGTGGCGGGCAGGTTGAGGATGATCTCGCGCTCGGCGTCGGGCTGCCAGACGTCCATGACGCCCTCGCAGACCTCCAGGGCGAAGTCCAGCTCGGTGTCGGTGAAGATCTCGGGGCTGTACTGGTATCCGAACGTCGTACGGTCGTCCAGCAGCTTGTCGGCGTACTCCATGACCAGACGGGTGCCGTCGACGGCGATCTGCTTGACGGCGTCGCGCGAGCCGCGGAAGACGACGTCGCGCCAGACGGGCGCGGTCGCGTTGTACAGGTGGACGGTCGCGCGCCGGGCGCCCTTGAGGGACTCCACCGTGCGCTCGATCAGCTCTTCGCGCGCCTGGGTCAGGACGGAGATCGTCACGTCCTCGGGGATCGCGTCCTCGTCCTCGACGATCGAGCGTACGAAGTCGAAGTCGGTCTGGCCCGAGGAGGGGAAGCCGACCTCGATCTCCTTGTAGCCCATGCGCACCAGCAGGTCGAACATCGCGCGCTTGCGGGCCAGGGACATCGGGTCGATCAGCGCTTGGTTGCCGTCGCGCAGGTCCGTGGAGAGCCAGCGGGGAGCGACCGTGATCCGGTTGTCGGGCCACGTGCGGTCGGGAATGCCGACCTGCTCGTACGGCCTGTACTTGTGGACCGGCAGGGACGTCGGGCGCTGGAAGTTCGGCATCTGCGGGCTCCTCGGAAGTGTCCTGAAGGACGGCCGACGGTCTTGGCGCAACGCCGAACTCCGCGGGGAGGGGGTCGGCCTCGACTACAGGCCCTCGCCGCGGCAGCTAAGGAGAAGCAGCCCGCATCGCATGATGCGCCGCAGCCTAGCCGAGCCGCGCTCTGTGCGCGGGCCCGTATCACTATGCGGGACCGCGCCGAACTAAACGCCCAGCGGTGATCAATCCCTCTATTTCAGCAATCATGGTGGCAGCTAGTGACAGCGGCATGACCCAGTGCCACATTGCCGCCATGACCGCCAACCCGACGGGCTTCGAGCCCGTCTTCTGCACCATCGTGCCGCCCCACGTCCTGGACACCCTCGCCCAGAGCCAGGACCCCGCGCTCGCCGTGCCCGCCCGCCGCACCCTGGAGCGGGACGCCGTCGAGCGCACCCACCGCCGGCTGACGACCGTCATCGGCGCGCCCGGCGTGGCCCCGCCCAAGGGGGCCGTGGCGGACAAGCCGCACCGCACCGTCTACGACGCCAAGCAGCGTACGCAGCTCCCGGGCCGCAAGGTGCGCGCCGAGGGAGACAAGCCCGGCAAGGACGCCACCGTCAACCGCGCGTACGCGGGGCTCGGCGCGACCTTCGAACTGTTCCTGAAGTCGTACGAGCGCAACTCCATCGACGGCAACGGACTGCCGCTGGACGCGACCGTGCACTACGGCGAGGACTACGGCAACGCGTTCTGGAACGGCGAGCAGATGGTCTTCGGCGACGGCGACCAGGAGATCTTCCTGGACTTCACCATCCCCGTGGACGTCATCGGCCACGAGCTGACCCACGGCGTCGTGCAGTACACGGCGAACCTCACGTACTTCGGCCAGCCCGGCGCCCTGAACGAGTCGATGGCGGACGTCTTCGGCTCGCTGATCAAGCAGTACACGCTGGGCCAGACCGCGCACGAGGCCGACTGGCTGATCGGCGCCGGCCTGCTCGCCCCGCGTGTCACCGGCAAGGCGCTGCGCTCCATGAAGGAGCCCGGCACCGCGTACGACGACGACGTGCTCGGCAAGGACCCGCAGCCCGCCGACATGGACCACTTCGTGAAGACGGGCCGCGACAACGGCGGCGTGCACATCAACTCCGGCATCCCCAACCGCGCGTTCCATCTGGTCGCCGACGCGCTCGGCGGCCATGCGTGGGAGCGGGCGGGGCAGATCTGGTACACCGTCCTGACCGGCGGCGAGCTGGCGCAGGACGCGTCGTTCGAGGACTTCGCGAAGCTGACGGTGGCCGCCGCGCGCCAGAAGTACGGCGACGGCGACGAGCTGAAGGCCGTCGTCGACGCGTGGTCGACGGTCAAGGTGCCCGCCAACGGCTGACGGCGCGCTACCGGCCGCCCACGCGGTGGAGTAGACAGGACCCATGCGTATCCAGGTGAAGCGCACGGGAGGTTTCGCGGGCATCGACCGGCACGCCGAGGTGGACACCTCGCGGCTGGCCGATGCCCCCGAATGGCACGCGCTGGCCGAACAGGCCTTGGCCGAGGGCCGCGGCACGCCACCCATCGGGGTGCCGGACGGCTTCAACTACCAGCTGACCGTCGACGGGCGCACGGTGTACTGCTCGGACCCGCGGCTGACCGAGGCGCAGCGGAAGCTGATCTCGCGGGTCCTGAAGGAGGGCACGTAGACCTCGACCGGCTCAGCCGGGAGAACAGAACCTGAGCGTTGTTCACGTTTTCCGCGCACGCCCATTGACTTCCGTACTCGGCGGTACGGAAGATCCCGCCCATGGCAGCGACTGCGGCGAGCCCGGTATCCCAGTTCCCCCGCGACTTCCTGTGGGGCGTCTCCACATCGGCCCACCAGATCGAGGGCGCCGCCGACGAGCGCGGCGCCTCGGTGTGGGACGCGTTCACGGCCGTGCCGGGGAACGTGAAGGACGGCACGACGGCCGCCGTCGCCTGCGACCACTACCACCGCTACCGCGAGGACGTGGCGCTCATCCGTGAGCTGGGCGTGGGCGCCTACCGCTTCTCCCTCTCGTGGCCGCGCGTGCTGCCCACCGGCGCGGGCCCGGTGAGCGCGGCGGGCCTCGACTTCTACGACCGTCTCGTGGACGAGCTGTGCGCGGCGGACGTGCGCCCCGTCCCCACCCTCTTCCACTGGGACACCCCGCTCGCCGTGCAGGAGGCGGGCGGCTGGCTGAGCCGCGACACCGCCGAGCGCTTCGCCGAGTACGCGGCCGTGGTCGCGGCCCGCATAGGCGACCGCGTCCCGAAGTGGATCACCCTCAACGAGCCCGCGGAACACACCCTGCTCGGCCACGCGCTCGGCCGGCACGCACCCGGACAGCGGCTCCTCTTCGACGCGCTGCCGGTCGCCCACCACCAGCTCCTCGCGCACGGCCTCGCGGTACGGGCGCTGCGTGCGGCCGGGGCGCGGGACATCGGCATCGCCAACTCGCACGGCCCGACCTGGCCCGCGTCGGCCGCCGAGGAGGACACGGTGGCGGCCGGCTTCTACGACGTACTCCTCAACCGCCTCTTCGCCGACCCGCTGCTCCTCGGCCAGTACCCCGAAGGCTTCGGGGAGTCGATGCCGACGGACGACCTCGACGCGGACCTGAAGGTCATCTCCGAGCCCCTGGACTGGTACGGGATCAACTTCTACCAGCCGACGAAGGTGGGCGCCCCGCTCCCGCACACCACCGAGTTCTCGGGCCTCACGCTCCCGCCCGAACTCCCCTTCGCGCCCCGGGAGATCGAGGGATATCCGGTCACGGACTTCGGCTGGCCGGTCGTCCCCGACGCCCTCACCGAGCTGCTGACCTCCTTCCGCGACCGCTACGGCGACCGCCTCCCGCCGCTCGTCGTCACCGAGAACGGCTGCTCGTACGAGGGCCTCGACGACCAGGAGCGGATCACCTACCTGGACGGCCATCTGCGGGCCCTGCTGCGGGCGTTGGAGGCGGGTGTGGACGTACGCGGCTACTTCGTCTGGTCGCTGATGGACAACTTCGAGTGGGCGGAGGGCTACCGGCAGCGCTTCGGCCTCGTCCACGTCGACCACGCCACGCTCGAACGCACCCCGAAGGCGTCCTACCACTGGCTGCGCGGAGCCCTGCGGGCGCGGCGCGCATGACCGCCACCGCGCTGCGGGAGCCCACCGAGCGGGTCGGCCGGGGCTGGGTCGGCTCGCTGTCGGTGGCCAACGGCGCGATCTGGGTCGGCTGGTACGGCCCCCTTCAGATCCTGCTCGCCCTCCAGGCCGAGGATCTCGCCCCGGCGGGCACGTCGAAGGAGACGGTGCTCGCCTGGGTCACGGGCGCGGGCGCGGTCGTCTCGCTCGTCGCGAACCCCCTGTTCGGCGCGGTGTCGGACCGCACGACGTCCCGCTGGGGCCGGCGCACCCCGTGGATCGTGGCGGGCACGGCGACGGGCGCCGCCGCGCTCCTGCTCCTCTCGGCGGCGGACTCCGTGTGGGGGATGGCGGCGGGCTGGTGCCTGGTCCAGCTCACCCTGAACGCCGCGTTCGCCGCGGTCACCGCCGCCGTGCCGGACCGGGTGCCGCGCCTCCAACGGGGCTCGGTCGGCGGCTGGCTCGGGGCGGCGCAGCTGCTCGGCGTGGTCGTCGGGACGGGGCTCGCGACGGTGGCGGGCGGCACGGTCGCGGGGTACGCGGCGTGCGCCGTCTTCACGGTCGCGGGCGTGCTGCCTCATGTCGTACGCCATCGGGATCTGCGCCTGGCGGCCGCCGACCGCCCGCCGTGGAACCGGCGGGCCTTCCTGACCGGCTTCTGGCTCAGCCCGCGCCGCCACCCCGACCTGGGGTGGGCCTGGCTGACCCGCTTCCTCATCAACGTCAGCAACTCCGTGGTGCTGCTCTATCTCCTCTACTTCCTCCGGGACCGCCTGCACCACACGGACCCGGAGGGCGGCGTGCTGATCCTGACCGCGGTGAACGGCGCGACGATGCTCGCCACCGTCGTGGTGGGCGGCGCCTGGTCGGACCGGGTGGGCCGCCGCAAGCCCTTCGTGATGTGGGCGGGCACGCTGATGGCGGTGGCGACGGGGCTGCTCGCCCTCTGGCAGACCTGGCCGGGCGCGATCGTCGCGGCGGCGGTGCTCGGCGTCGGCTTCGGCGTCTTCACGTCGGTGGACTTCGCGCTGATGACGGACGTCCTGCCGAAGGCCATGGACCGCGGCAAGGACCTCGGCGTCATCAACATCGCCAACTCCCTGCCCCAGGTGGCCGCCCCGGCGCTCGCGGCGCCCGTCGTCACGCACCTCGGCGGCTACCGCGTGCTCTATCTGGCGGCGGCGGTGATCGGCCTCGCTGGAGCGTTCCTCGTGCGGCGGATCAAGGGCGTGGAGTGAGCCCCGCGGCGACGGACGCGGCGGCATCGGACGGCGCGTCCCCGGCCGCCACGGCGAAGTCCCGCAGCGTTCCGGCGAGCACGTCGTCCGGCGTGTGCTCGCCCATGAGGTAGCCCGCGCGCGCCAGTTGGGCCAGCCCGTGCATGGAACCGAAGAGCTGACGCACCAGCAGATCCGGGTCGGCGTCGGCCCGGAAGCGGCCCGCCTCGACGCAGCGGCGGATCGCGTCGCGCGGGAAGCGCAGCATGAACGTACCGATCCGCCGGTCCTCGTCGGACAGTTCGAACCCGGCGAGTACGGAGCCGCCGAACATCACGGCGTACACATCGGACTCGGCGCGTGCGAACTCCTGGTAGACGCGGCACAGTCCGGCGAGTTCGGCGACGGGGTCGGTGGCGCGCTCCACGTCGCGGACCCGCGCACTGAGGCGTTCGAAGCCCTCGCGCCTCACCTCGCGCACGAGCCCGGGCATCGAACCGAAGTGGGTGTAGACGGCCATCGTCGACGCCCCGACCTCTCTGACCAGGCGCCGGGCGCTCAGCGCGGCGGGACCCTGCTCCGCGAGGACGCGTGCGGCCTCGTCGAGGAGACGGCGGCGGACATCGGCCGGTTCTCGTTTGCCGGTGGACACCAGGGCAGCATAACGCCGTTATGGCCATAACGGCGTTATGCTGCTCTCGTACGGACTCGCCATGCCCGAACGGGAATGCGAGGGCGTCCGGTGCGGTTGCGAAGGCAGCGGGACCGGGGTCCCGGGGTCCGGGGACGGCGGGACGCAGCGACGGGACGGGGGTCCACCGCTGCGATCCGCCGCCCTCGGCGACACCGCAGGGGCCGGGCCGGGTCAGACCGGGCCAAGCCGGGGCTGGGTTCGGTCTAGAAGCCGAGCTTGCGCAGCTGCCTCGGGTCGCGCTGCCAGTCCTTGGCGACCTTGACGTGCAGGTCCAGGAAGACGGGCGTACCGAGAAGCGCCTCGATCTGCTTGCGCGACCTGATGCCGACGTCCTTGAGCCGCTTGCCCTTGGGGCCGATGATGATGCCCTTCTGGCTGGGCCGCTCGATGTAGACGAACGCGTGGATGTCCAGCAGCGGCTTGTCCGCGGGCCGGTCCTCGCGCGGCAGCATCTCCTCGACCACGACGGCGATGGAGTGCGGCAGCTCGTCCCGTACGCCTTCGAGCGCGGCCTCACGGATCAGCTCGGCGACCATGACCTGCTCGGGCTCGTCCGTGAGGTCGCCCTCGGGGTAGAGCGGGGGGCTCTCGGGCAGGAGGGGGACGATCAGATCGGCGAGCAGGCCGACCTGCTGGTCCCCGACCGCCGAGACCGGGATGATCTCGGCCCACTCGAAGCCCAGCTCCTTGCCGAGCTGGTCGATCGCGATGAGCTGCTCCGCGAGGGTCTTGCTGTCGACGAGGTCGGTCTTCGTGACGATCGCGATCTTCGGCGTCTTCTTGATGGACGCCAGTTCCTTGGCGATGAACCGGTCGCCGGGGCCGAGCTTCTCGTTCGCGGGCAGGCAGAAGCCGATGACGTCGACCTCGGCCCACGTGGTGCGCACGATGTCGTTCAGACGCTCGCCGAGCAGCGTGCGCGGCTTGTGGAGCCCCGGGGTGTCCACCAGGATCAGCTGCGCGTCGGGGCGGTGCACGATGCCGCGCACGGTGTGCCGCGTGGTCTGCGGCTGGTCGGCGGTGATCGCCACCTTCTTGCCGACCAGAGCGTTCGTGAGGGTGGACTTGCCCGCGTTGGGGCGGCCGACGAAGCACGCGAAGCCGGCGCGGTGGGCGGCCTCGGACGGCTCGGCTGATGACGGGGTACGAACGCTCATGGCGCCCATTGTCCCTGATCCCGCGCCCCCGCCGCACCGCGCTGCCCCCGGGGCCGCCGAAACCGCTCTCGGCCCGTCACTCTCAGCCCGCCGCGAGCCGCTCCCGTACCTCCCCGTCGGACCCCGCCAGGAAGACCGGCGTACCGGCCCCGCCCAGATCCCGCACGGCGGCGAGATCCTCCGCGGGCAGCGCCTCCGCACCGGAGACGACGGCCGCGGCCTCGAGCGACTCGGCCCCCGAGGCGACGGCCATCGCCACGGCGGTCCGCAGCGCGGACAGCTTCAGCGACTCGAGCTCCACCGTCCCCGCCACATACGTACGCCCCGTCTCGTCCCGCACGGCCGCCCCCTCGGGCACTCCGTTACGGGCCCGGGCCGAACGGGCGAGGGTGACGATCTTGCGGTCCTCGGGACCGAGGTCGGTGCTGTCGGCGCTGCCGGTGCTCTGAGTCATGGCACGAGCATAAAGAGCACCGCACCCGCGCCCGGAGTCACCCCGCGACGGAACGGATCGCCTCGCGCCGCAGCCGCTGCGCCCGCGGGAGCCCCGCGACCACCAGGTCGTACGAGTCCTCGATGAGCTCCCTGAGCTGCTCATCGGGGAGGTCACCGTCAGCAGTGACCGTGTTCCAGTGGCGCTTGTTCATGTGCGAGAGCGCGAACATCTTCCCGGCCACCTTGAAGACCGAGGTCTCCGGTGTGAAGGGGAAGTCCTCCACCACGTCGTTGAAGGAGAGACAGAACGTACGCAGCTCCTCGGGCGTCACCGGGGCTCCCCCTCCTTGTGCGCGTCCTCGGACGCGGCCGGCTCCACGAGCACCGTCACGATCTTGTTCCGGCGGCCGGCGGCGGACTCCGCGGTGAGCGTCAGCCCGCGGCCGTCCGGCAGCGGCACGACCGCCGAGGCCCCCGCGATCGGGACCCGGCCCAGCTCCTTGGCGAGCAGGCCGCCGACCGTCTCGACGTCCTCGTCGTCGAACTCGTCGAACCCGAACAGCTCCCCCAGGTCACCGATGTCCAGCCGCGCCGTCACGCGGTAGCAGCCGTCCGCCAGCTCCTCCACGGGCGGCAGCTCACGGTCGTACTCGTCGGTGATCTCACCGACGATCTCCTCCAGGATGTCCTCGATGGTCACGATGCCGGCCGTGCCGCCGTACTCGTCGATGACCACGGCCACGTGATTGCGCTCCTGCTGCATCTCGCGCAGCAGATCGCCCGCGTTCTTCGTGTCCGGCACGAACGTCGCCGGGCGCATCGCGGTCGAGACCAGTTCGGACTCGCTGTCGCGGTTGATGTGCGTCTTGCGGGCCAGGTCCTTCAGATAGACCATGCCCACGATGTCGTCCTCGCTCTCCCCCGTCACGGGTATGCGCGAGAAGCCGGAGCGCAGCGCGAGGGTGAGGGCCTGGCGGATCGTCTTGAACCGCTCGATGGCGACCAGGTCGGTGCGGGGCACCATCACCTCACGCACCAGCGTGTCGCCCAGCTCGAAGACGGAGTGCACCATGCGGCGCTCGTCGTCCTCAATCAGGGACTCCTTCTCGGCGAGGTCGACCATCGCGCGCAGCTCCGCCTCGGAGGCGAACGGGCCGCGCCGGAAGCCCTTGCCCGGCGTGAGCGCGTTGCCGATGAGGATCAGCAGGGGCGGGATCGGGCCCATGACGCGGGCCAGCGGGAGCAGGACGTACGCCGCCGCGGTCGCGGTGTTCAGCGGGTGCTGGCGGCCGATGGTGCGCGGTGAGACGCCGACGGCGACATAGCTGACGAGGACCATCACGCCGATGGCGAGGGCGAGGGCCTCCCACGTCTTGTCGAACTCCTGCAGGCAGGCGTACGTCACGAGGGCCGAGGCGGCCATCTCGCACGCCACCCGCACGAGCAGCGCCACGTTGAGATAGCGGGTCGGGTCGGCGGCGACCTGCGCGAGCTTCGCGCTGCCGCGCCGCCCCGAGCGGACGGCCTCCTCCGCGCGGAAGCTGGAGACGCGGGCGATGCCCGCCTCGGCGCAGGCCGCGAGCCAGGCCACGACGACGAGGGCGACGGCGCCCGCGATCAGCTGGAGGCTCACGGCGCTACGAGACGGTCGGCGCGGGAGAGGGGCCGGTCAGGCCCTTCTCGGCGCGCCAGCCGTCGACGATGGCCGCCTGGAGGCCGAACATCTCGGCCTTCTCGTCGGGCTCCTCGTGGTCGTACCCGAGCAGGTGCAGCACCCCGTGGACGGTCAGGAGCTGGAGCTCCTCGTCCATGGAGTGCTGCGTCGGCGCGTCCTTGCCCTGCTGGGAGGCGACCTCCGGGCAGAGCACGATGTCACCGAGGAGGCCCTGCGGGGGCTCCTCGTCGTCCTTCATGGGCGGCCTCAGCTCGTCCATCGGGAAGGACATGACGTCCGTGGGCCCCGGCAGGTCCATCCACTGGATGTGCAGCTGCTCCATGGCGTCGGCGTCCACGACGATCACCGACAGCTCGGAGAGCGGGTGGATGCGCATCCGCGCGAGGGCGTGGCGGGCGATGTCGAGGATCGCCTGCTCGTCGACCTCGGTTC
Source organism: Streptomyces sp. NPDC003379 (assembly GCF_053589195.1). Lineage (NCBI taxonomy): Bacteria > Bacillati > Actinomycetota > Actinomycetes > Kitasatosporales > Streptomycetaceae > Streptomyces > Streptomyces sp. NPDC003379. The sequence continues at coordinate 170,465 of NZ_JBSFRK010000015.1, read as the reverse complement.
CGGATTCGTTGTTGACGTCGATCGACATGGTGGTGCTGGTCTACTTCCCGTCGCGGCTGTCGTGCTGCTCGTACGCGTCGACGATACGGCCGACCAGCTTGTGCCGTACGACATCGTGGGAGGTGAGCCGCGAGAAGTGGATGTCGTCGACGCCCTCCAGGATCTTCTGCACCTCCCGCAGACCGCTCTTGGTGCCGCCGGGCAGGTCGACCTGGGTGACGTCACCGGTGATGACGATCTTCGAGTCGAAGCCGAGGCGGGTGAGGAACATCTTCATCTGCTCGGCGCTGGTGTTCTGCGCCTCGTCGAGGATGATGAACGCGTCGTTGAGGGTGTTGTGCGTCAGCAGGTAGTCCTGCGTGACGTACAGCGAGTCCTCGGCGGCCACCTGGATACAGACGGCCTCCTCGCGGCCCGCGGGCTCGATGGAGTCGATGAAGCGCATCGGGCGACCGCCGCCACCGGCTGCGTGGTACTTGTCGCGTTTCCGGGCGAGGCGGAAGGGCTCGATGCCTTCCGGGAGGCGGATGTCGACCACGTGCGCATCCCGCCGGTGAGCTGCCGGCGCGGAGCCTTGCTTGCGGCCCTCGGCCGGGCGGCGTCGGGTGTAGGCGACACCGCCGAGGGACTGGACGAGTGCGATCACGTCGTCCCGCAGGACGATCGATGCCGTCGAGTACTGGACACGGCAGGTGCGGTCGGCCTGGATGACCGGGCCGCCATCCGAGTCGAGCAGACCCTGGAGCACAGCGAGGCGGACCTCCGCGGTGTTGAACAGGTAGTCGTCCGGCACGAACTTGGAGTACGAACGGCTGCCGACCAGGTCCAGTCCACGCAGCATGCGGGTGACCGGGTTCTCCAGAGTGACCACGTCACCAGGTGACTTCACCCGGTTCAGCACATAGTCCGGGCCGCTCTTGTGACGGACGGTGACGTTGGTCAGACAGCCGTCGCCGAGAAGCAGACCGAGCGCGTACGGGTCCATGGGGACCTCACGCTCCGGGAACTCGACGGGTGCGGTGAGCATCGGCAGCTCGTACCGGCGAGCGTGCCCCGCGCGGAGGTTGCCGATCATGTCCTTCGTCTCAAGGACCCGCCACGGCTTGTCCCGGCGCTTGTCCGACGCCGTACGGACCGTCCACAGGTGCTCGCCGCAGCACAGGGTCCAGGAGCCGTCCTGGGCGGACACACGGTAGATGTCCTTCTCGCCCTGCGGGTAGACGCCGAGGACGGGGGTCGGCTCACCGTTGGAACCGATGACGAGGTCGCCGACCTGGAGGTCGCCGATGGGGCGCCAGCCATCCGGTGTCAGGACCTTCGTGAAGCGAGGCTGCGCACGGCCGCGCATGTACGCGAGCGGGGCGACCTCGATGGTGCCCGCCGCCATGAGGCGCGGGATCGAGTCGGGGTCGAGCATGTCGTGCAGCGCGTCGTACAGCGGGCGCAGGTACGGGTCGATCTTCTCGTACAGGGTGCCCGGCAGGAAGCCGAGCCGTTCGCCCGCCTCGACCGCGGGCCGGGTCAGGATGATGCGGTTGACCTGCTTGGACTGGAGCGCCTGGACGGCCTTGGCCATGGCCAGGTACGTCTTGCCCGTGCCGGCCGGGCCGATCCCGAAGACGATGGTGTGCTGGTCGATCGCGTCGACGTACCGCTTCTGGTTCAGGGTCTTGGGGCGGATGGTGCGGCCGCGGGACGAGAGGATGTTCTGCGTGAGGACCTCGGCGGGGGTCTCCTGCCCGCCGCCGCCGTTCTCGTCCGCCCTGAGCATGGCGATCGAGCGTTCCACTGCGTCCTCCGTCATCGGCTGACCGGTGCGGAGCACCAGCATCATCTGGTCGAACAGGCGTTGGATGAGGGCGACTTCGTGGGCCGCGCCCACGGCGCTGATCTCATTGCCCCGGACGTGGATGTCGGCCGCCGGGAAGGCCTTCTCGATCACGCGCAGCAGGGCGTCGCCCGACCCGAGGACGGTCACCATCGGGTGCTTCGCCGGGACCGTGAAGTGCGCTCGCGCCTGGTCCTGTGCGGCGGTGTGAGTTGTGGGTGTCTGAGTCATGGGCCGGCTCTGAAGGCCTGCTCATCCTCCTCATGCGGGGCTTGGTGGCCGCGAAGGCTTGCGCTTCCAGGGTACGACGGCGGTGCCGCTGTGCCGTAGGGCTTTTCCGCCTGGGTCACAGCCGTTGCCCCGCGGCGCGCTACGCCGACCTGAAGCCGATCGTCGGTACCGCCCGTCTCAAGGGCCACGGGCGGCTCGCGGCCGGGAGCAAAGCCTCCAGGAAGCTGTAGCGCCGCAGCGCCGTCGGGTCCTGTTCGTCGAACTCCCGCACGCGCCGCCACCAGCCCCCGACCTCCGCCCACCCGGGCGCGGACAGGGACCCGCCGAACTCCTGCACGGAGAGCGCCGCGGTGAGCCCGGCGAACGCCAGCCGGTCCGCCAGGGGCCAGCCCGCCAGCGTCCCGGTGACGAAGCCCGCCACGAAGACGTCGCCCGCCCCCGTCGGATCGAGCGCCTCCACCTCGATCGCGGGCACCTCCGCGGTCTCCCCGGTCCGCCTGTCCACCGCGTACGCGCCCTCCGCGCCGAGGGTCACCACGGCCAGCGGGACATGCTCGGTCAGTGCCCGCGCCGCGGCCCTTGGGCACGACGTACGCGTGTACCGCATCGCCTCTTCCGCGTTCGGCAGGAACGCCTCGCAGTGCCGCAGGTCGGGGAGGGCGGCGAGGTCCCACTGTCCGGTGTCGTCCCAGCCCACGTCGGCGAAGATGCGGGTGCCGCTGCGCGCGGCCTGGGCGATCCAGGGGGCGCGCGTACCGGGCGTCAGCGAGGCGATGGCGGCACGCGCGCGTGGCGGGCAGGAGGGGGCGCCGCCGTCCGGCGCGCCGGCGTCCGGCGGCGGCTCGTGGCCGTGGCTGACCATGGTCCGCTCGCCCTCGTACGCCATGGAGACCGTCACCGGGGTGTGCCAGCCGGGCACGGTCCGGGACGACGTGAGGTCGATGCCCTCGCCGCCTTCGAGGGCGTCCCAGCAGTACTCTCCGTAGTGGTCGTCCCCGAAGGCGGCGGCGAGCGAGGTGTGCAGGCCGAGCCGGGCGAGCGCGGTCGCCATGTTGGCGACGCCGCCGGGGCTCGACCCCATGCCGCGCGCCCAGGACTCGGTGCCGCGCACCGGCGCCGAGTCGAGGCCGGTGAAGATGATGTCGAGGAAGACCGTGCCGGTGAGGTAGACGTCGCAGTCCGGATCACCGGCTCTGCGGGCCGCCTTCAGCGGGTCGACGATGGGCTGTACGGGTACGACCATGCAGGCAACGTAACGGACGAGGCGCGCGCGGGCCCGGGGTTCCCGGTTCGGCACGTCGCGAGGTGCTGGTCGTGACGTGCTGGTCACAGGGCGCTACCAGCGCGGCACCGCCGGAGTCACCCACTCCGGGTAGGGCGGCGAACCTCTCCCGGTCGAGCTCGACGCCGAGCCCGGGGGCGTCGGTGACGGCGATCTTCCCGTCCACGAAGCGGAGCCGTGAGGTCAGTACGTCCTCGGCCTGCCAGGGGTAGTGCGCGTCGCAGGCGTGGTCGAGTCCGGGCACGGTCGCCGCCACGTGTGTCATCGCGGCGAGGCTGATGCCCAGATGCGTGTTGGAGTGCATGGACACCGCCACGCCGAACGTCCGGCAGACCGCGGCCGGTTCGCGCGCCGGTATCTCCTCGAAGGTCGTCACGCACATGTTCGTGGCGAGCGGCACCGAGGTGCCCGCCGCGACCTCCGCCATGGCGGGCGTGCCGAGCGCCGGGTCCTCCAGATACTCCAGTACGTCGCCGAGTTCGGCCGCGACCTTCAGCGAGTGACCACGGACCAGGCCCCGTTGGGGTCGAGCCGCAGCGGCCTGCCCGGGAACGCCTCCGCGAGGGCGCGGATCGCGGCGATCTCCTCGTCCGGCGGGAAGACACCGCCCTTGAGCTTGAAGGACCCGAAGCCGTGGCGCTCGACGAAGAGGCGGGCCTGGGCGACGCCCCCGGCCGGGTCGAGGGCGGCGCCCCAGCCCTGATCCGGCTCGCAGGCGCGGCCCGCCGAGCGCGTCGAGGCACGCCACCTCGAACCCGGAGACGACGGAGAGCCGCAGCTTGCCGGCGCTCTGCACGCCGCGCAGCCCGCCGACGTCCACGGCGTCGTCGACCCGCGCGGCGTCCACGGCCATCTCGTCCGCCAGTGAGAACAGCCGGTTCAGATCGGAGGCGACGCCCCCGGCCGTGACCACCTCGATGATCAGCCGGATCAGCCGGGGCGTGTAGGGCTGATGGACGCGGTCAATGCCCCGTACAGCGCCCGCGCCCCGTCGGCCAAAGCTCCGCCTCGATCAGATCCGCCGCACGCGAGGTGCCGCCCTCACCCCGGACCTCCGCCTTCAGCTCCGCACACCGACGGGCAACGGCAGGGTCGGAGGTCAGCCCCAGCAACGCCGCTCGCAGCGCCCCCGCGTCGGCGTCCGCCGTGTCCAGCCGACGCGCGACGCCCAGCTCCACCAGCCGATCCGCGTTCATCGGCTGCTCCGCCCCCTGCGGCACGACGATCATCGGCACCCCGCAGAAGAGGCCCTCAGAGCTGCTCCCCATGCCCGCGTGGGTGACGAACGCGTCGGCCTGCTCCAGGATGGCCAACTGCGGCACCCAGGAGCGGACCTCGATATTGGCGGGGAGGCTCCCCAGCTCCGCGGGGTCGACGTGCTTGCCGATCTGAAGGACGACATGCCACCCCGCCAGATCGCCGAAGGCACCCACGCACTGCCGGTAGAACTCGGGCTGCTTGGTGTACGCCGAGCCGAGCGAGACCAGAAGCACCTGCTCGGCACCCTCCGGACGCGTCCAGCTCCCCTGCTTGGCACGGTCCCCGAAGCCACGGTCCCCGAAGCAGGGCCCGACGAAGGCGATCCGATCGGCGTCGACGGTGTCTGCGTGCGGCTGCATGGCCCGGGGGATCGTGGCGAGGGCCCGCGGCGGGACGCCGGAGAACTCCCCGACGTCGAGCGTGGTGGCCCCGCACCCGGCGAGCCAGTCCCTGAAGCGGGCCTCCAGGACATCGGCGCCCGGCAGCCGCGCGAGCTGCGCGCCGACGTCCTCCTGGTAGCCGCCCCAGGCCACATAGGTCGGCGACAGCTGCACGAGCGGCCGCCCCTGCGCCTCGGCGAGCGCCCGGGCGACGTACGCGCCGATGTCGTACAGGTACAGGTCCGCGGGGTCGTCGTCGTACGCCGCGTGGAGCTGCGGAAGCACCGCCATCGCGTCGTCGAGGAAGAGCGAGCTGGCCTCGATGGGGTCGTCGGGCCAGAGGTTGTCGCGGTGCGGGAGCGTCGAGTCGTACGGGACGAGTTCGGCGCCGGTGGGCTCGATCAGCCCGGCGGCGGCCGGGTCGTTGGCGTACGTCACGCGGTGGCCGCGCGCGGCCAGCTCACGGATGATCTCCAGGCTGGGCAGCACGTGGCTGACCATCGGGACGCCGATCATGGCGATGTGGGCACGGCGGCGGGAGAGTCGACGGGGTGACATGAGAGTTCCTTCGCATGCAGAAAGCTAGGAGCTGAGAGCTACGGGAGCTGAAAGCTACGAGAGCTGACAGCTACGGATGACGGCACGGCGGGCCGCCGCCTCGGTCCCGGCGAGGGGCGGGCGGGGGCCACAGGGGCCGTGTCAGCCGTAGATCTGCGCGATGGAGTCCATACCGGGACCGTAACCCGGCACCCGCCGTCAGTCGAACGAATAGGCCTCGACCTCGGCGAGATACTTCGCCCGCAGCGCCTCGTCCGCCGCGTCCCGGTCCAGGAAGGACGCCTCGAAGGAGTTCCGCGCCAGGGTCCGCAGCCGCTCCTGGTCGATGCCGAGCGCCTCGCGCACGGCGTGGAAGGTGTCGTCGACGTATCCGCCGAAGTAGGCCGGGTCGTCGGAGTTGACCGTGCACATCAGCCCGGCGTCCAGCATCCGCGCCAGCGGGTGCTCTTCGAGGAGGTCGATGGCGCGCAGCCGGACGTTCGAGAGCGGGCAGAGCGTGAGCGGTACGCGGTCGCGGACCAGGCGCTCGACCAGCTCCGGGTCCTCCATGCAGCGCAGGCCGTGGTCGACGCGCTCGACGCGCAGTACGTCCAGGGCCTCGGTGATGTAGGCGGGCGGCCCCTCCTCGCCCGCGTGGGCGACGAGCCGCAGACCCAGGGCGGCGGCGGCCTCGTACACCTCCTTGAACTTGGATGGCGGGTGGCCGACCTCCGCCGAGTCGAGGCCGACGCCGATGATCCGGTCGAGGTGCGGTTCGGCGGCCCTCAGCGTCTCCATCGCGGATTCGGCGGACTCGTCGCGCAGGAAGCACATGATGAGCCGGGTGGAGACGCCGTGCCGCTCCTCGCCGCGGTCCAGCGCGCGGGTCAGGCCCTCGATGACGGTGCCGATGGGGACGCCGCGCGCCATGTGCGCCTGCGGGTCGAAGAAGATCTCCGCGTGCCGTACGCCCTGGGCGGCGGCGCGTGTGAGGTAGGCGTCCGCGAGTTCCTCGAAGTCGCCCTCGGTGCGCAGCACGGCCATCAGGCCGTAGTAGAGGTCCAGGAAGGACTGGAGGTCGTCGAAGAGGTAGGCCTTGCGCAGCTCTTCGGTGTCGGCGTAGGGCAGGTCGACGCCGTTGCGCGCGGCGAGCTCGAACGCCAGCTCGGGTTCGAGGGTGCCTTCGATGTGGAGGTGGAGTTCGGCCTTGGGGATCGGCATGGTGCGGTCTCGCTCGGGTTGTTCCGGTGGGTGGGGGGTTCAGGTCCGCTTGGGCAGCGGGACGCGCAGCAGGTCGCGGGCGATGGTGAGTTCGCCGTCGAATCCGGCGGCGCGGGCCTGCTGTTCGTAGACCGTCGGGTCGGGGTAGCGCTGACTGAAATGTGTCAGTACGAGGTGCCGCACGCCCGCGTCGATGGCGACCCGGGCGGCCTGCCCGGCGGTCAGGTGCCCGTGGTCGGCGGCCAGTTGTTCGTCCTCGTCGAGGAACGTCGACTCGATGACCAGCATGTCGCAGCCCTCGGCGAGCGCGTGCACGCCGTCGCAGAGCCGGGTGTCCATCACGAAGGCGAACCGCTGTCCGCGCCGCACCTCGCTGACCTCGTCCAGCGTGACGCCGCCGAGGCCGCCCTCCTTCTGGAGCCGCCCGACGTCGGGCCCCTTGATGCCGCGCTCGGCGAGCAGGCGGGGCAGCATGCGGCGCCCGTCGGGTTCGGTGAGGCGGTAGCCGTACGACTCGACGGGGTGGGAGAGCTTCACCGCGTCGAGGGTGTACGAGGGCGTGGCGGCCAGCGGCCCGTCGGCGGCGACCGGGGCCTCGGTGAGCCGGACGGTCTCGCGGTAGGCCGTCGCGTACCGCAGCCGGTCGAAGAAGCGCTGCCCGGAGGCCGGGTAGTGGGCGGTGACGGGGTGCGGGACCCGGTCGAGGTTGATGCGCTGGATCACCCCGGCGAGGCCCAGGCTGTGGTCGCCGTGGAAGTGCGTGACACAGAGCCGGTGCAGGTCGTGGGCGGCGACCCCGGCGCGCAGCATCTGCCGCTGCGTGCCCTCGCCGGGGTCGAAGAGGATGCCCTGGCCGTCCCAGAGCAGGACGTAGCCGTTGTGGTTGCGGTGCCGGGTGGGGACCTGGCTGGCGGTGCCGAGCACCACCAGTTCACGTACGGACAAGGGGTGGTGGCCCCGCTATCCGGGAGGCCACTGGAGGCCGCGGCCGCCCAGGACGTGTGCGTGGGCGTGGAAGACCGTCTGTCCGGCGCCTGCGCCGGTGTTGAAGACGATGCGGTAGCTCTCCGACTTCTCCTCGGCGGCCACCTCGCCCGCCTCGCGCAGCACGTCGGCGGCGATCTGCGGCTCGGCGGCGGCGAGTGACGCGGCGTCGGGGTGGTGCGCCTTGGGGATCACCAGGACGTGCGTCGGCGCCTGCGGGTTGATGTCGCGGAAGGCGAGGGTCGTCCCGGTCTCCCGGACGATGGTCGCGGGGATCTCCTTCGCGACGATCTTGCAGAACAGGCAGTCGCTTTGCGGTTCGCCCGCCATGGGCCGGCCTCCTCGTTCGCAGTGATCGGTCTGCCCGGAATGCTATCCCTCCGCGCCGCGCGGGGGCGGCGGCGGGCCTACGGCGTCCCGGGCAGCCGCGGCGCGCTCTTCGCCGGGCTCTCCTCCAGCGCGGCGAGCGCGATCCGTACCGCCTCGTCCAACTGCGGGTCGCGGCCCGCCGCGTAGTCGTCCGGGGTGGTCACGACCTCGACGTCGGGGGCGACTCCGTAGTTCTCGACGCCCCACTCCTGGCCCTCCATCCAGAACGCGTACTTCGGCTGCGTGACCAGCGTCCCGTCGACCAGGTGGTAGCGGTTGTCGACGCCGACGACGCCGCCCCAGGTGCGTGTGCCCACCACGGGGCCGATGCCGAGCACCCTGATCGCGGCGTTGACGATGTCGCCGTCGGATCCGGAGAACTCGTTGGCGACGGCGACGACGGGTCCGAGCGGTGCGTCCAAGGGGTAGCTGAGGGGGCGCGAGCCGCGTGGCAGGTCCCAGCCGACGACGCGGCGCGCCAGCTTCTCCACGACGAGCTGGGAGGTGTGCCCGCCGCGGTTCTCGCGGACGTCCACGACCAGGCCCTCGCGGGCGACCTCGACGCGCAGGTCACGGTGGATCTGCGCCCAGCCGGGCGCCTGCATGTCGGGGACGTGGAGGTAGCCGAGGCGGCCGCCGGAGCGCTCGTGGACGTAGGCGCGCCGGTCGGCGACCCAGGCGTGGTAGCGCAGCGGCTCCTCGTCGGCGACGGGGACGACCACGGCGTGCCGCGGGTCGCCGCCGCCCGAGGGCGAGACGGTCAGCTCGACGGGCTTGCCCGCGGTGCCGACGAGCAGTGGTCCGGGGCCGGTGACGGGGTCGACGGCCCGGCCGTTGACCTCGATCACCGCGTCGCCGGGACGGACCGCGACGCCGGGCGCCGCCAGCGGGGACTGCGCTGAGGGGTCGGAGGTCTCGGAGGGCAGGACGCGGTCGATGCGCCACTGGCCGTCCTCGCCGCGCGAGAGGTCGGCGCCTAGGAGTCCCTGGCGGTGCGTGCCGCCCGCGCCGCCCGGGATGACGTACGCGTGCGAGGTGCCCAGTTCGCCCTGCACCTCCCAGAGCAGGTCGACGAGGTCGTCGTGGGTGGCGACGCGGTCCAGGACGGGGCGGTAGCGGTCCAGTACGGCGTCCCAGTCGACGCCGCCCATGTCGGGCCGCCAGAAGTTGTCCCGCATGAGGCGGCCCGTCTCGTCGTACATCTGGCGCCACTCGGCGGCCGGGTCGACGGTGTGGCGGATGCGGGAGAGGTCGACGGTGATGTTCGAGTCGCTGTCGTCGTCGCCGGAGGCGCGCCGGTCGCTGGGCACCACCTTCAACTTGCCGTCGGTCCACAGCAGGACCCGCTTGCCGTCGCCGGTGACCGCGAAGTGGTCGGCGTCGGCGGCGAGCTCCTCGACGCGGCGCTGGACGAGGTCGTACCGCTCCAGTTCCGTGGGCGGCTCCGAGTCGGACGGGGTGGCGCGGGAGGCGCCGAGCACGCCGCGCACCGGGTGGCGCAGCCAGAGCAGGCCGTCCTTGGCGGCGCGCAGCGTGGTGTAGCGGGCGGCCTCGACGGGGAACGGCACGATGCGGTCGGCGAGCCCGTCGAAGTCGATGCGGGTGACGGGCGCGCCCTCGCTTTCGGGCGTCTCGGCGCCGGGGCTGTCCTGCCCCTCGAAGGGCCTGCCGTGCCGCTGCGGCCCGAACGGGGACGGCGTGGTCGCGGCGAGCGTGATCAGGTACGGCCGTGAGCCGCCGACGAAGGCGAGGTCGAAGACGTGCTCGTCGTAAACCGGGTCGAAGGCGCGCGCGGACAGGAAGGCGAGGTGCTTGCCGTCGAGGGTGAACGCGGGCGCGTAGTCGCGGAAGCGGAGCGGGGTCGCCTCGGACACCGACAGGTCGGCGGTGTTGGCGAGCCTGAGCTGGCGCAGCGGGCGCGGGCCGGGGTGCGACCAGGCGAGCCAGGCGGAGTCGGGCGAGAAGACGAGCCCGGTGGCCTCGCCGTCCTGGCTGCGGTCGACCTGGCGGACCTCGCCGCTCTCGCGTTCGACGAGCAGGACGCGGCCGTCGTGCGAGGCGACGGCGGCGCGGCTGCCGTCCGGCGACATGGCGAGCGCGAGGACCCGGCCGAGCTGTCCGACGGCGAGCCTGCGGGGCGTCGCACCGGGCGCGGGGCCGGTGGCGGGGGCGAACTCCAGCGCCTCGTCGCCCTCGGCGTCGGTCACCCACACCACGTGCTCCTCACCGGCCACGCGGAAGGTGCGGGGCAGCCGGGCGCGCACCCCGTGCGTGGCGGCGAGCGCGCGGGCCGGGCCCTCGCGGTGCGTGATCCAGTGCACGGAGCCGCGCACGGAGACGGCGCTGCCGCGCCCGGTGTGGTCGGGCGCGGCGGCCCCGAACCAGCGGGCGGCGGTCACGGGGTGCGGCTGGAGGTCGGTGCGCTGCCCGCCGAGGCGGATGTCGAGGCGGCGCGGCTCGGCGCCGGTCAGATCGTCCAGGAGCCAGAGCTCACCGGCGGACGCGTAGACGACGCGGGTGCCGTCGGTGGCGGCGTGCCGGGCGTAGAAGCCGTCGGTGGGGGTGTGGCGGCGCAGGTCGGAGCCGTCGGGGAGTGAGGAGTAGAGCGCGCCGACGCCTTCGTGGTCGCAGAGGAAGGCGACGCGCTCCCCCACCCACAGCGGGTACTCGATGTTCCCGTCGAGCTCTTCGTGCAGGCGTACGAAGGGACGGTCGCCCCGCGCCTGTTCCGTGCGGATCCACAGCTTGCCCGCGGTGCCGCCGCGGTACCGCTTCCACCAGGCGGCCTCGCGTCCCATGGGGGCGGAGAGCAGCAGGATCTGCCCGTCGGGGCCGTGGGCGACGTCGCCGACCAGACCGTAGGGGAGCGTGGTCGCGGGTCCGCCGTCCAGCGGCACGGCCCGCGCCCAGGTGCGGCGCAGGGATGCCTGGCCCGCCGCGCTGACGGCGAGGACCTGCCCATCGGGGGTCCAGCCGCGTACGCCGGTCTTCCAAGTGCCCCAGTAGGTCAGCCTTCTGGAGGGGCCGCCGTCGATGGGTGCGATGTGCACCTCGGGCGCCCCGTCGCGGGTGGACGTCCAGGCGACGGTGGTGCCGTCCGGGGAGACGCGGGGGTGGTTCACGGGCATGTTGTCGGCGCTGACCCGCCAGGCGCGGCCCCCGTCGAGGGGGGCGACCCAGACGTCGTCCTCGGCCGTGAAGGTGGCCAACTCGCCGTGGAGGTGCGGATACCGGAGGTACGCAGTCTGAGTCACGCCACCCAGCCTAGGCAGGCGCCGGGCGGCCCGGCAGCGGTTCGGATCACTTCGTCCGGAGCCGTCCGCCCGTGCCGCCGGGTCACTTGCCGGGGGCGCAGTCGCAGGTCGCGGGTGGCGGCGGGTCCGGAGTGACGGTCACGGTGACGGTCGTGGTGGGGCCGGGTCCGGGCTCTTCGTGGGAGGGCGGCGGCCGGTGGGAGTCGGGCGGCGGGGAAGGCGTGCCGCCACCGTCACCGTCGCCGTTGCCGTCATCCGCCCCGCAGTTGCCGAGGACGTCGACCTGGAACCACTCCTTGCCGTCGACCTTCGCGGTGAGGTTTCCGCGTACGCACCGGCCGTCGACGACGGCGTGCACCTTGCCCTTGATGGTGATGTCCTGGCCGTCGCCGGAATCGCCCTGGCAGTCCACCTCGACGACGGCCTCGGGCGTCGGAGCGCCGCTCTTGGGAGTCACCCGGTCCTGGTAACGGGCCGTGCAGCTGAGCCACGCCACGTCGAGGCGCTGCCGCTCCAGCTCCTTGGTGCCCATCTCGTCGGTGGTGAGCGCGACCGCGGAGGTGTTCAGATCACCGTTCACGGGGTCGCACGCGGTGACGCCGAGCGCCGCGGCGCCGGCGAGCCCGACGGCGCACAGGATCGGCGTACGCCGTTTCCACACGTTCCGCTGCTGTAACCGCCTCAATGCCCCCATAGGCGGCAGGGTGCCACCCCGTGCGCCGGTGCGGTAGACCGCTTGCGGCCATCTGTCGACCGGCGCGCGCGGACGCTGTCAGGACCAGCGGCCCGTGCGCCCCAGGAGCAGCGCGGTCGCCGCCGTCCCCGCGGTCGACGTGCGCAGCACGCTGCGCCCGAGGCGGTACGGCTTCGCGCCGGCTTCGGCGAAGGCCGCCGACTCGTCCGGGGAGACGCCCCCTTCGGGCCCGACCACCAGCACGATGTGCCCGGCGGCGGGAAGGTCCGCCGTGGCCAGCGGCTCGCTGCCCTCCTCGTGCAGGACGGCCGCGAAGTCGGCGCCCGCGAGCAGGGCCGCGACCTGCTTGGTCGACGCCGCGTCGGCCACCTCGGGGAAGCGCACCCGGCGCGACTGCTTGCCCGCCTCGCGCGCGGTGGCCCGCCACTTGGCCAGCGCCTTGAGGCCGCGCTCGCCCTTCCACTGCGTGATGCAGCGCGAGGCGGCCCACGGCACGACCGCGTCGACGCCGGTCTCCGTCATGGTCTCGACGGCGAGTTCACCGCGGTCACCCTTGGGCAGCGCCTGGACGACGGTGATCCGCGGCTCCTCCTCGGGCTCCTCGGCCACGGAGTCCATGTGCACGACGAGCCGGTCCTTGCCCTCGGTGTCCACGACCACGCACTCCGCCCACCGCCCGGCGCCGTCGGTCAGGACGACGTCCTCACCGGCGTGCAGCCGCTTCACGGAGACGGCGTGCCGCCCTTCGGGGCCGTCGAGTACGTAGCGTCCGCCGGCACCCGCGTCGAAGTGCTCGACGACGAAGACGGGGGCGGTCACGCGGCGCCCCTCTGCGTCAACGCGCCCTTGGCCTCGGCGAGTTCGGACGCGAGGACCTCCACGAGCTGCCCGGCGGGCAGCTCCCTTGCGAGCCGGTGGCCCTGCCCGGCCCAGAGCGCCATGCCCTGCGCGTCACCGGCCTTAGCGGCGGCCTTGCGCAGACCGCTGGTCAGGTGGTGCACCTGGGGGTAGGCGGCGGGCGCGTACGGGCCGTGCTCGCGCATGAAGCGGTTGACGAGGCCGCGCGCGGGCCGCCCGGAGAACGCCCGGGTCAGCTCGGTCCGCACGAACAGCGGATTGGTCATGGCCTGCTTGTGCAGGGCGTTGGCGCCCGACTCCGGGGCGACCAGGAACGCCGTGCCGAGCTGCGCGGCGTCCGCGCCCGCCGCGAGCACCGCGGCGATCTGCGCGCCGCGCATCAGGCCGCCCGTGGCGAGGAGGGGGATCCGCACGGCCTCGCGGACCTGCGTGACGAGGGAGAGCAGCCCGATCCCGGCGCCGTCTGCCTCGGGGTTGTCGCGGTGGGTGCCCTGGTGTCCGCCCGCCTCGACGCCCTGTACGCACACGGCGTCGGCGCCTGACCACTGGGCGGTCTGCGCCTCCTCCGGCGTGGTGACGGTGACGACGGTGAGGGTGCCGACGCGCGCGAAGGAGTCCAGGACCTCGCGGGTGGGGCACCCGAAGGTGAAGGAGACGACCGGCACCGGGTCGTCGACCAGGATCGCCAGCTTGGCGTCGTATCCGTCGTCGCGCCCACTGTCCGGGTCGCCGAGCTGAGTCTCGTACCAGGCCGCCTCACCGGCGAGCTGGCTGCGGTACACCTCGACGGCGGCGGCGTCCGCGGTGTCGGGCTGCGGCATGAACAGATTGACGCCGAAGGGCCGCGAGGTCAGTCCCCGCACCTGCTTGATCTCCTGGTACATCCCGTCGGCGGTCTTGTACCCGGCGGCGAGAAATCCCAGACCACCGGCGTCGGAGACGGCCGCGGCCAACTGCGGACAGGAGGCACCGCCCGCCATGGGGGCCTGCACGATCGGATGGCGGCAGAGATCGGTCAGCACGGAGGACATAACGGCATCGTGCCACGCCCGGCTCGGGCAACCGAATCGCACCCCACGGAGGCTCGGGGAAGCCCCGTAAGGGGCGCGGGGAACGGCGCGAGCAACCCAAGACAACCCGCAGGGACAGACAACAAAGCGCCCCCGGCACGGGGTAACCCGCTACCGGGGGCACAGAGCCACTGCCCAAGGCGCTACCGCCCGTTGAACGCGTCCTTGAGGCGAGAGAACAACCCCTGCTGCCCCGGCTGGAACTGCCCCGTGGGCCGCTCCTCCCCGCGCAGCGCCGAAAGCTCCCGCAGCACCCGCTCCTGCTCGGCGTCGAGCTTCGTCGGCGTGAGGACCTCGACGTGCACGATGAGGTCACCGCGCCCGCCGCCCCGCAGATGCGTGATGCCGCGGCCGTGCAGCGGCACCGACTGACCGGACTGCGTGCCCGGCCGGATGTCGATCTCCTCCAGGCCGTCCAGCGTCTCCAGCGGCACCTTCGTGCCGAGGGCCGCCGCCGTCATCGGAATGGTGACGGTGCAGTGCAGATCGTCGCCGCGCCGCTGGAAGACGGCGTGCGGCAACTCATGGATCTCCACATACAGGTCACCGGCGGGGCCGCCACCGGGGCCGACCTCGCCTTCACCGGCGAGCTGGATCCTGGTCCCGTTGTCGACACCTGCGGGGATCTTCACGGTCAGGGTCCGGCGCGACCGGATCCGTCCGTCGCCCGCGCACTCGGGGCAGGGCGTCGGGACGACGGTCCCGAACCCCTGACACTGCGGGCACGGCCGCGAGGTCATGACCTGGCCGAGGAAGGACCGCGTGACCTGCGACACCTCACCGCGACCGCGGCACATGTCACACGTCTGGGCCGAGGTCCCCGGCGCGGCACCCTCACCGCTACAGGTCGTACACACCACGGCGGTGTCGACCTGGATGTCCTTGGTGGTCCCGAAGGCGGCCTCGTCGAGGTCGATCTCCAGCCGGATCATGGCGTCCTGGCCACGGCGCGTGCGCGACCGGGGGCCACGCTGCGACGCCGTCCCGAAGAACGCGTCCATGATGTCGGAGAAGTTGCCGAAGCCACCGGCGCCGAAGCCACCCGCGCCTCCGCCGCCGCCCGCCTGGGACAGCGGGTCGCCGCCGAGGTCGTAGACCTGCTTCTTCTGCGGGTCCGACAACACCTCGTAGGCGGCGTTGATCTCCTTGAAGCGCTCCTGAGTCTTCGGATCCGGATTCACGTCCGGGTGAAGCTCACGGGCCAGCCTGCGGAAGGCCTTCTTGATCTCGTCCTGGGAAGCGTCGCGGCGCACGCCGAGTACGGCGTAGTAGTCCGTGGCCACTTACGACTCCGCCAGGATCTGTCCGACGTAACGTGCCACTGCGCGTACTGCTCCCATCGTTCCCGGATAGTCCATGCGGGTCGGTCCGACCACGCCTAGTTTCGCGACTGCCTCGCTGCCCGAACCGTAGCCGACCGAGACCACGGAAGTGGAGCTGAGGCCCTCATGGGCGTTCTCATGACCGATCCGTACGGCCATGCCCGAATCCTGCACCTCGCCGAGCAGCTTGAGGAGCACGACCTGCTCCTCAAGGGCTTCCAGCACGGGGCGGATCGTGAGGGGAAAGTCATGTCCGAAGCGGGTGAGATTGGCGGTTCCGCCGATCATCAGCCGCTCCTCGGTCTCCTCGACAAGTGTTTCGAGGAGGGTGGACAGGACCGTCGCGACAGTGCCGCGGTCCTCGGCCTCGAAGGCCTCGGTCAGGTCCTGCACCAGCTGCGGCACGTCCGCGAAGCGGCGGCCCGCGACCCTGCTGTTGAGCCGCGCCCGCAGATCGGCGAGCGACGTCTCCCCGAAGGGCGCCGGACAGTCGATCATGCGCTGCTCGACCCGGCCGGTGTCGGTGATCAGTACGAGCATCAAGCGCGCCGGAGCGAGGGACAGCAACTCCACATGACGCACGGTCGAACGCGTCAGCGAGGGGTACTGCACGACGGCGACCTGCCGGGTCAGCTGCGCGAGCAGCCGCACCGTACGCCCCACCACGTCGTCGAGGTCGACGGCGCCGTCGAGGAAATTCTGGATGGCGCGGCGCTCGGGGGCGGTCATCGGCTTGACGCCCGCGAGCTTGTCGACGAACAGCCGATAACCCTTGTCCGTCGGGATGCGCCCCGCGCTGGTGTGAGGCTGGGCGATGAACCCTTCCTCCTCCAGCGCCGCCATGTCGTTGCGCACCGTGGCCGGGGAGACGCCGAGGCTGTGCCGCTCCGTGAGCGCCTTGGAGCCGACGGGCTCCTCCGTCCCGACATAGTCGTGGACGATGGCGCGCAGCACTTCGAGCCTGCGTTCACTGAGCATCGCGCACACCTCCAGCCGTCATCCGTCGCGGTGAGTCCCCTGCCTGGCACTCAACGTGGGCGAGTGCCAGCCTGTCAAAAAGTCAGTGTACGGCCGTGAGGTACGGACCCGGCAAGGCCGGTCCGCTCTCGGTCTGCTCTCGGTGTGCTCTCGGTCCGCTCTCGTTCTGCTGAGGGGTATCGCAGCGGCTAGCGTCACCGTATGGATGTGGAGCCGACATGGGAAGCGGCCGGCTGGGAGCGACTCGCGCCGCGTGTGGGGCGGTGCCGCCTGCCGGTGTGGGACTGCACCGCGGGGCTCGTCGTCGGGGACGACGCGGCCCTGATGATCGAGGCCGGGTCGGGCCTGGCGGAGGGCGCGGCGCTGCGGACGCGGGCGAGGGACCTTCTCGGCGGGGGCCGCCGCGTGACGCATCTCGCTCTGACGCATCCGCACTTCGACCACGTACTGGGAGCGGCGGCCTTCGCGGGCGTGGAGGTGTACGGCGCGGTCGGCATCGACACGGTCTTCGCCAAGGGCGGCGACGAGCTGCGCGCGGACGCGGTGCGGCACGGCGCGGACCCGGCGGCCGCCGCGGAAGCGGCCGACCTGCTGGTGCGCCCGCACCACCTGGTGTGCGGGGAGTGGACGCTGGACCTCGGCGGCGGTGTCCAGGTGCTCCTCGCGAACGTCGGCCCGGGCCACTCGGGCCACGACCTGGCGGTCCTGGTGCCCGCCGCCGCCGGTGACGGGCGGGAGATCGTCTTCTGCGGCGACCTGGTCGAGGAGTCGGGCGAACCGCAGGCCGGTCCGGACGCCGTGCCCGGGCAGTGGCCGGCGGCGCTTGACCGGCTCCTCGGCCTCGGCGGCGAGGACGCGCTGTACGTGCCGGGGCACGGTGCGGTGGTCGATGCGGCTTTTGTCCGTGCGCAGCGGGCTGCGTTGGCGGCCCGTTTCGGCGTGTCGTGACGGACGCCCCGCGTCTTCTTCCTATCGTTGGCAGGATGCGCCAGTACTCCGCCGATCTCACCCCGCCCTGGAAGAAGCCGAAGCCCGTACCGGAGGTGGCGGCCGACGCCGGCCTCGTGGTCGAGGAGCTGGGCACCGGTTTCTGCGGGGCGGTGATCCGCTGCGAGAAGACGGCGCAGGGCCCGACGGTGACGCTGGAGGACCGCTTCGGCAAGCACCGTGTCTTTCCTATGGAGCCGCGGGGTTTCCTGCTGGAAGGCAGGACGGTCACTCTCGTACGCCCGGCCGCCGACTCGGCTCCTCCTGTACGTCCTTCCCGCACCGCGTCCGGCTCGGTGGCCGTCCCCGGAGCGCGGGCCAGGGTCGCCCGCGCCGGACGCATCTACGTCGAGGGACGCCACGACGCGGAGCTGGTCGAGCGGGTCTGGGGCGACGACCTGCGCATCGAAGGCGTCGTCGTCGAGTACCTGGAGGGCATCGACGACCTGCCCGCGATCGTCGCGGAGTTCTCCCCCGGCCCCGACGCGCGGCTCGGCGTCCTGGTGGACCACCTCGTCCCCGGCTCCAAGGAGTCCCGCATCGCGGCGCAGGTCACCGGCGCGCACGCCCTGGTGGTCGGCCACCCCTACATCGACGTGTGGGAGGCGGTGAAGCCGGCCTCGGTGGGCATCGAGGCGTGGCCCCGGGTGCCGCGGGGGCGGGACTGGAAGACGGGGGTGTGCGAGGCGCTGGGGTGGCCGGTGAACACGGGGGCGGCGTGGCAGCGGATCCTGGGCTCGGTGCGCAGCTACAGGGACCTGGAGCCGGCGCTGCTGGGGAGGGTGGAGGAGCTGATCGACTTCGTCACGCTTCCGCTGGCCCCTGGGCCTTGACCATCACGACCGGCCCCGCCGCTCCCCGCTCCGCGGCGGCTCCCTGCACTCCCCCGCCCCGCCGACCTCGCTCACCGCACCCCGCCGCTCCGCGGCGGCTCCCCCACCCACCCACCCGTTTACCCGGCACCATCCAGCGACGCAGCCCCGACCCCGCGCTCCCCCGCCCCGCCAACCTTCGCTGGTCCGGCAGCCACGTCAGTCGACCAAGCCCCGTACCACCGCGTCCGCCAGCAATCGCCCACGCAGCGTGAGAACCGCCCGCCCGGCCCCGTAAGGGCCGGCCTCCAGCAGGCCGTCCCCCAGCGCCTTGCGGGCGGACGCCAGCCCGGCCTCCCGTAGGAGAGACAACGGGCAGCCCTCACGGAGCCGCAGCTCAAGCAGGATCCGCTCGACCCGTCGGTCCTCCGCGGAGAGGATCTCCCGCCCGGCTCCTGGCGACCTGCCGGAGGAAAGCGCGGCCGCGTACGCCCCGGGATGCTTCACGTTCCACCACCGCACGCCCCCGGCATGGCTGTGCGCCCCGGGCCCGGCGCCCCACCAGTCGGCGCCCCGCCAGTACAGCTCGTTGTGCAGGCACCGGCCCGCCTCGGACGTGGCCCAGTTGGACACCTCGTACCACTCGAAGCCCGCGCCGCCCAGCACCTCGTCGGCGATCAGGTACCGGTCCGCGTGGACGTCGTCGTCCGTCATCGGGACCTCCCCGCGCCGGATCCGCCGCGCCAGCTGCGTGCCCTCCTCGACGATCAGCGCGTACGCACTGATGTGATCGGGCCCGGCCCCGAGCGCCGCGTCCAGCGTGGCCCGCCAGTCCTCGTCCGTCTCCCCGGGCGTGCCGTAGATGAGGTCGAGGTTCACGTGGTCGAACCCGGCCGCCCGCGCCTCGGCGACGCACGCCTCGGGCCGCCCGGGCGTATGCGTACGGTCGAGGACCTTCAGTACGTGCTGCTTCGCGCTCTGCATTCCGAAGGAGACCCGGTTGAATCCGCCCTCCCGCAGCTCAGCCAGGTAAGCGGCATCGACCGACTCCGGGTTCGCCTCGGTCGTGATCTCCGCGTCGTCCGCGAGCCCGAACTCGTCCCGCACGGCCGCCAGCATCCGCACGAGGTCCCCCGCGGCGAGCAGCGTCGGCGTACCGCCCCCGACGAAGACGGTCCGCACGGGCCGCGGGTCGTCCCCGAGGACCTTCCTGGCGAGCCGCACCTCGTCGACGAGGGTGTCCGCGTAGTTGTCGCGGGAGGCGAGCACGCCGCCGGAGCCGCGCAGCTCGGTCGCGGTGTAGGTGTTGAAGTCGCAGTAGCCGCAGCGCGTGGCGCAGTACGGGACGTGCAGGTAGAAGCCGAGGGGGCGGGAGGCCGCGCCGTCCAGGGCGGACGCGGGCAGCGCCCCGTCCTCGGGCATGGGCTCACCATCGGGCAGTGCGGAAGGCATGCCTTCCATTGTCCCGCACCAGGGCGACGCCAGACGCATCACGGCGACGCCAGACGCATCACGGCGACGCCAGACGCATCACGGCGACGCCAGACGCATCACGGCGACGCCCGGCGCCCTCACCGGGCCTGCAGCACCAGCAGCGCCAGGTCGTCGTCCGGTGGCCGTTCCGAGAATTCGTGTACGAGCCTGCGGATCCGCTCCGCCACCAGGGCCGCGTCGAGGCCCGCGCAGCCGGTGAGGGCCTGGGCGAGGCCGTCGCCGTCGTCGAACTGGAGTTGTCCCGAGCGCCGCTCGGTCACGCCGTCCGTGACGCACAGGAGGGTGTCGCCGGTGCGCAGGTTGAAGCTCTCACTCGTGTACGTCTCGTCGTCGACGACCCCGAGCAGCATCTGCGGGGTCGCCGCCGCCCGTACCTCCCCCTCGGGGGAGAGCAGGAGCGGCAGCGGATGCCCGGCGCACGCGAGGGTGCAGCGCACGCCTCCTTCATACGGGATCAGCTCGCCGTAGAGGAGGGAGAGGAAGCGCGAGGTGGGTCCGTCGGGGGAGACGCCCTGGCCGCCCGCGACGGCGACGACCGCGGCCGCCGCGTCCGCCGCCTCCGTCGCGTCGTCGAGGAGCAGTTGGTTGAGGCGGTCGAGGACCTCCGCGACCTGGTAGCCCTCGCGGGCGAGCAGCCGCAGCCAGGGGCGGGCGAGGCCGATGACGACGGCGGCCTCGGGCCCCTTGCCCTGGACGTCGCCGAGCGCGAAGCACCAGCGTCCCTCGCCCGCCTGGAACACGTCGTAGAAGTCGCCGCCGGGCCCGCCCTTGTCCCGCGGCTCGTACACCAGGCCGCTCTGCACGCCGGGGATCTGGGCGACCTGGCTGGGCAGCAGTCCGCGCTGGAGGATCCGGCTGATGTTGGCCTGGCGCTGATAGCGGCGGGCCGTGCTGACGGCGAGCGCGACGCGGCGGCTGAAGTCCTCGATGAGGCCGGTGACCTCGTCGGGGAAGGGGGTCTCCCCGGCCCGGCCGCCGGCGAGGGGGTGGACGAAGCCCGCCCGGCCGATCACCAGCGTGCCGAGCGCGCGCCCGCCCGCGACCAGGCGGTACGCGAGTGCCGTGCCGGACGTCTCACCCGCCAGCGCCTCGCCGGGCCAGCGGACGGGGATGGCGCCCGTGCCCGCCGCGTCGGGCAGCTGGGGAGGGTCCTTCTCCAGGACGCGGCGCAGCTCCTCTATCCGGTGCTCGCTGGTGTGCCAGACGCGGGCGAGCCTCGCGCCCGGTGCGCCGGGGGCCGCGCGGGATGGGCCCTCCGACGCGTCGTCGAGCCAGACCGCGCACCAGTCGGCGAGCCGCGGCACGAGGAGCTGTCCGGCGAGGGCGGCCACGAGGTCCTCGTCGAACTGCCCGGCCAGCAGGTCGGACGCCTCGGCGAGGAAGCTGAGCGCGCCGCGGTTGACCCACTCCGTGTCGTGTGTGACGCGCTTGGGCAGGGGCGCGAGGATCGCGGCGGCGCTGAGGCCGCGCTGCATCGCCTGTTCGCTCGCGTACGACTCGATCTCCTGGTCGGCCTTGACTTCCTCGACGGGGAGCCGGGCCCAGACGGTCTTGGTGCCCGTGCGGTAGGTGATGCCCCAGGACTCGGAGAGGGTCGCGACGAGTTGCAGCCCTCGCCCGTACTCGGGGGTGCCGACGGGCGGTGGGCCCTGCTCGCCGCGGACGGCGCGGGAGGGGTGGTGGTCGGAGACCTCGATGACGAGGGTCTCGGTGTCCTCGCCCGGTCCGCCCTCGTCGAGGCGGCACAGCAGTTCGACGGCCGTGCCCGCGTGCACGACTGCGTTCGTGACCAACTCGCTCACCAGCAGCACCGAGTCGTCGGCGAGGCGGTCGGTGATGCCGGCCGCCGCGGGCACGGAGAGCCGGGTCCAGTCGTCGAGCGCCGCACGCACGAATCGGCGCGCGGCGGCGGGGGCGAGCGGGTTTCCGGGCAGGGATGTGCGCACCACCGCCGGTGGCCCGGGGCGGCCCCGGTCCTTGGCGGAGCCACGGAATTCGGTCTCCCGTTGCATCGGAATCGACCCCACGGTTCGGCTCGTGAGCAGTTCGGGTGAATACGCCTCAGGCGACACCGACAGAGTGACAGACTGGCCGCGCCCATAAGCACCGAGTTACCGAAGTGGGCCGCTATGAGTGATGACCGTGCTGTGCCCGCGCTCGGATCCGGCCGGATCCCGGCCCCGACGCACTCCCCCACGACCGCGGCGCCGAACCCCACCCCAGGGACCACCGCGCCGCCCGCCCAGGAGTCCGCCTCGGGGGCCGCCCCGGAGCCCGTCTCGGGGGCTGTCCCGGAGCCCGTCTCGGGGGCTGTCCCGGCGCCCGTCTCGGGGGCTGTCCCAGAGCCCGTCTCGGGGGCTGTCCCAGAGCCCGTCTCGGGGGCCGCCCCAGAGGCTGTCCCGACGCCTGCCCCGGAACCCATGTCGGGGGCCACCCCGGAGCCCGCGCCGGA
This sequence comes from Streptomyces sp. NPDC003379, assembly GCF_053589195.1. Taxonomy (NCBI): domain Bacteria; kingdom Bacillati; phylum Actinomycetota; class Actinomycetes; order Kitasatosporales; family Streptomycetaceae; genus Streptomyces; species Streptomyces sp. NPDC003379. The sequence goes on along the minus strand of NZ_JBSFRK010000015.1, from coordinate 148,452 downwards.
GCACGCCCCAGGGACCGTCCCCGCACCTGCCCCAGAGACCGTCTCAGGGCGCGCCCCGAAGCACGTCGCAGGGACTGGCCCAGCCTCCTCTGGCCCAGAGGCTGGGCCAGAGTCCGTCCCAGGGGCCGCCGCCCTGGAGACCGTCCCAGAGGCCGCTGCGGAGACCACCGCCCCAGCACCTGACCTGGAGCATGTCCCAGGGGCCGCCCCGGAGCCCGACCCAGAGCGCGTCCCTGAAGCCGCCCGGGCGACCCTCTCGGAGGCCACCTCCCCCGCACGCGACCTCGGGCACGTCCCAGGAGCCATCCCGGATCCCGACCCAGAGGCCATCCCGGATCCCGACCCAGAGGCCAGCCTGGAATCCGCCCCAGGAGCCACCCCGGCGACCAACCCAGAGCCCGCCCCAGGGGCCACCCCGGCCCCCACCCCGAAGGCCGCCACCGCGACCATCGCCACCACGCCCACCGTTCCCTCGCACGCCACCCCCGCACACCTCACCCCCTCGCACGCCACCACCCCCGCACACCTCACCCCCACGTCCGCCACCCCCGCACCCCCCACCCCCCCGACCGCCGCCACCCCCGAGCTGCGTCCCCTGCTCGCCGCCATGCGGGCCGCGCGGGACGGGGACTTCACGAAGGTCGTGCCGGTCGGTGAGGGGATCACCGCTGAGCTGTACGCGGTCTACAACGAGCTGCTCGACCGTTCGCTCCATTTCGACAGCGAACTGGTCCGCGTACGCCGGGAGATCATCCGGCACGGCCGGCTGGACGAGCGGTTCGCGGCCAGTCCGGGGCAGGGCAGGTGGGCCGACCGCGTGCAGGAGGTCAACACCCTCCTCGACTCCCTGGTCGCCCCGGCCGCCAACGCCACCCGGGTGCTCAACGCGGTGGCGGGCGGTGACCTCACTCAGCGCGTCGACCTGCACGACGGCACCCGCGAGCTGAGGGGCGATCTGCGTCGGCTGGGCCGCGCCGTCAACACGATGGTCGACCAGCTGTCCCTCTTCACGGGCGAGGTGACGCGCGTCGCCCGCGAGGTCGGCACCGAGGGGCGGCTCGGCGGGCGCGCCAAGGTGCGTGGGCTGTCCGGGAGTTGGCGTGACGTGACGGAGGCCGTCAACACGATGGCGTCGCGGCTCACCGCCCAGGTGCGGGACATCGCTCTGGTGACCACGGCGGTCGCGCAGGGCGACCTGACCCGCACGGTCACCGTCGAGGCGACCGGTGAGCTGCTGGAACTGAAGCTCACCGTGAACACCATGGTGGAGCAGCTCTCCGCGTTCGCCGCCGAGGTGACACGCGTCGCCCGCGAAGTCGGCACCGAGGGCCAGTTGGGCGGCCGCGCCCAGGCACGCGGCGTCTCGGGCGTGTGGAAGGACCTCACCGACAACGTCAACTTCATGGCGTCGAACCTCACCTCACAGGTCCGCAACATCGCCCAGGTCACCACCGCCGTCGCCAACGGCGACCTGAGCCAGAAGATCACCGTCGACGCCCGGGGCGAGATCCTGGAGCTGAAGTCGACGGTGAACACGATGGTCGACCAGCTCTCCGCCTTCGCCGACGAGGTCACCCGCGTCGCCCGCGAAGTCGGCACGGAAGGCAATCTCGGCGGGCGGGCCCAGGTGCGCGGCGTGTCCGGCGTATGGAAGGACCTCACCGACAACGTCAACTTCATGGCGGACAACCTCACCTCCCAGGTGCGGAACATCGCGCTCGTGTCGACGGCCGTCGCCCAGGGCGACCTCGGCAAGAAGATCACCGTGGAGGCGAAGGGCGAGATCCTGGAGCTGAAGTCGACGATCAACACGATGGTCGACCAGCTCTCCGCCTTCGCCGACGAGGTCACCCGCGTCGCCCGCGAAGTCGGCACGGAAGGCAATCTCGGCGGACAGGCCCAGGTGCGCGGCGTGTCCGGCGTATGGAAGGACCTCACCGACAACGTCAACTTCATGGCGTCGAACCTCACCTCACAGGTCCGCAACATCGCCCAGGTCACCACCGCCGTCGCCAACGGCGACCTCTCCAAGATGATCACGGTGACCGCGCGCGGCGAGATCCTGGAGCTGAAGGACACCGTCAACACGATGGTGGAGCAGCTGCGCGCCTTCGCCGACGAGGTGACCCGGGTGGCGCGCGAGGTCGGCACGGACGGCCGGCTCGGCGGCCGCGCGCAGGTCCTCGGTGTATCGGGTGTGTGGAAGGACCTCACCGACAACGTCAACTACATGGCGGACAACCTCACGGGTCAGGTCCGCAACATCGCGCAGGTCGCGACCGCCGTGGCCCAGGGCGACCTCTCCAAGAAGATCGACGTGGACGCGCGCGGCGAGATCCTTGAGCTGAAGACCACCATCAACACCATGGTCGACACGCTGTCGTCGTTCTCCTCCGAGGTCACGCGCGTGGCCCGCGAGGTCGGCTCCGAGGGGCAGTTGGGCGGTCAGGCGCGCGTCGAGGGCGTGTACGGCACGTGGAAGCGCCTGACGACGAACGTGAACGAGCTGGCGCTGAACCTCACCACCCAGGTCCGCGCCATCGCCGAGGTCGCCTCCGCCGTGGCCCAGGGTGACATGACCCGCGCCATCACGGTCGAGACGCGCGGCGAGGTCACCGACCTCAAGGACAACATCAACCTCATGGTCTCCAACCTCCGTGAGACCACCCGTGCCAAGGACTGGCTGGAGTCCAACCTCGCCCGGCTGGCAGGTCTGATGCAGGGCCACCGCGATCTGATGGAGGTCGCCGACCTGATCCTGCGCGAGCTGACCCCGCTGGTGAACGCGCAGTACGGCGCCTTCTTCCTGGCCGACCCGGACACCGCGGAGAGCCCGGCGCCCACGCAGGTCACGGCGAAGGGGCTCGCCTTCATCGCGGGGTACGGCGCGGCGCAGGGCTCGGTCGTCGACACCGGCGGGATGCCCGCGCAGGGCCTGGTGCGCCAGGCGGCGCTGGAGAAGAAGCGCATCCTCGTCGAGGAGGTTCCGCCGGACTACATCAAGATCCACTCGGGGCTCGGCGACGCGGCTCCCGCCACCGTCGTGATCATCCCGATCCTCTTCGAGGACAAGCTGCTCGGTGTGATCGAGCTGGCCACGTTCTCCCGCTTCTCCGATGTCCATCTGGCCTTCTTCGACCAGTTCGTGAACACCATCGGCGTCGCGATCAACACCATCATCGCCAACTCGCGTACGGAGTCGCTGCTCGGCGAGTCCCAGCGGCTGGCCACCCAGCTCCAGGAGCGCTCGGACGAACTCCAGCGCCAGCAGGCGGAGTTGCGCCGCTCCAACGCCGAGCTGGAGGAGAAGGCGGCGCTGCTCGCCACCAGCTCCCAGTACAAGTCGGAGTTCCTGGCGAACATGTCGCACGAGCTGCGTACGCCGCTCAACTCCCTCCTCATCCTCGCCCGGCTGCTCTCCGACAACCCCGACGACCACCTCTCCGACCAGGAGGTGCAGTTCGCGACGACGATCCACCGCTCGGGGTCCGACCTGCTCCAGCTCATCAACGACATCCTGGACCTGTCGAAGATCGAGGCGGGCCGGATGGACGTACGTCCCAAGAAGCTCCCGCTGATCAAGGTCCTCGACTACGTCCACGCGACGTTCCGCCCGCTCACCCTCGACCGGGGGCTCGCCTTCGACGTGTCGGTCGGCGAGGACGTACCGCGCGAGATGTTCTCCGACGAGCAGCGCCTCCAGCAGATCCTGCGCAATCTGCTGTCGAACGCGGTCAAGTTCACCTCGGCGGGCAAGGTCGAGCTGCGGGTCAGCCGCGTCACGGACACCGCGGGCGACCGGCTGACGCACGACAACGACGACCTGCTCTGCTTCGCCGTCAGCGACACCGGCATCGGCATCCCGGCCGAGCAGCTCCCGGTGATCTTCGAGGCGTTCCAGCAGGCCGACGGAACCACCAACCGCAAGTACGGCGGCACCGGCCTCGGCCTCTCCATCAGCCGGGAGATCGCGGGCCTGCTCGGCGGCCGCATCACCGCCGAGAGCCTCCCCGGCGAGGGTTCCACGTTCTCGTTGTACGTCCCCGTGGTGCACCCGGGTCACGGCGCGGCCGCCGTCGCGTACGCCGCGTCCCACACCCAGCATCTGCCGGTGCCGCAGGAGCACGCCGTGCTGCGGCCGCACACCTCCCTCGAACCCGACGACAGCTGGCCCACGCCCACCAAGCTGGAGGAGTGGAAGGAGGGCCGCGCGGGCCGCTTACTGCCGGGCCGCAAGGTGCTCATCGTCGACGACGACATCCGTAACGTCTTCGCGCTGACCCATGTGCTCAGCCGCGTCGGCATGCCCGTCCTGTACGCGGAGAACGGCCGCGAGGGCATCGAGACCCTGGAGCGCAACCCGGACGTCGACATCGTCCTGATGGACATCATGATGCCGGAGATGGACGGCTACGAAACCATGGCCGCCATCCGCCGCAGCCCCCGGTGGCGGGGTCTGCCCATCGTCGCCCTCACCGCGAAGGCCATGCCGGGGGACCGCGAGAAGGCCATCTCACAGGGCGCGACCGACTACGTACCCAAGCCCGTGGACGTGGATCAGCTCCTCGGTGTCGTCTGTTCCCTCCTCGACCCCGACAGCGAACATGTCGGCAGCTCAGCAGAGAACACTGTCCCGCCGACCACTGATTGAGGCACTTTCGCCCCTGATTGAGGCATTTTGACATGAGCGCAGAGCCCGTTACCGACCACCGAGCGAGCATCCTCCTCGTCGACGACATGGAGGACAACCTGATGGCACTCGAAGCAGTCCTGGGTTCCCTGAACGAGCCGTTGGTGCGCGCCCGTTCGGGCGAGGAGGCGATGAAGGCCATCCTGCGGCAGCGGTTCGCCGTGATCCTGCTGGACGTACGGATGCCGGGCATGGACGGCTTCGAGACCGCGTCGAACATCAAACGTCTCGACCAGACCAAGGACGTGCCCATCATCTTCCTGACGGGCACCGACAACGACGCCGGCTACGCCTTCCGGGGCTACGCGACGGGCGCCGCGGACTTCCTCACCAAGCCGTTCGACCCGTGGGTGCTGCGCGCCAAGGTCACCGTCTTCCTCGAACTGCACCGCAAGAACCGGCAGCTGGAGCGGATCCTGGCCCGCGAGCAGCTCCAGTTCGACGAGCTGGCCGCCCGCCTCTCCGCGATCGAGACCCACATGGCGGCGAGCAGCCTCAAGGACGTCCTGGAGCTGCGCCACCATGTGACGCACATGGAGGAACTGGTGCGGGAGATGCGTCACGGGCGGGACCGCTAGCCAGGTCATGTCCGCGGAGTCCCGCCCGTCCGGCGGCTCAGGCCTCGCGTGAGCCCGCGTACATCTCGTCGATCAGGTGCTTGTACTCCCGCTCGACGACCGGGCGCTTCAGCTTCAGGCTGGGCGTCAGTTCGCCGTGTTCGACATCGAGGTCGCGCGGCAGGAGGCGGAACTTCTTGATGGTCTGCCAGCGCTGCAGCCCCTCGTTCAGCTCGCGCACATAGCCGTCGATGAGCTGGACCGTGGCGGGGTCGGCGCAGACCTCGGCGTAGGACTTGCCGCCCTGGCCGTTCTCCTCGGCCCAGCCGAGGATCGCGGGCTCGTCGAGGGAGATCAGCGCGGTGCAGAAGTTCCGGTCGGCGCCGTGCACCAGGATGTTGGAGACGTACGGACACACGGCCTTGAACTGGCCCTCGACCTCGGCGGGCGCGATGTACTTGCCGCCGGACGTCTTGATGAGGTCCTTCTTGCGGTCGGTGATCCGCAGATAGCCGTCGACGGACAGCTCGCCGATGTCCCCGGTGTGGAACCACCCGTCGGACTCAAGCACCTCGGCCGTCTTCTCCGGCAGGCCGTGGTATCCCTCCATGATGCCGGGGCCGCGCAGCAGGATCTCGCCGTCGTCCGCGATACGCACCTCGGTGCCGGGCAGCGGCTTGCCGACGGTGCCGGTGCGGTAGGCCTCGCCGGGGTTCACGAAGGAGGCGGCGGAGGACTCGGTCAGGCCGTAGCCCTCCAGGATGTGGATGCCGGCGCCCGCGAAGAAGTACCCGATGTCGGGCGCGAGGGCGGCCGAACCGGAGACGGCGGCGCGCAGCCGCCCGCCGAAGGCCTCGCGGAGCTTGGAGTAGACGAGCGCGTCGGCGGCCTTGTGCTTGGCGCGCAGACCGAAGGGCACCGAGGCGTTGCCGGTCCTGCGGAAGTTGTCCTGGCTGACCTTCGCGTACTCGCGGGAGATCTCGGCGGCCCACTGGAAGATCTTGTACTTGGCGCCGCCCCCGGCCCGCGCCTTGGCCGCGACGCCGTTGTAGACCTTCTCGAAGATGCGGGGCACGGCGGCCATGTACGTCGGCTGCACCACCGGCAGATTCTCGATGATCTTGTCGACGCGGCCGTCGACGGCGGTGAGGTGCCCCAGCTCGATCTGCCCGGAGGTCAGCACCTTGCCGAAGACGTGTGCGAGCGGCAGCCACAGGTACTGCACGTCGTCGGGGCCGAGCAGGCCGGTCGCCGCGATGGCCTTGGCCATGTACGACCAGTTGTCGTGCGGCAGGCGCACGCCCTTGGGCCTGCCGGTGGTGCCGGAGGTGTAGATCAGCGTCGCGAGCTGGTCGGCGGTGATCGCCGCGATCCGGTCCTTGACGAGCCCCGGGTTCTTCTCCAGGTGCGCGGCGCCCCGGGCCTCCAGGTCGGCGAGCGTGAGCACCCAGCCCTCGGGGTCGCCCTCGACGGCGCTCGCGCCCTCGGCGTCGATCACCACGACGTGCCGCAGCTCGGGCAGGTCGGCCCGCTTCTCGCGCGCCTTGGCGAGCTGGGCCGCGTCCTCGGCGATCAGCACCCGGCTGCCGGAGTCGGCGACGATGTACGCGGACTCCTCGGCGTTGGTCTGCGGATAGACGGTCGTGGTGGCCGCGCCGGCGCACATGATGCCGAGGTCGGAAAGGATCCACTCGACCCGCGTGGAGGAGGACAGGGCGACCCGGTCCTCGGGCTTGAGGCCGAGCTCGATCAGCCCCGCCGCGATGGCGTGGACGCGGTCGCCGGCCTGCGACCAGCTGAGCGCCTTCCAGTCGTCGGGCCCTTCGCCCGAGGCCGCCGGGACGGGGTAGCGGTAGGCCTCGGCGTCCGGCGTGGCCGCCACGCGCTCCAGCAGGAGGTGCGCCACGGAAGGCGGACGGTTCTCGATCAAGGTCTGTGTGTCGCTCACGACATCCTCCGGGCCCACGACGGTGCGGCGAACTGGCTGGCGGCTGCTTCTGCTTCTTACATCCCTGCGGCTACTTGTTTAACTTGCGAGTAACCTACGAGTGGTGATCAGAGTAGAGCGCCGACGCCCGGTGCGTAAGGGGCATCTGCCTGTCACTTCCTACAGACACCCAAACGGAACGCGCCCGCGCGCCGAACGCGCCGCGGGCCCCGTGCGTATGCGCACGGAGCCCGCGTGGCAGCGGCCGAGCCGCGACCGGAAAAGCTACTTCTTGGCCTTGCCGGGCCCGCTGTCGTCGCTGGAGAGCACCGCGATGAAGGCTTCCTGCGGCACCTCGACGGAGCCGACCATCTTCATCCGCTTCTTGCCCTCCTTCTGCTTCTCCAGGAGCTTCCGCTTACGGGAGATGTCACCGCCGTAGCACTTGGCGAGGACGTCCTTGCGGATGGCGCGGATCGTCTCGCGCGCGATGACCCGGGAGCCGATCGCCGCCTGCACGGGGATCTCGAAGGCCTGCCGCGGGATGAGCTCGCGCAGCTTGGCGACGAGCCGCACGCCGTACGCGTACGCCGCGTCCTTGTGCGTGACGGCGGAGAAGGCGTCGACCTTGTCGCCGTGCAGCAGGATGTCGACCTTGACGAGCTGCGCGGACTGCTCGCCCGTGGGCTCGTAGTCCAGTGAGGCGTAACCACGCGTCTTTGACTTCAGCTGGTCGAAGAAGTCGAAGACGATCTCGGCGAGGGGCAGCGTGTAGCGGATCTCGACGCGGTCCTCGGAGAGGTAGTCCATGCCGAGCATGGTGCCGCGCCGGTTCTGGCACAGCTCCATGATGGAGCCGATGAACTCGCTGGGCGCGAGGAGCGTGGCGCGCACGACGGGCTCGAAGACCTCGTCGATCTTGCCCTCGGGGAATTCACTCGGGTTGGTGACCGTGTGCTCACTGCCGTCCTCCATGACCACGCGGTAGACCACGTTGGGGGCGGTGGCGATCAGGTCGAGCCCGAACTCGCGCTCAAGGCGCTCGCGGATCACGTCGAGGTGCAGCAGCCCGAGGAAGCCGACGCGGAAGCCGAAGCCGAGCGCGGCCGACGTCTCCGGCTCGTACACGAGCGCGGCGTCGTTGAGCTGCAGCTTGTCGAGGGCCTCGCGCAGGTCCGGGTACTCCGAGCCGTCCAGCGGATACAGACCCGAGAACACCATCGGCTTGGGATCCTTGTAGCCGCCCAGCGCCTCGGTCGCGCCCTTGTGCAGGGAGGTGATCGTGTCACCGACCTTGGACTGACGCACGTCCTTCACGCCGGTGATGATGTAACCCACCTCACCGACGCCGATGCCGTCGGCCGGGGTCATCTCCGGCGACGAGACACCGATCTCAAGCAGCTCGTGCGTGGCGCCGGTGGACATCATCCGGATCCGCTCGCGCTTGTTCAGCTGGCCGTCGACCACTCGTACGTACGTCACGACGCCGCGGTACGAGTCGTACACCGAGTCGAAGATCATCGCGCGGGCGGGCGCGTCCGCGACGCCGATCGGGGCCGGGATCTCGGCGACGACCTTGTCGAGCAGCGCCTCCACACCCACGCCGGTCTTCGCGGAGACCTTCAGGACGTCCTCGGGCTCGCAGCCGATGAGGTTGGCGAGCTCCTCGGAGAACTTCTCCGGCTGCGCGGCCGGCAGGTCGATCTTGTTCAGTACGGGGATGATCTTGAGGTCGTTCTCCATCGCCAGGTAGAGGTTGGCGAGAGTCTGCGCCTCGATGCCCTGGGCCGCGTCGACCAGGAGGACCGTGCCCTCGCAGGCCGCGAGCGAACGTGAGACTTCGTACGTGAAGTCCACGTGGCCCGGGGTGTCGATCATGTTGAGGATGTGGGTGCTGCCCTGGTCCGGGCCCTTGCTCGGGGCCCAGGGCAGACGCACCGCCTGGGACTTGATCGTGATGCCGCGCTCGCGCTCGATGTCCATCCGGTCGAGGTACTGAGCACGCATCTGCCGCTGCTCCACCACCCCGGTGAGCTGGAGCATGCGGTCGGCGAGCGTGGACTTGCCGTGGTCGATGTGCGCGATGATGCAGAAATTGCGGATCAGAGCCGAGTCGGTACGGCTCGGCTCGGGCACATTGTTAGGGGTCGCGGGCACGCAGGGTCCTGTCTCTTGAGGCGCCTGTAGCCTCGGGTCGGATCTATACGTAGCTTCCATGGTCCCACGGGTGGGGCACTGCGCCCGGTTTGGGCCGGTGGGACGGCGGCTGGTAACGTGGGCGGCTGTGTCTCGTATGCCCTCTCAAGCATCGAGGCGCGTGTCATAACACTCATCTGCAGATCCTCTGCAGTACCTGAACCTGAAAAGGCTCTTTCGTGGCGAACATCAAGTCCCAGATCAAGCGGATCAAGACCAACGAGAAGGCGCGTCAGCGCAACAAGGCGGTCAAGTCTTCTCTGAAGACCGCGATCCGCAAGGCCCGCGAGGCCGTTGCCGCCGGTGACACCCAGAAGGCCGCCGAGCTCACGCGTGAGGCCACGCGCCAGCTGGACAAGGCCGTCTCCAAGGGCGTCATCCACAAGAACCAGGCCGCCAACAAGAAGTCGGCGCTTGCGACGAAGGCCGCGACCCTCAAGGGCTGAAGCCCTTACCCCGGCCAACTGGCCAGTCCCAGTCCGCCGGGGCGCTGATCAATCCTCCCGCGAGGGTAATTCGAGCCCTCTACCTCGAATCGCGGACAGACCACGCAGTACGCCACGCTGCGACAATGCCTCCGGACCCACTCCGGGGGCATTGCTGTATCCCCGACGGCGCCCGGCACGGTGCCCCGCAGGGGCGTTCCCAGGGGCGCGGGGAACTGCGCGACCAGCCACGGGCTACCCGCAGATACAAGGTCGGCGACTGCCCGGGCGGTACGGCCTGTAAAGAGGGCGCGGGGAACTGCGCGACCAGCCACGGGCTACCCGCAGATACAAGGTCGGCGACTGCCCGGGCGGTACGGCCTGTAAAGGGGGCGCGGGGAACTGCGCGACCAGCCACTAGCTATCCGCAGCGACAAACTGCACGGCCGGCCAAGAAAACTACCCGCAGATACAAAGGCCGCCCACCCCAGCGGAGCGCTCAGCGGCGGCCAGAGCGCGCGGCGCGGGCAACAGCGACCACGGCCTTCTCCAACGCGTACTCAGGGTCGTCCCCCCCGCCCTTGACCCCCGCATCGGCCGCCGCGACAGCGGCAATCGCGGCAGCCACCCCGTCAGGGGTCCACCCCCGCATCTGCTGGCGCACCCGGTCGATCTTCCAGGGCGGCATGCCCAGCTCACGGGCGAGGTCGGCGGGACGCCCACCTCGCGCGGAGGAGAGCTTGCCGATGGCGCGGACGCCCTGCGCGAGGGCGCTGGTGATCATGACGGGAGCGACTCCGGTCGACAGGGACCACCGCAACGCTTCGAGCGCCTCGGCGGCCCGCCCCTCCACGGCCCGGTCGGCGACCGTGAAGCTGGAGGCCTCCGCCCGGCCCGTGTAGTACCGCCCGACGATCGCCTCGTCGATCGTGCCCGCGACGTCCGCCGCCAGCTGGGACACCGCGGAGGCGAGCTCACGCAGATCACTGCTGATGGAGTCGACCAGGGCCTGGCACGCCTCGGGGGTCGCCGAACGTCCGAGGGCGCGGAACTCGCTCCGTACGAACGACAGCCGGTCCGCGGGCTTGGTCATCTTGGGGCAGGCGACCTCGCGCGCCCCCGCCTTACGGGCCGCGTCGAGCAGGCCCTTGCCCTTGGCGCCGCCCGCGTGCAGCAGGACGAGCGTGATCTCCTCGGCGGGCGCCCCGAGATACGCCTTCACGTCCTTGACCGTGTCCGCCGACAGATCCTGCGCGTTCCGCACGACCACGACCTTGCGCTCGGCGAAGAGCGAGGGGCTGGTCAGCTCCGCGAGTGTGCCGGGCTGCAACTGGTCGGAGGTGAGGTCGCGCACATCCGTGTCCGCGTCGGCGGCGCGGGCGGCCGCCACCACCTGCTGCACGGCGCGGTCGAGGAGCAGGTCCTCCTGCCCCACGGCGAGCGTGAGGGGGGCGAGCGGATCGTCGTTAGCTGTCTTCCTGGCCATCGCGGTCAAGCATCCCACGCGGCACTGACAGCCCGTCCCCTGTCGGAGAATAGGCAGGTGACCGACGTACGACATGTCCTGGTGCTGCCCGACCGCGATGCCGCGGAGGCAGTGTCCGAAGAGCTCCCCGACCGTTTCGGCGTGGCCGAGGAACCTCAGCTCGTCCGCGACGCCCTCGCCGGTGAGGACGACGCCGAGGACGCCCAGTGGCTGGTGGTGGTCGAGGACCCGGAGTCCCGCCTGGACCGGGCGGCGCTCGACGAACTGGCCGCCGAACACGAGGGCTGGCTGGAAGCCCCGTAGCGGACACCGGCCGATCGCGAGACCGACCCGGCGGCGAGGTCAGCCGCTCTTGGGGACGACCTGGATGTCGAGGTCGATCGTGATGCTGTGCCCGACGGCCGCGATCCCGCGCGCCAGCATCGTCTGCCAGGTGATCGTGAAGTCGTCGCGGTGCAGCTCGGTCGTGGCGCGGCAGGCCACACGGGTCTCGCCCTCCAGCCCCTGACCGATCCCGAGGTACTCGGTGTCCAGCGTGACCGTGCGCGTCACGCCGTGCAGCGTCAGGCCGCCCGAGATGGCCCAGCGGCTGCCGCCCTTGTGCACGAAGCGGTCGCCGTAGAACTCCATCGTCGGGAAGCGCCCCACGTCGAGGAAGTCGCCGGAGCGCAGATGGTCGTCGCGCATCTGGACCCCGGTGTCGATGGAGGCCGCGTCGATGACGACGTGCATCGCGGACTCCTCCATCCGCTCGCCCACCCGTATGGCACCCGCGAAGCTGTTGAACCGGCCGCGGATGCGGGCAAGCCCGATGTGCCGCGCGGTGAAGCCGACGGAGGAGTGCAGGGGGTCGACCTCCCAGTCACCGGGCTCGGGAAGCGCCGGGGGCTGGGCGACCTGGAGCGTGACATCACCGAGCGAGGCATGCGTGTCCTGGCCGACGGTGGCACTCCCCCGGTACGGAGTGAACCCTTCCGCCGAGACCACCAGGCGGTACTCCCCCGCCGGAACCGTCGTGACGAACGACCCGTAGGGGTCCGTGCCACCGCCGACCACCTTGCGGCCCATGGCGTCACTGACGGCGAACTCCGCGTTCCGCACGGGCTCGTTGACGGGGTCGAGCACCCGACAGCTGAGCATCCCCGCGTCCGGCGGAACCCTGAACGCCGACATGGGCCCCGTCCGTCCCACCCGATTCGTACGGTTTCCCAGCCAACGGCCGAACACCTGCGACCCACCCCCGCGACACTTGACACCACCTGCGAACTGCGACGAATAGGCATTCGATCACTGTTGCGGCATTCGATGCAACACGGCCATACATCGCGGGAATGCTGACGATGCGCTGGAACTGTCGCGAGTAGCCCGAATTGATCGCCCCCTTTGGGTCGGCACGGCACACGGCACAAGGCACAAGGCACAAGGCACACGGCACCGCTAAGGCGGCCGGGTGGCGGCTTCGAGCCGGGGCGCCGACTTCGGCCCGGAACCCATCACCGCGATCGAGCCATCCACGTCCGTACGCAGCACCTTGGCCCCTTCGGCCCGCAGTGCCGCGACCGTGACGGGAGACGGGTGGCCATACGAGTTGTCCGCACCGCAAGAGATCAACGCCAGCCTCGGCGCCGCCCTGCGCAGGAGCTCGGGATCCTGATGGGCCGAGCCGTGATGGGCCACCTTCAGCACGTCCACGGAGGCGAGCGACGCGGCTGCCGGAGTGCGCAGCAGGGCTCGCTGGCCCGGCGGTTCGAGGTCCCCGAGGAGCAGCAGGGTCAGCCCTCCGGTCCGCACGAGCAGCGTGACGCTCGCGTCGTTCGGCCCCTCGGGTCGCGGCGTCGGACCTGGCGGGGGCCAGAGCACCTGCCACTCCAGTGGCCCCGCGCGCCGCCGCTCCCCCGCCACGGCCCGGGCCACCGGAACGCGCTCGGCCGCCGCCTGCTCCCGCACGAACTCCACCTGCTCCGGCGGCTCCTCGAATCCCGTCGTCTGGATCACTCCCACGTCACGTCCCCGCAACACCCCCGGCAGCCCCGCGACATGGTCGGCGTGGAAGTGGGTGAGCAGCACCAGGGGCACCCGGGTGATCCCGAGCGAACGCAGACACCGGTCGGCCGCCACCGGGTCGGGCCCCGCGTCGACGACCACCCCGGCGCCGTCGCCCGCCGCCAGCACCGTGGCGTCGCCCTGCCCCACGTCGCACACCACCATGCGCCACCCCGGCGGCGGCCATCCCGCGATCACCCTCGTGAGGGGCGGTGGCTGGACGACCACCAGGAGGAGCAGCAGGGCACAGGCCGCGGCGAGCCACGGATGCCGCGCAAGTCTGCGGCCCGCCAGGACGAACGCCACCGTGGCGAGCGCGAGCAGCAGCCCGCCACGCCACCCGCCCGGCCAGTCGACCCCGCTGCCGGGCAGCGCCGCACCGGTGCGGGCGGTCTCCGCGATCCACTCGGTGGGCCACCCCGCACACCACGCCAGCCCCTCGGCGACCGGCATCGCCACCGGCGCCGACGCCAGCGCGGCGAAGCCGAGCACGGTGGCGGGCGCGACGGCGAACTCCGCGAGGAGATTGCACGGCACCGCCACCAGGCTCACCCGGGCGGCGAGGACAGCGACGACGGGCGCGCACACCGCCTGCGCCGCGGCCGCGGCGGCCAGCGCGTCGGCGAACCGCGGTGACATCCCACGCCGCCGCAACGCCGCACTCCAGCGCGGCGCGAGGGTGAGCAGGGCGCCGGTGGCGAGGACGGAGAGCAGGAAGCCGTAGCTACGGGCCAGCCACGGGTCGTACAGGACGAGCAGCAGCACGGCGGCGGCGAGCGCCGGGATCAGCGACCTGCGCCGCCCGGTGGCGATGGCGAGGAGCGCGATGAGCCCGCACGCGGCGGCCCGCAGCACGCTCGGGTCCGGCCGGCAGACGATGACGAAGCCCAACGTGAGCAGCCCGCCGAGCAGCGCGGTCGTGCGCAACGGAATGCCCAGCTTCGGCGCGAGTCCCCGCCGCTCGGCACGCTGGGCGGTGCCCGGTGGGCCGATGAGCAGGATCAGGACAATCGTGAGGTTCGCCCCGCTGACGGCGAGCAGGTGCGTCAGGTCGGTCGCCCGGAACGCCTGCTCCAGCTCGGCGGGCACCCGCGAGGTGTCCCCGACCACCAGCCCCGGCAGCAGCGCACGGGCATCGGCCGACAGCCCGTCCGTGGCCTCCCGCAACCCGCCCCGCAACTCCCCGGCGAGCCGCTGCGCCCCGGTCGGCGCCCCGACCACGCGCGGCGCCCGCTCCCCCGACACCCGGAGCACCGCCGCGACCTTGCCCCCCTCCGGCAACGGTGGCGCCATCCGTGCCTGCACCCGCAGCCGAGTGGACGGCAGCAGGGCGAGCCAGGCGTCGGCGGAGCCGGTGGAGTCGGCCGACCGCCCCCTTGACCCTGCTTCCGCTGGCTCCTCACCGCGGCTTCCGGGAGCGCCCAGAGACTTCGCGGAGCCCGAATCCTCCCCGCGCACGACGACCAGAACCGGGGTCCGCGTCACGCTCGCCGTGCCGTCCGCCTGCGTCACGCGGACGACGTCGGCGTCCAGCACGACCGCGGGCGGCATCGCATGCGCGCTCGCGACCCGGGGTCGAGTGCGCCGGGGATCGGACGTGACCTCCAACTCCGCCTCCACCTCCGCGTACTCGCCGGCCAGCGCCGGAACCGGGCCACGGTGCAGATCCGCCCCGTGCAGCGCGGCGGAGCCTGCCGAGGCGGCGGCGCAGAGCAGCGTCGCAGCCACGGACAACCGCCCCCACGGGGGTCGCCGTCCCCGCAACCGCCCCTGCGGCAACTGTCCTGGCCGGGCGGCCCGCCGAGCCCGGCCCCCAGAGCCATCCCCGGCACTGCCGCTAGGCCCAGCGGCACCACCAGCACCGCCAGCACCGCCAGCACGGCCAGCACGGCCAGCACGGCCAGCACCGGCAGCGGCACCGGCAGCGGCACCGGCAGCGGCAGCGGCACCAGCAGCGCCGACGCCACTCCGATCCCCAGCGCCAACCGCAGCCGAGCCCCTCGCCCGCCACCCCCGAGCCGTCCACGTCACCAGCAGCACACCGGCCACCGCCACACACACCGCCACCGTGGCGACCGCCCACCGAGGCGGGGCGTCCAGCATCAGCGCGGCCGCCGCCCACGCCGCCAGCGCGGGAGGAACCAGCCGGAGGTCGACCGGCCCCTCCTGCCGGGGATGGGAAGCGCCGAGCGGGTTTCCCGACGAGGCGTGAACCGCCGCACGCGCCGTCCCCGCCCTGCTCCGAGACCCCGGCGTCATGGCCGTACGAGATCCTGGAGATCGGCGAAGCGCCGATCACCGATGCCGTTGACCTCGCGGAGCTCTTCGACGGAGCGGAAACCTCCGTGCTCGGTGCGGTAGTCGATGATGTGCTGCGCCAACACGGGGCCGACGCCCGGCAGTTCGTCGAGCTGCTCGGCGGTCGCCGTGTTCAGGCCGACCGGGCCCGTGGCGGTCGATCCGGCCCCAGCCGTCCCCGCGCCGCCCGCCGCGACACCGGCACCGGCACCGCCAGGCCCGGCAGCCGCAGCCGGCTCTCCGACCACCACCTGCTCACCGTCCATCAGGAACCGCGCACGGTTGAGACCGCCCATGTCGGCACCGGGCCGCGCCCCGCCCGCGGCCCGCAGCGCGTCGGCCACCCGGGATCCCGCGGGCAACCGGTGGACACCGGGACGGCGGACCTTCCCGCTGACGTCCACGACGATCCCGCCACCACCCGCACCGGCCGCCGGGCCCGTCGCACCGCTCCCGCCCGCCGACGCCCGACCCGCCTCGGCCGGAGGCCCCTGCGAGGGAGCCGCTTCCGCGCCTCGCTCAGCGGGCGCGGCCGCCTCACGCACCACGTCCGGCGCCTGCACCGGCCGGGTCCGTCCCTCCCAGAAGTGCTGCGCGGCGAAGACCGAGGCGATGGCGAGGACCACGACGAGCGCGACGACGCCCCGCCGCTCCAGCCCACATCGCGACTGGAGCCACACCGGCAGCCGCTCCCGCAGAGCCAGCCCCATCCGTTCCCGCCGCGAGGGACAGGACTGTGCTTTCCGATCCGGGGCAGGCTCCTCCGCCTCCGCAGCCTCTTCCCTGGTCTCCCCCTGCCGTGCCCACCCAGGCGGCACAGGCACCCCACTCCCGCTCCCGGCCTCGCTCTTCGGCAGAAGCTCCACATCAGCAGCCGCGACGTCCAACCGAGGCGAAGAAGGCGGTGGTTGCGGCTCGGCGAAGAGTCTCTCCGCTCGCCGTCGCACCGCCTCCGACGAGGCATGGCCGTGCCGGATCCGGCTGCGGGCCTGACGGCGCCGCGCACGGCCGTCGGATGCGGGGCCCCGGCCGGGACCGCTTGTCGCGGAAGCTGTCCGAGAAGGTGATCGAAGTGAGGTCATGCCGACGACGGTAGACATCGCGGCGACATGGTGTTGATCTTGGTCAATTCCCGTGGATTACCCGGCAGTTCTGGATAACTCCATCACCCGCACGAGCGAAAAGACCTCACCGCGGCGAGACCACGGCCCCCAGCAGCCCAGGCCCCGTGTGCGCCCCGATCACCGCGCCCACCTCGCTGACGTGCAGCTCCCCGAGGCCCGGCAGCCGCTCGCGGAGGCGGTCCGCGAGAGCCGACGCCCGGTCCGGCGCCGCCAGATGGTGCACCGCGATGTCGACCCGGCCCGTCCCGGCCCGTTCGACGACGATCTCCTCCAGCCGGGCGATCGCCTTCGACGCCGTCCGCACCTTCTCCAGCATGTCGATGCGGCCGCCGTCCAGCTTCAGGAGCGGCTTCACGGCGAGCGCGGAGCCCAGCAGGGCCTGCGCGGCGCCGATACGGCCGCCCCTGCGCAGATAGTCGAGGGTGTCGACGTAGAAGTACGCGGACATGCCAGCGGCGCGTTTCTCGGCGGCCGCCACCGCCTCCTCCACCGCGTCCCCCGCCTCCACGGCCTCCGCCGCCGCGAGGGCGCAGAAGCCGAGGGCCATCGCGACCATGCCGGTGTCCACCACCCGCACCGGCACCGGCGCGTCCTTCGCCGCGAGGACCGCGGCGTCGTACGTACCGGAGAACTCGGCGGACAGATGCAGCGAGACGATGGCCGTGGCGCCGGCCTCGGCGACCCTCCGGTATGTCTCCGCGAAGAGCTCGGGACTGGGCCGGGACGTGGTCACCGGCTTCCGCTTCTGCAGCGCCAGGGCGAGGGAGCGCGCCGAGATCTCGGTGCCTTCCTCCAGCGCCTGGTCTCCCAGGACCACGGTCAGGGGCACCGCGGTGATGCCGTGCTGCTCCATCGTCCGCTGCGGCAGATAGGCCGTTGAATCCGTGACGATCGCGACATGGCGGGACATGGGCTGGAGATTACCCGCCCGGGCCGCAGGACGGCAGCCCGGCCCCTGCTCGTACGGCTCAGGTCGTGCTCTCGGGCTTGGCCTTCTTCTCCCACGGATACGTGGGCGTCGCCGCGGGCGGCGTGATCGCGGGCCGCGTGGGCTCCTGGGATGTCTGCGCGGTGGGCTCGGACCAGGTCTGCTCGGCGTCCTTGGCGGGCTGCGCGGCGGGCTCGGGCCAGGCGGCGGGGGCCTGCGCGGGCGCCGGCTCCGTCGTCCAGTGCCGCAGGGCGCCCGCCTCCATGTCGATCTGCGTGCTCAGCGAGTCCAGGTCGTCGCCCGCGAACCGGCGGGCCCGGTCGCGCGCCGACCACCGCAGCGCGTCCGCCGCCTTGGTGATCTGCTCCGTGCGTTCCCGCAGCTCGGGGAGCCGCTCGGCCAGGGCCGCCTTGTTCGGGTCACGCTCCAGACGGCGCAGCTCGTCGTCCAGCTCGTGCCCATGGGCGCTGAGTCGGTCGAACAGTCCGAGGGACTCCTTCAGGGAGGCGTCCTCGACGGCGCCCGCCTGCAGCACGTCCTGTGTGGACCGCATCGACGTCCGCAAGGACAACCGCAGCTGGGCCAGTTCGCCAGCGGCGCCGACCTGGGCGAAGCTCCTCGCGCGAAGGGTGGTGTCCTCCACCGTGCGGCGGGCTTCCGTGATGGTGCGGTCCACGCCCCGCTTGGCCGCTTTGACGACCTTCACCGTGGCGTACACCCCCAGCACCAGGAACAGCACCAGCACCACGAGCAGCGCCACGATTGCGCCCACGGCTTCCATGACGCTCCTCTCCGACTTTTCGACTCTTCGACCACACCAAGTCCGTCCGCTCCAGCGACGGCTCTTCCACCGTAAACGGAGAAGGCAGGCCGGAGGTTCCATCGGAACCCCCAACCTGCCCGTAAGGGAAGACCCCTATACCGCTACGCCGGAACGATGTTCACCAGCTTCGGCGCCCGCACGATCACCTTGCGGATGCCCACGCCGTCCAGCGCGGCCACGACCTTCTCGTCGGCCAGGGCCACCTTCTCCAGCTCCTCGTCGGAAATCGACGGGGAGACCTCCAGGCGCGCCTTGACCTTGCCCTTGATCTGCACGACGCAGGTCACGGACTCGTCCACGGCGTACGCCGGGTCGGCGACCGGGAAGTCCTGGTGGACGACCGAGTCGGTGTGACCCAGCTTGCGCCACAGCTCCTCGGCGACGTGCGGGGCCAGCGGCGCGATCAGCAGCACCAGGCGCTCGGCGACCGACCGCGGCACCGGCCCGGCGGCCTTCGTCAGGTGGTTGTTCAGCTCGGTGATCTTGGCGATGGCGGTGTTGAACCGCATGCCGTCCAGGTCCTGGCGGACGCCGTCGATCCCCTTGTGCAGGGCACGCAGGGTGGCCTCGTCGATGTCGGCCTCGGCGACGTCCGCGACGGTGACCTCACCGGTCGACTCGTCGACGATCAGGCGCCACAGCCGCTGCAGCAGGCGGTACTGGCCGACGACCGCGCGGGTGTCCCAGGGGCGCGACACGTCCAGGGGGCCCATCGCCATCTCGTACAGCCGCAGCGTGTCCGCACCGTACTCGTCACAGATCTCGTCCGGCGTGACGGCGTTCTTCAGGGACTTGCCCATCTTGCCCAGCTCGCGCTTGACCGGCTCGCCCTCGAAGAAGAACGTGCCGTCGCGCTCCTCGACCTCGGCCGCCGGCACCGGGAAGCCGCGGCTGTCCCGGTAGACGTAGGCCTGGATCATGCCCTGGTTGTACAGCTTGTGGAACGGCTCGGAGGACGAGATGTGGCCCAGGTCGAACAGGACCTTCGACCAGAAGCGCGCGTACAGCAGGTGCAGCACCGCGTGCTCGGCGCCGCCCACGTACAGGTCGACACCGCCGGTGGGCTGTCCCGCGCGCGGGCCCATCCAGTACTGCTCGACGGCGGGGTCGACCAGCTGCTGGTCGTTGCGCGGGTCCAGGTAGCGCAGCTCGTACCAGCAGGAGCCGGCCCAGTTGGGCATGGTGTTGGTCTCGCGGCGGTACTTCTTGGGTCCGTCGCCCAGGTCCAGCGTGACGTTGACCCAGTCCTCGTTGCGGGACAGCGGCGTCTCCGGGGAGGTGTCCGCGTCGTCCGGGTCGAAGGTGCGCGGGGAGTAGTCGTCGACCTCCGGCAGCTCCAGGGGCAGCATCGACTCGGGCAGCGAGTGGGCGATGCCGTCCTCGCCGTAGACGATCGGGAAGGGCTCGCCCCAGTAGCGCTGGCGGCTGAACAGCCAGTCGCGCAGCCGGAAGTTGACAGTGCCCTCGCCGATGCCGCGCGTGGCCAGCCAGCCGGTGATGCGCGCCTTGGCGTCGACGACGCCCAGGCCGTTGAGGGTGATCTCCTCGTTCGAGGAGTTGATCAGCTTCGCCTCGTACGAGGAGAAGGCGTCGTCCCACGTCGTGGTGTCGGTGCCGCGGTCGTCCGACGGCTCCACCACGCAGCGCATCGGCAGGTGGAAGGCGCGCGCGAAGGCGAAGTCGCGGCTGTCGTGCGCCGGGACGGCCATGATGGCGCCGGTGCCGTAGCCCATCAGTACGTAGTCGGCGATGAAGACCGGGACCTGCTCGCCGCTGACCGGGTTGGTGGCGTAGACGCCGGTGAAGACGCCGGTCTTCTCCTTGGCGTCGGCCTGCCGCTCGACGTCGGACTTCGAGGCGGCGAAGGCGCGGTACTTGGAAACGGCCTCGGTGGGGGTGGCGTGGCCGCCGGTCCACACCTCGTGGGTGCCCTCGGGCCAGGCCGCGGGCACGACCTTGTCGACCAGCTCGTGCTCGGGCGCCAGGACCATGTAGGTCGCGCCGAACAGGGTGTCCTGGCGGGTGGTGAAGACGGTGATCGCATCGCCTTCGGTGCCCACGGGGAAGGCGACGCGCGCGCCTTCGGAGCGGCCGATCCAGTTGCGCTGCTGCAGCTTGATGGCCTCGGGCCAGTCCAGCGCGTCCAGGTCGTCCAGCAGGCGGTCGGCGTACGCGGTGATGCGCATGTTCCACTGGCGCAGCTTGGCCTTGAAGACGGGGAAGTTGCCGCGCTCGGAGCGGCCGTCGGCGGTGACCTCCTCGTTGGCCAGGACGGTGCCCAGGCCGGGGCACCAGTTGACGGGCGCGTCGGAGGCGTAGGCCAGGCGGTACTGGCTCAGCACGTCCGCGCGCTCGGAGGCGTCCAGCTCGCTCCACGCGCGCGTGGTGCCCGGTACGGCGCGCTCACCGCCGGCGAACTGCGCGACCAGGTCGGCGATCGGGCGGGCCTTCTTGGCGTCGGCGTCGTACCAGGAGTTGAAGATCTGGACGAAGATCCACTGGGTCCACTTGTAGTACTCGGGGTCGATCGTCGCGAACGAACGCCGCTTGTCGTGGCCCAGACCCAGGGCGCGCAGCTGGGCCTTCATGTTCGCGATGTTGGCCTCGGTGGAGACCCGCGGGTGGGTGCCCGTCTGCACGGCGTACTGCTCGGCGGGCAGGCCGAAGGCGTCGAAGCCCAGGGTGTGCAGGACGTTGTGGCCGGTCATGCGCTGGAAGCGCGCGAAGACGTCCGTGGCGATGTACCCCAGCGGGTGGCCGACGTGCAGGCCCGCTCCGGAGGGGTACGGGAACATGTCCATGATGAACTTCTTGGGCTTGGCGACCAGCGTGGTCTCGGCCTCGTCCCGCGCGGCCATGTCGCCGCTCGGGTTCGGTGCCTCGTAGGTGCCCCGGGCGTCCCAGAAGTCCTGCCAGCGTGCCTCGATCTCAGCGGCCAGAGCGGCCGTATAGCGGTGCGGCGCGGCCACCTCGGAGGCGGCAGCAGAATTCGTCTCGCTCATGATCCTCAAAGCTCCATCGATCGTCTCTGCCTACGGAATTGACCGTGCTGGCCAAATAAAAATGCCCCTCGCACAGGAGGGGACGCCGCGCCGATTCCGACCGCGATTCACCGGCGGTCGGGACTGATCAGCGCGGCCCGCTAAGCAGAAGGCGTACGGCACGCATGGCGTCAGGGTACCGCAGCCCTCCCGCGACCCGCGACGAGCTTGTGCGCCGGGCGCCCGGGGCCCCACTTCCTCAGCTTTGGCCAAGGGTTACTCCGCGTACCGCCCACTATCGGGGCAACACCAAGATCGTGTCGCACTTTGATAACAACGCAATAACTGAAACCCCGTACCCACCGGTATGGAGCGACTTAGCATGCGGCGGGACCGAACCATTTCGGAGCCGCCCCCATGAACCCTCTGCACCGTCTGCACCCCCATCGCCGGAGCCGACTGCTCGGCACCGGCGCCCTGCTCCTCATACCTCTGTTCGTCTTCGCGAGCAGCGACGGCTTCCGGGCCGCCCTGGACTTCACCACCGGCGTCCTGTGCCTGGTCTCCCTCACCGCCTCCGTGATCTGGGGCCTGGTCGCCACCGACCGCCTCTTCCTGCGCTCGCGTCAGCGACTGCTCGCCCAGGCCGTGCACCGGGCCACAGCGGTCGCCTCCGTCGGCTTCCTGCTGCTCCACGGCACCGTCAAGGTCGCCCTCGACCACGTGTCGCTCCTCGGCGCCCTGGTGCCCTTCGGGCTCGGCGTCACCGGCAGCGCCGGACTCATCGGCCTCGGCTCGCTCGCCGGCCTCCTCATCGTGGCCACGGGCGTCACCGGAGCCCTGCGCAGCGCCTTCGCCTCTCCCGCGCGGATCGCCTCGCGCTGGCGGGCACTGCACATGCTCGCCTACCCGGCCTGGTGCGCGGCGCTGATCCACGGTCTGTACGCGGGCCGCCCGCCGAAGCCCTGGGTGATCGCCCTGTACTGCCTGTGCCTCGTCGCGGTCGCCGGGGCCGTCACGCTGCGCGCGGCGCCGCCCCCGGTCAAGCGGAAGGTCGCCGCCCACATCCTGGCGCTGCTCGAACCGGAGCGCGGCGCCCCACCCCGCGAACGCCCGCCCGCGCGGGACATCGCGTCCGCCCCGCTCCCCGGCACGGCCGCCGACGTCACCTCCATCCAGGACCCCGTCGTCGGCATCTCGGCGGCCTACCGCGCCCTGACCGAGCCGCTTCCCCCCATGCCCCACGCCGCACCCGTGAACCGCTGGCCCACCCCCTGTCCGCCCCCGCCCGCCGAGTCCCCTTACGTGGCGCCCCAGCCGACCTACGAGCCCACCTACGACCCCGCCTACGACCCCGCGTACGACATCGGCCCCGCCACCGAGCCGCTGCCCCGGCCCTTCCAGGCCCCCAGCTCGGGCGAGCCCTGGAACGCCGCCACCGGAGGCCACCCGTGAACGCGTCACTGCCCGACGTACCCGAAGTCCGCGTCGTCGGCCTCCCCTTGCTCACGTCGGGCTTCGACCTGGTCGAACGCCTCGATCTGACCATGCACCTGAAGGTGCACGGCCCCCTGGAACCCATGGCGGGCGAGCCGCTCGCCCGCCTCGCCGAGCACATCGTGCTGCGCGGCCGGGGCGGCGCGGGCTTCCCGTTCGCGCAGAAGCTGCGGGCCGTCGCGGACGCGGCGATACGTCGCGGGGTGCGCCCCGTGGTGGTCGTCAACGGCAGCGAGGACGAACCGGCCTGCCGCAAGGACACCGTCCTGATCAACCGCGCGCCGCACCTCATCCTGGACGGCGCCCTGCTCGCCGCGGAGGCCCTCGGCGCCCGCACCCTGGTCATCGGCGTGACCCGCGACTCCACCGAGGCCTCGATGCGCACCGCCCTCGCCGAGCGCGGCCTCGGCGACCGGCGCGGACCGGCCCTCCGCGCGCGCGTGCAGCGCAATCCGGTGCGCATGGTCACCGGGGAGTCCTCCGCCCTGGTCCGCTCGGCCGACGGCGGCCCCCCGCTGCCGCCGGGCCGCAAGACGCGTACGTCCGACTCCGGAGTGGGCGGCGCCCCGACGCTGCTCTCCAACGCGGAGACGTTCGCCCAGCTCGCCGTCGCCGCGCGGATCGGCGCCGACCGGTACTGCCGCACCGGGCTGCGCGACGAACCCGGCACGGTCCTGCTGACCCTCTCCGGAGCGGTCGCCCGGCCGATGGTCGTGGAGGCCCCCACCGGAGTGCCCTTGCGGTACGTCCTTCAGCTCGCCGGCGCCCCACCGCTCCCCCAGGGCGTGCTGACGGGCGGCTACCACGGCAAGTGGCTCGACAGTGTCACCGCGCACGACGCGGTCGTCTCCCGCGCGGCCCTGGAGGCCTGCGGGGGCACGCTCGGCGCGGGCGCGATCCTGCCGATCGGCGAGGGCACCTGCCCGCTCGGCGAGTCGCTGCGCGTCGCGCACTGGCTGGCGGCGGAGAGCGCCGGGCAGTGCGGCCCCTGCTACCTCGGTCTGCCCGCGGCGGCCCGCGGCCTCGCTGACGTCCTGCAAGGGGGCGGCCCGACCGCCCTGGAAGCGCTGCGCGAGGTGACCCGGGCCGTGAAGCGGCGCGGCGCCTGCAAGCATCCGGACGGCTCCGCGGCCTTCCTGGAGTCGGCGATCACGGCGTTCACGGACGACCTCGCGGCACACGTCCTTGGCGGTGGCTGCGGCCGCCCCGTCGAGGGCGTCCTGCCCCTCCAGACGGACGCTCCCCCGGCGGAGGCCCCTACCGGCCGCAAGCTGGCCGTCGACTGGACCCTGTGTCAGGGCCACGGCCTGTGCGCGGACATCGTTCCCGAGCTGATCCAGCTGGGCCCGGACGGCTTCCCCTCGGTGGCGGAGGCGTCCGTACCGCGCTACTCCGAAGCGCGCGCCTCCCGCGCTGTGCGCCGCTGCCCGGCGCTTGCCCTGCGCATCGAGGAGGACCCGAAGGCGGCGGCCCCGGCCCGTCCGGCGCTGCCCGCCGCGCTGCCGCCGGGCCGACGCCGCAGAGCCCTGGGCAGCGGGCGGCAGTGACAAGAAGAGCAGGGAGAAGGGAGAAGAAAGAGAGAGCGGGCCACCCGATCCGGGTGGCCCGCTCTCATCTGCTGTGGAGCTAAGGAGAATTGAACTCCTGACCTCCTGCATGCCATGCAGGCGCTCTACCAACTGAGCTATAGCCCCTTGCTGTGTCCGCCCGGTTTCCCCGGCGGCTCCGCCAACATTACACGGTCCTACCCGTGCTCCACCAAATCGATTCCCTTCTGGGCCGATACCACCTGATAAGGCCGGTACTGTCAGCCTCCGTGACCGTGATCGCGTCCGCCGCCACCCGCCGCCACGCGCCCCTGGCCGCCGGCGCCTGCCTGCTCTCCTTCACGGCCTTCTGGCTCGCCCAGCGCGCCGCCGACGTCTCGATGATCGACCTGATGGTCTACCGGGCCGAGGGCGAGACCGTACGCGCGGGCGGCGACCTCTACGCACTGCGCACCACCGAAGCCCACCTGCCGACGACCTACCCGCCGTTCGCCGCTCTCCTGTTCACGCCGCTGACGCTCCTGGACACGTCGGACATGCGCACCCTCGCGACGCTGGGGAACCTGCTCCTCCTGGTGGTGTTCGTGGCCCTCTCCCTGCGGTTCGTCGGCGAGGCCCGGCACGCGCGCGTGGAGGAGAAGAGTGCGCGCGCGGAGAGCGCCCTGTGGGTGTCCGCGCTCGCCGTCTGGTGCGAGCCGGTGTGGACGACGCTGCGCTACGGGCAGATCAACCTGCTGCTCGCCGTCCTCGTCCTGTGGGACCTGTCCCGGCGCCCCGGCCACCGCTGGGCGGGCCTGGGCATCGGCATCGCCGCGGCGATCAAGCTGACGCCCGCGCTCTTCACCGTCCTCCTGCTGCTGACCGGGGCCGCCGAGGCCCTGCGACGCGGTGTGTGGCGGCCCGCCGTGCGGCACGCGTGCGTGGCGGCCGTCTCGTTCGCCGGTGCGACGCTCCTCGCCGCCGCCGTCCTGCCCTACGACTCGTGGCGGTTCTGGACCCGGATGGTCTTCGAGGCGGGCCGGGTCGGCCTGGCGGAGGACACCGCGAACCAGTCGCTGCGCGGTGTCCTCGCCCGCCTCCTGCATACCGCGGAGCCCGGCGCCTGGTGGGCGGTGGCAGCGGCGGCGTCCTGCGCGCTCGGCCTCGCGGTCGCGGTGGCCGCCGCGCTGCGCGGGGACCGGGCCTGGGCCGCGCTGTGCTGCGCGGCGACGGCACTCCTGGTGAGCCCGGTGTCGTGGTCGCACCACTGGGTGTGGTGCGTGCCGATGGTGCTGCTCCTGGGGGCCGAGGCGGCTCACCGGGGCGGCCGGGCCCGGTGGGCGGCCACCGGAGCCGCGTCCCTGGTCTTCTGCTCGTACGCCCTGTGGTGGGTGCCGCATGGGGTGGGACGGCTGGAACTCAGCCAGAATTATGGCCAGATGACGCTGTCCGCCCTCTACGTAGTGACCGCTTTCGGTTTCCTGCTGGCAGGAGTCATGCGGTGGCGAACGAGTAGAACCGCTTGAGGGTGCAGTGCTCGTCGAGCAGTCGGCCGTAGATCGGCTCCCCTTCGAGCTCGCGATAAGTCTCGATGGGGTCGCCTTTTATGATCAGTGCCCTCGCGCATTCCTCGCACCAGTACTGGTACTCGTTGTTGACCGGCTCCATGTCGCGGACGATCGGTGTGCCACTGCCGCACCAGTCGCATTTCCGCCTGTGTGCACCCATCGATCAGCTCCAGCTGTGGCCGCAGGCGGTGCAGACGTAACTGACTCCGCCGTTGTCACCGAGAACTTGGGCGACGTGGGCAGAGCCGCAGGAAGGGCACTTGAGGAGCGTGCGGAGCGCGGCACATTCTCGTATCGCCGCCGCGTCGAAGAGGCGGTCGACCTCTTCGAGGATGCTCGCAGGCATCACGCTCTCCCTCCCGTCGGGCTGCGTCCCCTTCCGGCCGTCCGATTCTGCCACGGTCTGAGCGGGCCGGTCAGCGACGCATTCGTACCAGTCCGGACACGGCGGCGAGTGCGGCCACGGCAGCGAGCGCATAGCAGCACACCAGGAGCGCGTCCCCGGATGAATACGCCCCGGAGCCCCCTCCCGACTCAAGCCGGTTCAAGAAGAGCGCCCCGAAGCAGGCGACTCCGGTCAGCTGGCCGATCTGGGTGACCGTGGCGAGAAGACCGCTGGCGTCCGCCGCGTCCTCGGCGCGCACCGCGGCGAGCGCCCGCGTGAGCGTCGGACTGAAGCCCAGGGAGAGCCCCGCGCCCACGCCGACGAAGGCCACGTACAGCCAGATCCCGCCGTCGCCACCGTCGCGCAGCAGCAGCCCCACGGCGGCCGTCGACACCGCGCTCAACGCGAACCCGCCGGGGATCAGCGCTCGTTGCATCGCCTGTGGCCAGCCGCGCCAGGTGAGGCCGACCAGGCCGAAGACCACGGCCGTCGGCGCGAAGGTGAGACCGGCGCGCAGCGCGCTGTAGCCGAGGCCGCCCTGGACGTGCAGCGTGAGCGCGAACAGGAAGCCGGCGTTGACGGCCATCACGGCGGTGACCCGGAGGACCGCGAGGCCCATGCCCGGCGTCCGCAGCACCCGTGGCGCGATCAGCGGCGCGCCGCCCCGCCGGGCGAGCCGGGACTCGTACACGCAGAACAGCGTGAAGAGGCACACGGCGACGGCCAGCGACAGCCAGGACCACAGCGGCCAGCCCTCCTGCTGCCCGAGCACGAGCGGCACGGTGAACAAGGACACAGCGGCGGCAAGCAGCACGGACCCCACCACGTCGAGCCCGCGCGCCCGCGCCGCCGCCCGCCCCGCGTCGTCGTCGCGCGGCAGCACGCGCACGGCGAGGACGAGCAGGGCCACGCCGACCGGCACGTTCACCAGGAACACCGGGCGCCAGCCGGTGCCGAACAGATCGGCGCTGACGAGGACCCCGCCGAGCACCTGCCCGGCGGCGGCGCCGGTCGCCAGGACCGCCGAGTACGCGCCGAGCGCCTTCACCCGCGCCTCGCCCGCGAAGTTGCGCTGGATCAGGCTGAGCACCTGCGGGATGAGGACGGCGGACCCCGCGCCCTGCAGCAGCCGGAAGGCGATCAACTCCCCCGTGCCCCGGGCGAGTCCACAGGCGAGCGAGGCCACCGTGAAGACCGCGAGGCCCGCGAGGTACACGCGGCGGTGCCCGAGGAGGTCGCCGAGCCGCGCGCCGGTGATCAGGAGCACGGCGTACGTGATGGTGTAGCCGGCGATGACCAGCTGCAACCCGGCGCCCGACGCGTGCAGTTCGGTGCGGATGGTGGGCGCCGCGACATTGACGATGAAGACGTCGAGCAGCGCCATGAACTGGGCGGCCAGCACGACCGCGAGCAGCCGTCCACGGCGATTGTCAGTGCCGGGGGCTTTACTGGTGGTGGGAGTTGGACCCGCGGGGGCGGGTGAGGTGGTCGTCGTCATGCCATCGAGCGTGCGGGCGGCCGGGTACGGGTAACGAGAGCCCGCTGATGCTGGTACTGACAGCACCTGGCAGCGGTCGGGGAGGACGCGGACGATGGGGGACGTGACGACGATGACGGGGATCCGAGGACGGACACGGGAGCGGACGCAGCCGACCGCGGCCCAACAGCCGCACCCGAAGCGGACGCCTGCTGCAACGACCGCGACGGCCGCCGTCCAGCGGCGGCGGCCCGAGCTCGCCGCCTTTCTGCGCAGCCGCAGGGCCCGCGTGACACCGGCCGACGTGGGCATGGCCCCGGGTCTGCGCCGCCGCACTCCGGGGCTGCGTCGCGAGGAGGTCGCGCAGCTCTCCGGAGTCGGCGTGACCTGGTACACGTGGCTCGAAAGGTACACCCCTTGGGACACGCAGTAGCAGACAGCCGTCTGGGCAGCGGTGAGCCCCGCCCATGCGCCAGGGATGAGCGCACGAACGGGGCCCTGAGAGCGGCGTCAGACCGGCCAAGAGTCGGCCGGATCATCGAGCCATGCGCTTTGCCCTTCCGCTGTCACGGTGAGCCCGAAGCGTTCGAACCCCGGCTTTCTTTTCTCCACCCACCAGCGGTATGCCGCTTCGGTGTCCTCCCAGAGTCGGCGGGGACCGGATTGCCATACCTGCGCTTCGTCGCCGTCGCGGAACACCACGCATGCCCATGACCGGTCCGTGAGTCCGTAGAACCAGACGGGCCGCTTACCGTCGTCGTCCTTGTCGGCCACGACGTGGACGCAGTCCGGAAGCTTGAGCCCCACGGCGAACCGCTGGGGACTGAATCGCTCCCCCATGAATTGCTCCTCCGTAATCGTGGTGGTCGACTTGTCACGGTCGACCACGCTGCCACTGACGTACTCGGAGTGGACGACTTGCGACAGACGTTGGGCTCGCGCCTTCATGAACGCCACCGGCCCCGTGAACTGCCCTGTAGCGCTCTCTCTGTCGTCAGCGACAATCAGCCGGACTACGGCGTCATCGTGGTCGTAGTGCGTCCCCCAGGGGGCCACGATGACCGCCCCGGGTCGGCATTGCTCAACCCATGCGAACGGAATGCTTCGGAAGCCGCACGTTGCAATGATCCGGTCGTACGGTCCCCCCTCCGGGTAACCCTCAGCTCCGTCGCGATTGATGACCCGTACAGCAAGCCCGTAGAGATTGAGCGCCGTACGGGCCTGTGCCGCAACGCCGGGATCAAGCTCTACCGTGACGACATTTCCAGGGCCCAATCGGTGGGCCAGCAATGCGGCGTTCCATCCGGTGCCCGTGCCGATTTCCAAGACGCGGTTGCCGGGGCTCACGTCAAGGTCAATGAGCATCCGGAATACGACGGACGGCATAGAGGCCGACGATGTTGCCACCTTCCCCGGGTCGTTACCGGTGTGCTTTCCGTCATCCCATTGCGTCACAACGGGAACGTCAGACTCTGTGTACCCGTGCCAGCGGTCCGGCTCTTGCGACCGCGAGACGGGAAAGGCTTGTCCCGTCTTCATGTCGAAAGGCCACATGAGATCAGGCAGGAACGAGCTACGCGGAACGGCGGTGAAGGCGGGAATCCACTCCGACGGGAGCACACCCCCGGACATGAGGGCACGCCCCAGCTTGTGACGGCTGGGGCGCTCCTGGTGTGCATTGTTGGTCACAGGGTCATTCCCTTGGGCGGGTTGGGGACGCCGGGGCCACCGTCCGGGGTGGGCGGGGGTGGCGGGGGTGCGGGTTCGCCGGGCAATCCGTCTCCGCCGTTGGCCTCATAAATAGTGATCATTGGGGTCTCCTTCTCTACTCGGGGGCCATTCCTCGGGCCACCATGAGCGCCACAGCGACGACCCATGCGAGCCACGCGAGAACGGCCACGAACCGGCTCACTCGGGAGTTAGGGCCACGGGCGCAGCCGTCCACTCGCAGCCCCCGCCCTCGGGACGGACGAACGCCGTGGTTTTCGGGTGGCGGTTGTCCGGCGCCTCATGTGGATCGGACCAGCCGGGGATGATCTCTTGGAGGATGCCGACGCGGCGGCCATCCGTGACGCGCTTGCCGATGTGTTCCGTGGTGACCATCACGACCACTCCTTGGCCAGCGCGGCGCACACATCGCAACCGGCGGCGGGGGTCGCTCCGATCTCGGGGAGCCGGGTCGAGACGCTTTCCGCTGATGTTGCCGACAAGTTCGCCACCCTCTCTCGCTCGTCCGGAAGATCGTCCCGCTCTGTGCATGTCCGGACTAGCGGCCACCTGTAGGCCAACTGTCGGCCAGACTTGGCGCATGAGGAGCAGCGTTGGGGTCAACATCAAGCGAGAGCGAGAACGCCTCGGATGGAGCCAAGCGCGCCTAGCGCGGGAGGTCTGCCGGGCCGCTGGCGTTCAAGGTGACCCGGTCGGCCGCCAAGAGGTCAGCCGGTGGGAGACAGGGAAGCGCACGCCGCGCGAATGGCTGCCATTCCTCGCTAGGGCCCTCGGAGTTCCCGTAGACGCGCTGAGGGCGCCAAAGAAGCCTGCCGAGCCACCGTTGCCGACGCTTGCCGACTTCCTGCCCGACGATGACCCGCTAGCACCGCTCAGCGCCCGTACAGGACGCCGCATCGGTGTTGGGCAGGTGGCCGACCTACAGAAGCGCGTTCACGGGCTCAGGCTTGCCGACGACGTGTTAGCCGGTGGCGACCTAATCCGCCCAGCGCTCCGGGAACTTCGTTCCGCTGTGAAGCTGCACCGGGAAGGCGCGTACACGGGTGAAGTCGGGCGTCAACTCCTATGCCAAATCGGCGAGTTAGCGCAGATCGTGGCTTGGATTGCGAGCGATGCCGGGCAGCACGACGAAGCGGAGCGCATTTATCGGCTGGGGCTCAGCGCCGCGCGGCAGGCTGAGGATCACACACTTGCCGGGAATCTCGCCGGATCACTCGCCTATCAAATGAGCAACACAGGGAGGGAATCCGAAGGTCTCACGCTCGCCCAGGCGGCATTCAACGACGCACAGGCAGAAGCCCCCCCGAAAGCGCGCGCCCTATACCTGGACCGTGTGGCATGGGCGCACACGAAAGCCGGAGGGACCGAGAACGGACAATGGGCCATGCGTGCACTGGGGAAAGCCTCAGAAGCGCTCAGCGAAGACGGTGAAGGAACCGAGTCACCTGCCTACCTGTATTGGGTGGACGATGGCGAACTCCGTGTCATGGAATCCCGCGTTTACACGGAACTTCACCGGCCGTTGCGCGCTGTACCTCTGCTCCGGGAAGTGCTCAGCGGGTACGACGCAACTCACACCCGAGAAATGGCGCTGTACCTTTCTTGGCTCGCCGTCGCCCTTGCCGACGCCAACGAACCAGAAGAAGCGGCGGCAGTGGCGGAACGCGTGATCAGCATTTCCGCCGACGTTGCTTCGGAGCGCACAGCGGATCGGATGCGCGTGGTGCTCACCCGGTTGAGCGCCTTTGCCGACGTGCCGGAAGTCGCTTCCCTGTTGGCAGACAACGCTACCTGAACGCACAGAGGCCCCGTAGACGTCCCGGATCACCTCCAGGCGTCTACGGGGTCTCGTGTCACCTTGGACGCCTAGAAGACGTCCGGATCGCTCACAGCGTTGAATACGTCGGCACCCGTCGGCACCCGTCCCGTATCACGTGCGAAGGCCAAATGGAACGTCGGGAAGAACGGGTGCGCATCAGCCTCAGCGTGAGAGAGCGAAGCGCGCACGATTCGGTTAGCAAGCTCCGCCGTCGTCGCCTTCAGGATCACAGCTTCGTCCCTTTGTCGTCCGTGTTCTTCAGCAGTGACGCAATGAGTGCATCAAGGTCGTCACCCTCTCTGTCGGCGGGCTTCGCGGCGTACCCCAGGGCGCTGAACCATTGGCCGACGAAACGCGATAGCGGGTGCGCAACATCGGATTCTCCACGCCGTCCGGGAACAACAAGCCCGTCGGCCATAATTCGCGCGATAGCGGCCTGGTAGAGCTTCCTGAGTGCCTCTCTGTCGTCGACCGACATCGGAGCCCCCGGCGTGGCCACCAGGGGTATACGTGACGACTCAGCGGCCTTACGAGTCCGGTACGCGTTATCACGGCATGGGCGGCTGCAATACTCGGCGTGGCTCCTGCTTGCTGTGAATACCGTTCCGCAGACGGCACATTCTTTCGTCATGGTTCCTTCCTCCGCCCCAAGAAAGGGGATGCACGTAGCGTGAGTTTCCCGAGCTGGGACCGGGATCGCTGAGCGGTATTGCCGTGAACTTTCGACCCGCATACGCCCTACTGGAGGGCGCGTTGATGACGCAGATGAAGGCACTGTGCCGATTCAGCACAGTGCTAGTGCGGGCGGCATCGCTTGCACTCAATGACCCAGCAATCCGCGCGCTCTTCCCGCCGCGCATCTTCGGGCAAGCGCTCTTTGAGCCGGTAGCCGATCCGCTGGCATGAGCGGCAGCGCACGGGAACGCGTGGCCTGTCATCTCCGCTGGGCACTGCCCGACCATCGGGGCGCATCCATGCCGGACGCATCCACGAGGGCCAGTCGCTCAACTCCTCAGCCGTGCCAGGAATCTCCCGCACCTTGAACGCAAGGAGTGTCCGGCCGTCCCTGAGCTTGTGTGCAGCCGCCCTCTTCCGGGCCCACCCCTTCGCGGTGAGGTACCCCCCTATGTCGTCGGGGCACTGAACGCACATACCCGCCCCCAGAGGTACGCGGTCAATGCGCACCCCCGAGAGCAGTTCAATGAACATGCGAGTCAAACCACTTCGGCAAGCTCAGCGGAGAGAAGCCAATCAGCCTCACTCTGCGGAACGTCGTACGTCTCGCCGTTCTGAAGGACGTGAGAAGGGATGCCGTCATTGGTCGGGCCAAAGCTCATGTACCCCGTCATGCGAAGGGTCACGGTCGGCTCATCAGTGTTGAAGAAAGACATGGTGGATAACTCCTCTTAGGCGGCGGTTACGGTGATCTTGCAAACGGCGGCAGCGTTCGGAACAGCGATAGCGGCGCGGGCAATGGCGCGCACAGCAGTACCGTCCTTCAGGAATCCGAACTGGTCCGAGACCTGAAAGCCAGCATCCTTGCGCCACACGGCCCAGATCTGGTCCGCCTCATAGGCGAGAACATCAGTGTCCGGCATGAACGAAGAGATCCACACGGGAACGCCCAGGATCGCGCGCTGAATGCCAGCGGTAGGCGAACCAGCCGACTCGCTCAGAAGAGGCTTCAGCGAACCCGATGTTTCCCGCAGCGCCATAAGTCCGGCCCATGTGGTCGGGTGCATTACAACGGCCGTAGCCTTCGAGTTGACCGCTTCGAGCTTCCCGAACGCGGCAACGAATGCGTCCAGGTCCTTGAATCCGCCCTTGGCTTCGTGGGTCTGGATACCAGGCGTGTTCGCGATGCCCACGAAGCCCTTGTTGGCTCCCGTGCCAATCAGCGCCTCACGGTCGAACCCCAGGGAG
Organism: Streptomyces sp. NPDC003379; assembly: GCF_053589195.1. NCBI lineage: Bacteria > Bacillati > Actinomycetota > Actinomycetes > Kitasatosporales > Streptomycetaceae > Streptomyces > Streptomyces sp. NPDC003379. The sequence continues at coordinate 115,051 of NZ_JBSFRK010000015.1, read as the reverse complement.
ACCGACCGCATAAGCGACTTGGCCACCGGGTCCATGAATGCCGAACCCCCGTCCTCCACAAGCTCATTGGCGAGCATGTCAGCGGCGGCAATCTTCTTCGGTGTCACCTTCAGCGGCTCAGCGCCGAAACCGCCCGTCGGCAGGTCGTCCAGCTCACCCACGAAACCGGCCGCGAAGTCCGAACGGATCACGGGAAACGAGTAGGTCTCAGCGTTCGTCTGCACCCGGTTCACGCCGGACGCCATGACAACCGACTGAGGGGCGAGAAGGTCAACGAACTTCTTCGCCATCTCCTCTGGGCTGAACGCCTTACCCGTGCCCGTCGTGATGACGCCACGGGAGATTTCCACAGAGCGCTTCAGAAGCTCACCAGGAATGACCCCAGCACCCGCACTCTGCCCCAACGGGAAGCCGCGCGTGGTCCCCATCTGCTGAAGCGGGGAGTTCACCCGCATGGCCATTTCCTCAGCGGCAGACGCGGAAATGTGCCGCTTGGCTGTGTCGTCGTGCTCCTTGATCTGATCCAGGAGGCTGGACTCCTCCTTGCGCTCAGCAGCGGAAAGCGAACGCTTCCCGATCTTCTCGGAAAATGTGCGGAGCTTGTCGGAAACGGCCTGCCGCTTCTCCATCGCGACCCGCGCAATCTCGGCATGACTCAAAGAACCCACCCCATGGTGTGATGGCAGAAAAAAGGCCGGAACCTGAATAGTTAGGTCCGGCTGGCTGCGAACTAGCGGGGACTTTGGAATGTCCCCTCACCTGTATTAGTAAGTGTCTACGCGGCGTCACTCGTGGCGCGGTTCTTCGCCGCCCATTCGCGCTTGCGCTGCCGGGTACGCTCCGCCTTGCATTCGTCCGAGCACATCAGCGGCCAACGGCGCTTCTGCCCCTCCGGGCGCTTCTCCTCATAGGTCGTGCCGCATACCTGGCATTCACCCGTGAATACCTTTACGCCGTCCACCACGCGGATAGCGCCGCCCTTAGTCACCCATGACATGGGACGGGCCTCACGACGACGAATGATCTGACGGGACCGGAGCACGTCATTACGTAGCGCGGGCGGGAACTCCCACAGAGGTCGGAACGGATCGGCTATCAGTCGGTACCCGCCACGGGCGAACCCAGCGCGCACGTGCACCTGGCCGTTCTCCCCGGACATGAAGCGGGCGGTATCCCACTCCATCCAAGCCCGCCGAACCTCCGGGGCAACGTGCTCCGTCAGTTCGTCGGGAGTGTCGATGAGCGCGTCAATCTCGGTTTCAGTCACACCAGTTGGGTTGTAGTACACGGGGTCTCTCCGGTCTTAGGCATGAAAAATCCCCGGTTCAGTGAAGCCGGGGCAGTGACTCACGTGAGTCGGTGATCAGCGAGGTAGACGGACCCGAAACCCCCAGGGGCCACGCGCACCCATCGGGCCGAATCGGCCATCCCGCCCGAACAGTTGACGAGCCAGCAACAGAAAAGCGCGTTCGCCAACCACGGCGTTCGGGCAGTCACGCCGGAACGCAGCTATCAAGTCACGACGAGAAACGAATGACGCTGCCGACTGATCACACAGCGAGAGCCAGCGTTCAGGCGTCATCGCGGACTCACGCCGGAACGCCGACTCGCCCGACAAGACCTCTTTCAAGTCCCGTGTCACAGGGCCGGACGCGTACCGCACTTCACGGGCCATGCGCTGCCACGTGGGATACATGCGACGGGACTGCACCGGCTCTTTCCCCTCTTCGGCAATGCCGAACTCTCCGGGACCATCCGCATGCATCTCAAGCGTGTTTAGGAACGACGACATGTGAACCCGCCAAAGGGCAGGGTCAAGCGGTGCGTAAGGCGCTTTCCCGTCCACCCAGCAACGCGAGGCGGGGCACCATAGAACAGGCGGACTCAAGTAGCGCCTGCCAGCGTCCCCGATCAGTTCGGCCCACTCGCCCACGCTGGAACTTTTCAAGTTGTCCACAACCGGCCTCTCAGGTCTGTTCGCCCCGCTGTCTCGCAAGGCACGTTCAAGGACTTCGCAAAACCTGAGCAAGAAACACACAGCTCTATTCCCGCTGTAAGCAGTGGTTTTGCAAGTTGAGCAAGTTACGTAGATGTAGATGTCCCCAGGGAGACCATGACTCCGAGGAGAACCGCCGTTTCACCACTCGTCACCACCGGAGCCCAGGGGCTGCCTGCGGGCACGAGAGAGCCCCGCTGGTCACCGGGGACCAACGGGGCCGCACGGAATGCTGGACGGGCCTATGCAGCCGTCTCGTACTCGGCGTCGCCCTCACTCGTCACGGGCTCCCAGTCGATGGTCACGCGTCCGCCAGGGCGCCCGGCAGGGTGGACGGTTACCTTGCACTGGTGGTTGGTGAGCATCCTTCGCCGCTGGTCCTCCGTGGCCTGATCCCACGCCTCCCACAGCAGCGTGTTCGTCAGCGTCCATGTCTCGGTGACCTCCGGGTCGTGCTCCGCGCTCAGACGGGCGTGTGTGGCCTTGAGGTCTGACACCAGGGCGCGGAGGTCTGCCGCGTCGTCGGCGTCCATGAGGAGGAGGTTCGCGTTCCCGCGCCGGATCTTCGCGTCCAGGTCGGAAAGCTCCCCGCTGTGATCAGTGCCGCCGGTGTAGGTGACTTCGTACAGCGGCGTGTCCCCGTGCTCCTTGCGGAAGTCCTCAAACACCAGCGGCTCTATCAGGTGCGCCATGATCGAACCGTGCCCGCAGGAACCCTTGTAGAGCGGCTTCTTACGGCTGGACTGCCCGCCGTTCCACTTCGCGCCGCACGCGCAGACCACCATGCCCGCAAGCCACGGGGCATCGCTGCGTTCCGCCCGCTTCCCGGCCTCAAGCTCCTTCAATCGGTCCCGAACCCGCTTGGCCGTCGCGGCGTCGATAACCTCCGGCCCGAACTGCACCGGGGTTACCCCATCGGCTTCGGTGACAAGCTCCCCGTCGTGCTCACGCCACCCGCGCAGCATCACGCCGCGAAGGAGCTTGCGCCACTGCGCACGACCGATGGGCAGTGCCCGCGCGGTCCCGGCCAGCGTCGCCCCCTTGCCGCCCTCAAGGAGCTTGGCTATCTGCTCACGCACCAGGGTGAACGCGTCGGCATCTTCGGCCAAGTACGCCTTGCCGCCCCGGCGTTCGACCTTGTACGGGTACGGTGCCTTGCCGGAGATCCAGCGGCCTTGAGTCCGGCGCTCTTCGTGGGCGGCTTCGCTGCGGTCCGTGATGATGCCCAGTTCCCATTCCGCCACAGCCGCGATGATCGTTGCGATCAGCCGCCCCGTGCCGGACTTGTCGGCGGAGTCCAACAGGCTGTCCGACGTGACCAGCCGTACGCCGTTCTCGTCGGCCCAGTCCAAGAGCTTCTGAAACTCACGGACGGAGCGCGCGAACCGGTCCAGCTTCCACGCGATGACCACCTTCGGGCGGTCCGCCATGATCCGGACCATGCCCTTCTTGCGAGCCTCAAGAGCCGACCCGCCCGATACGCCGTCGTCCACATAGGCCTTCGCCACGGCGGCGGCAATGGTGTCCTCATCGAAACCCAGTGCCTCCGCCTTCAGACGGCAGGCGCGAAGCTGGACGTCCAGAGACGACGACTCATCGGAAGAACGGGACAGGCGGAGGCTGAAAGCAAGCTCAGCGCGGGCAGGAACAACGGTATCGGGGGTCATGCCTCCCCGTGAGCGGGTGGATTGCCTGATCACCACGGGCGGCATGTCCCCAGCACGAGACATGAGCGCCCCGGCACGGGCAAGGGTCTGCATACCTCCCTTCAAGGGAGTCGGTTGCCTGGCGTCGCTGACCAGCGAAGATGCGGCAGTGTTCGGCTTCATGCCAACGCTAGAGCGCAAGGGATTCTCCAGGGACCTGCCCCGGGCACTACAGGCGGTGTGACGCCGGTCATGTCCCAGGGGGTGAACAGTTCCCTTGAGCAGGGCCGCCCGATCAACGCCTCGCCCCAGGTCCTGGACGCCGTGGCCCGCACCCTGCGCCTGGACCGGCCGGAGCGCGAGCATCTGTACCACCTGGCAGAGGTGCCGTACGCCCCCGCCCGCGAGGCCGCGGCGGGCGCGGTGGGCCCGGAGATCCAGGGCATCATCGACGCCGTGGACCCGCACCCCGCGGTGGTCTACAACGCGCGGTACGACATCCTCGCCACGAACCCCGCCTACCGTGACCTCTTCCTCATCGCGCAGTCGCCCGCGACGCGGCCACCCCCGACGCAGCCGCCCACGACCGGCGTCGCGAACGTGCTGTGGTCGCTGTTCACCGTGCCCGCGCAGGAGTGCCCGCTGGTCTTCCGCGACTCGGAGCTGCCGGTGATGGTGGCGACCCTGCGCAGTGCGTACGGCCGGCATGTGGGCGAGCCCGAATGGGAGGGCTTCATACACGGGCTGTCCGCCACGAGCCCGCACTTCGCGAAGCTCTGGGACAGCGGCGACGTCCTGCCGCCAGGACCGCGGGTGAAGACGTTCCGGCACAAGGCGATCGGCGAGCTGCGCATGACGTCGGTCTCCCTGAGCATCAACGGCATGCCCGAGTCCCGGATCGTCGTCTACACCCCGGACGACGAGGAGAGCAGACGGCACACGGCCGAGCTGCGGGCGCGACGGCTCAGGACGGAGGCGGGAGCGGCGGCCGGGGCGGCACCAGCACCTTCCGCTCCCTGAGGGGGACGGGGTTTCCGGGTTGCCGGGCCGGCGCGGCCTCCGCTTCCCAGAGTCCGGTGGTGCGTACGTAGCCGTAGATCACTGAAGTCATCGCCAGAAGGAGAAGTGGTCCGAATACCCACGGATGCTGGGCCATTTCCATCGGCAGATAGCGATAGGACACCAGGAGCGCGGCGAAGACCGTCGTGCCGTAGCCGACCAGCTGGACCCCTGACCGATCCCAGCCGCGGTCGTACGCGCGCAGAGCCGCCTCGATCGTGAGCGCGAACACCACACCGGCGATGAGATCCACGCCGTAGTGATAACCGAATCCCAGCGTCGCGCCGAGCGTGGCCATCAGCCAGAACGCGCCCGCGCATCGCAGAATCAGTGGGCCCTTGCGGGAATGAATGAAGATCGCGGTGGCCCACGCCGTGTGCAGGCTTGGCACGCAGTTGCGCGGGGTGATCCCGTCGTACGGCACGGGGTGCGGGGTACTGATCGGCAGCGGCGTGTGCGGCCACAGGTTGGCCACCGCCCACTGCACGCCGCCGGTTCCGGAGGTGCCCGGCCCGTAGGCGAAGATCGGTCCGACCACCGGGAAGATCATGTAGATGCCTGGTCCGAGGAGGCCGATGAGCAGGAAGGTGCGCACCAGGTGGTGGCGGGGGAAGCGGCGCTCGACGGCCACGTCGCGCAGTTGGTAGAGCGCGACGACGATCGCGGCCACCGCGAGCTGGGCGTACACCCAGTCGAGAAGATGGGTGCCGACCGGGCCGGTGGCGTGGAGTATCCGGCCCGCCAGCCACGACGGGTTGCCGAGCGCGTGGTCGGCGATCGCCACATAGGGGTCGAGCACGGTCGGGTGGGTCTTCGCCGTGATGAGCAGCCAGGTGTCGCCGGTCTTGCGGCCGGCCACCAGCAGCAGGCCGAGGCCGACGCCCTTCAGCAGCAGGCCTCGTTCCGGGCCGGTGCGGCGTGTGAGGGCGATGACCCCGCAGCCCAGCATCACCCACAGCGCACCGTTGCCGAAGTAGTGGTCCTCGGGCGTCTCGGCGCCGACCGCCCACCGCACCAACACGAAGACGACGTCGATGCCGATCGCGGCACCGGCCGCGATGAACCGCTCCCGCCAGGTGAGCACCACCATCATCAGCGCCATACCGCCGTACAGCGGCCCCGGCTTGGGAGGGAACAGCACCTCTCGCGCCTGGTTGGTGATCGGCCCCGGCTGACCGGCGTAATGACGCGCGGCGATCTCCAGCGCGACGAGGAATCCGAGCGCCACCGCACCCGCCGTGACCCACAGGATCACCCGTGGTTCACGCCACGCGCCGAAGGCGAGAGCGAAGGCGGACTTGATCCTGCGGTGTATTCGCGGAAACACCCGCGGTGTTATGGGTATCAATTGTCTGACCGATTTGTTAGGCGAGATCCAGTTGGGTCACCCCGGAAACTGCAAGATCCCGCCCGATCGAAACGATCGGACGGGATCTCTGGGACGATCCTGAGCGGACTCAAGAACGTCACTGCTGTGGAGCTAAGGAGAATTGAACTCCTGACCTCCTGCATGCCATGCAGGCGCTCTACCAACTGAGCTATAGCCCCTTGTGCCATGCGGCCGAGCCGCACGGTGTTTCGCCCCGCTGTGCGGGGCGAACAAGAAGAACTTTAGCCTGCGACCAGCCGGAATGTGAAATCCGGGTCCCGGCCGCCCCCCGGAGCTTCCCGGGGGCGCTCAGTCGTCGTCGCCGAGCACCGGCTCCGGCAGCGTGCCGGCGTTGTGCTCCAGCAGGCGCCAGCCCCGCGCGCCCTGGCCGAGGACCGACCAGCAGCAGTTGGAGAGACCGCCGAGCCCCTCCCAGTGGTGGGATTCCAGACCGAGGAGACGACCGATCGTGGTGCGGATGGTGCCGCCGTGGCTGACCACCACCAGCGTGCCGTTGTCGGGCAGCTTCTCTGCGTGGCGCAGGACGATGGGCGCGGCCCGGTCGGCGACCTCGGTCTCCAGCTCGCCGCCGCCGCGGCGCACCGACTCACCGCGCTTCCACGCCGTGTACTGGTCGCCGAAGCGGGAGATGATCTCGTCGTGCGTCAGGCCCTGCCACTCACCGGCGTACGTCTCCTGGAGGCCCTCCTCGTACGTGACGGGGAGGCCGGTGACGGCGGCCAGCTCGCCCGCCGTGGCCGCCGCCCGCTTGAGGTCGGAGGCGATGATCGCGTCCGGCTTCAAGGAGGCGAGCAGCCGGGCGGCGCGCCTGGCCTGGCCGATGCCCGTCCCGGTCAGCTCGATGTCCGTGGAACCCTGGAAGCGGCGCTCCAGATTCCAGGCCGTCTGGCCGTGCCGCCACAGGATGATCCGGCAGCCGCGGTTGTTCACCGAAGCTCACCGTCCAGGTCAGCCTCCTCCGCGGCCCGCTGATCGGCGTGCTCGGCGCCCTTGCCGCGGGTCGCCGTGGCGTCCTCGGGCAGCGCGATCTCGGGGCAGTCCTTCCAGAGGCGCTCAAGAGCGTAGAAGACCCGCTCCTCGCTGTGCTGGACGTGCACCACGATGTCCACGTAGTCGAGGAGGATCCAGCGGGCGTCGCGGTCCCCCTCGCGGCGGACCGGCTTGGTGCCCAGCTGCTTGTTCAGCTGCTCCTCGATCTCGTCGACGATCGACTTGACCTGGCGGTCGTTGGGCGCGGAGGCGAGCAGGAAGGCGTCGGTGATCGACAGCACGTCGCTGACGTCGTACGCGATGATGTCGTGCGCGAGCTTGTCGGCAGCCGCCTGGGCGGCGACGTTGATGAGCTCGATGGAGCGGTCCGTGGCGGTCACTGGTGAGCTTTCCTTCAGATGGTCAAGACACCTCAAGGGTCTCACGGACCGCCGTCCACACCCCAGACGATTACGTCACCGCCTCCGCCGGCCCCCGTCTCACCCCGTCCTGTAGTCCTGGCCGAGGACCACGGACACGTCTGCGTTGGGTGCCGTCCTGCCCTCGCGGACCGCGCTCGTCGGCAGGCCGAGGGTCTTGGCGACCTCGGTGGCCTGCGTCTTCCTCGCCTCGTCGGCGTAGGTGACCTGCGAGGTGGGCCGGGCCGCCGATACCGCGCCGCTGTCGACGAAGGTGTAGCCGCCGTTGACCAGCGAGACCCGGGCGTCCTGTACCGCGTCCTTCGCCCCGGAGGCGTTCTTGACGCCGACCCGTACGGCCGCGCCCTTCTCCGGGCTCTTCACCACACCGCCGAGGACGTCCTTGACCACGCTGTCGCCGGCCTTCTGGGTCAGCGTGCCGTCCGGGCGCACCGGCAGCAGCGTCGTCTCGTAGTCGCCGCCCTTCGCGCGGTCGGCGAGCTTGGCGAGGAAGGCGCCGAGGTCCTTCTCCTTCAGCGAGGGGTCGAGGATCTGGGCGAGCGACTCCACGGTGGTCGTGGCCGCCTTCGGGTCCGAGGAGAGCTTGCGCAAAATGCCCTGCATGACCTGGCCGAAGCGGTCCAGCTGAGCACTCTCGCTCTCGCCGGCCGCGCGGTAGGTGGCGTACGCGACGGCCATCGCGCCGCTCAGCGTCTGCTGCTCGCCCTTCTTCACCAGGGGCGCTTCGCCCTTCGCGGCCTTCGGGTCGGGCACGTCGGCGTCCGTGTCGATGTCGATGTTGCCGACGAGCTCGACGAGGTTGTTCAGGTACGGGGTGTCCAGGCGCCAGGTGCCCTCGACCTCGGTGCCGAGGACGGTGTCGATCGACTCCCGGGTGCCGGTCGAGCCGTCGTCGTCGACGGACTTGCCGAGCGTCGTCGCGCTGCCCTCGTCGTCCGACACGGCGAGGGAGTTGGGCAGCAGGACGGTGGCGCCCCGCTCCGTGGTGGTGTTGTTGACCAGGAGCGCGGTGGAGGTGCCGCCGCCCTTGGTGTTGTGCAGATGGACGACGATCACGTCGCGCTTCTGCGGTCCGGCCGCGTCGGCGGCGCCGCCCTTGCCGTCCGACTGGCCCGGCAGCTTGCCCGCGAACCACAGATAGCCGACACCGCCCGCGATCACCAGCGCGAGGACCACGACGAGCGCGACGACACGGGAACGCCCGCGCCGCTTGGCCTCCTCGCGCCGCTCGGTGCGGCTCTCGGTGAACTTCAGCCAGTCGATGACGTCTTCGGAGTCCTCGTCCGGCTCCTCGATGAAGGAGAACTGCTCGGTCTTGTACTCGGGCTGCGGATCGGGTTCCCGATCCGGTTCCGGCTCAAGGGGCTGGGCTTGCTGCTGCTGAGGGACCCAGGCGGTCTCGGTGCCGTAGGAGGTGGCTGCCGGGGCAGCGCTGTACGAGGATCGCGAGTCGTACGAACCGTACGAGCCATGCGCGCCCGCACCGGCCCCCGTGCCGTAAGCACCGGCCTCGTAGCCCTGCTGCTGCCCGCCGGCGTACGGGTCGTACCCGTACCCCTGAGCCTGCTGAGGCTGCTGGGCCTGCTGGGCCTGCTGCTGAGGCACCTGCGGCTGCACCTGCTGGTACACCGGCCGCCCGTACTCGTCGTACCCGACGACCTGGTACTGGTCGGCGGCGTACTCACCCACGTACTCGCCCGCATAAGGGTCGTACTGTCGGTCGTTCACCGGTGCCCCTCTCGGCTCATTCGCCGCGGTACAGCTCGCGCTTGTCGATATAACGCACCACGCCGTCCGGCACCAGGTACCAGACAGGATCGCCCTTGGCGACCCGCGCGCGGCAGTCCGTGGACGAGATGGCCAGGGCCGGGACCTCCACCAGGGAGACGCCGCCCTTGGGGAGTCCGGGATCGGTCAGGGTGTGGCCGGGCCGGGTGACCCCGATGAAGTGCGCGAGGGAGAACAGCTCTTCCGTGTCCCGCCAGGTGAGGATCTGGCCGAGGGCGTCGGCGCCCGTGATGAAGAAGAGGTCCGTGTCGGGGTTGAGGACGCGCAGATCGCGCAGCGTGTCCGTGGTGTACGTCGCTCCGCCGCGGTCGATGTCGATGCGGCTCACCGAGAACTGCGGGTTCTCGGCGGTCGCGATGACCGTCATCAGATAGCGGTCCTCGGCCGGGGACACCCGCTTGTCGCTCTTCTGCCACGGCTGCCCGGTCGGCACGAACACCACCTCGTCGAGGTGGAATTGCGCGGCGACCTCACTGGCCGCCACGAGGTGTCCGTGGTGGATCGGGTCGAACGTTCCGCCCATGACACCGAGGCGGCGCTTGCCGTTGCTCGCCGGACCGGTCCCCGGACCGGTAGGCATGTCCTGCTCTCCCATGCGTGCAGACCCTACCGGCCCGGTCGGCGGGCTCCGTTTCGGCGGTCCCCGCAAGGACCCCCGGGGGCGCTCAGCGGTCGCGGTTGAAGCGCGTGGTGATCCAGAGGAGCAGCAGAAGGGCGAGGAACGCGCCGCCGCCGGTCAGGAGGGGGCTGAGGCTTTCGTGGTCGCCGCCGTGCTCGCCGCCCTCGGAGGCGAGAGTGACCAGCTGGGCGGCGGTGCTGTGGAGGCTCATCTCAGGCAGGACCTATCCGGGGGTGGGATGGACATAGGGACTTCCGGCCCATCGTAAGCGGGGGCCCGGCTCCGGCTCACGTCGACTCAGCTCTTGGTGTCCTCATCGCCACCACGCCGGCCCTCGTCGGGGCCCTGATGGCTCACGTCGCGGCCCTGCTGGCCCGCGTCGCCGTCCCGCCGGTACCCGCGCAGCAGGAACCAGCCCACCAGCACGCATCCGACGACCATGACGATCAGCACGATCCGCAGCAGATTGCCCGGCCCTTGCTGCTGCGCGGCCCGGGCCGCCTCCGTGAGCCAGACGGCCCCAGGGTTGTGCTCCATGACGGAAGACTCCTTCTGTGTGCTGCCCTGTCACGGTATCTCCGCCTAGGCTGGACTCCACCTCGGGGGCACAAGAGGACGAGACATGGGGGAATCGGCATGACGGACGGCAACCACCACAGCGGCGGCGGGGACGGCGGCGCGAACGGCGACGGCCACGGCGCGGGCCACGAGCATGTGCCGAGCCGACAGCGCAGGCGCTTCCCCGGCATCTCCTCGCGTGCCTACGAGCATCCGGCCGACCGCTCGGCCCTGGTGGCCCTGCGCAGGCTCACCGGATTCGACACGGTCTTCAAGGCGCTCAGCGGCCTGCTGCCCGAGCGCAGCCTGCGGCTGCTCTTCCTGTCCGACTCCGTACGGGTCTCCGACGCGCAGTTCGCGCACCTCAACACCATGCTGCTCGACGCCTGTTACATCCTGGACCTGGAGAAGGTCCCGCCGATGTACGTCAACCAGGACCCGAATCCGAACGCCATGTGCATCGGCCTGGACGAGCCGATCATCGTCGTGACCACGGGCCTGGTCGAGCTGCTCGACGAGGAGGAGATGCGGGCGGTCGTCGGCCACGAGGTGGGCCACGCGCTCTCCGGCCACTCCGTCTACCGCACGATCCTGCTCTTCCTCACCAACCTCGCGCTGAAGGTCGCGTGGATCCCGCTGGGCAATGTCGCGATCATGGCGATCGTGACGGCGCTGCGCGAGTGGTTCCGCAAGTCGGAGCTGTCCGCGGACCGCGCCGGCCTCCTGGTCGGCCAGGACATCAAGGCCTCCATGCGGGGCCTGATGAAGCTCGCGGGCGGCAACCACCTGCACGAGATGAACGTGGACGCGTTCCTGGAGCAGGCCGAGGAGTACGAGGCCGGGGGCGACCTGCGCGACTCGGTCCTGAAGATCCTGAACGTACTGCCGCGTACGCACCCCTTCGCCACCGTGCGCGCCGCCGAGCTGAAGAAGTGGGCGGAGTCCCGCGACTTCCAGCGGATCATGGACGGTCACTACCCGCGCCGCGACGAGGACAGGGACGCCTCGGTCTCCGACTCCTTCCGGCAGTCGGCTTCCTCGTACGCGGACGACGTACGCAACAGCAAGGACCCGCTGATGAAGCTGGTCAGCGACATCGCGGGCGGCGCGGGCGACCTGGGCGGCAAGCTGCGCGGGAAGTTCACGGGGCAGGGCGGTCAGGGCGGTCAGGGCGGGCAGGACAGCGGCGGCCCCTCGGACGGCAAGTAGCCGTCAGGACCGCGGGTCGCAAGACCTCAGGACGGAGACAGCGAAGGCTGGGCGGAAGCCGCCAGCGAGCCGCACAGCGCCGTCACCTTCCCCGTCGCGTACGGGTCGGTGCCGGCCGGGCCGCCCGCCTTCGCCCGCTGCCCCGCGAGCAGCGGCCGCAGATGGTTCGCCGATTTGGCGGCGCAGGTGAGCGGCCCCGCCTGGGTGGTGGAGGAGATCAGCTCGGCGCGGTGCATCCGCAGGTCGTCGCGGTCGAAGCGGAAGTGCAGCTCGCGGCGGACGGTGAACAGGGACGCCTTCGCCTCGTCCCCGGATTCGGCCCCAGACCTGGATCCAGCCTCACCCCCGGCCCCGGCGCCGTCCTCGGCCGCGGGTCGCAGCGCGTATACGAACGTATGGTCCGAGGTCACCTCAAGCGTGTTCTTGTCCGTCTCGACGAGCCGCAGCGTGCCCTGGGTCCTGACCCTCTTGTCGGCGAGCGCGGTCTCCGTCGGGTCGAACCGCACCAGCCAGCCGGTGGGCGCGTGCCGCCCGTCGGCGGCCGGGTGCGCGAAGCTCCGGTCGAACTGGGTGTGCTGATCCGGATCGAGCAGCAGCCGTACGGAGCGCGGCGAGCCGCCGGTGAGCGTGTCCGGGTTGAGCGAGGACTCGACCAGGTAGTCCTTGGCGGCGGTCAGGGCGGCCGTCACCTGGCTGTCCGAGAAGTGCGCGGTGCGGCGCGCGCCGGGGAGGTTGATGCCGCCGGCGCCCATCCGGAACTGCGCGGCGGGGCTGCGCGCGTACAGATCGGCGACCCTCGTGGAGCCGGGCACGCGGCCCTGCGGGGCGAGCGGTACCACCGTCATCCGCAGTGGCTCGGGGCGCTTGGCCGTGGGGCTCTGGTAGGGGTGCCGGATGCCCATGAAGATCGCCGTACCGAACGCCAGAGCGATCAGTACGACGAGAAGTACGACCTGCCGGGACAGGCCGCGGTGGAGCGCGGGACGGCGGCGCACGGCGCGCGCGTGGTCGCCCATGCGCTCCTGCGCGGAGAACTCCTGGAGACGGGCAGCCCGCACGAACGACTCGTCGAAGACAACGGATCGGTACTCGTCCTCACCACCGCTGGGAGCGCCCTCGGGTGTCCCCGCGGGTGGGTCTCCTGGCCCGCCCATACTTTCAGAGTAGGTCTCCGGGCCGTCAGGTAAACGCCCTGGTACGGGACAACTTCTGACGGCTCCTCACGGCGTGCGCGGCTCCGCGGGCACGGCCGACCGGCCGAATTCGGCGGACGCCGAGGGGCTGGACGAGACCTCCTTGTCGGCGCTCTGGCCCACTTCGGTGGAGGCGGGCGCGGGCACGCGGTCCTGGCGGCCCGAGGAGGCTCCCCGGTAGACAGCGGTGAAGGCGAGGGCGACCATGCCGATGCCCATCAGGAGGGCGAGCATCCAGGCGACGGGGCGGTGCCAGCGGGCGGGGCCGGGGTGGCGGCCCGGGCTGCCGTACCGTCCGTAGCGCCCGTCCGAGGGGTCGTGTTCGTAGGCCTCGTCGAACTCGTCGTCGTGGCCGAATTCGCCGCCGTCGTCGGGGCCGAAGCCGTCGTCGTAGAAGTCGTCGTCCGCCGTGTCTCCGCTCGCGCCGCGGGTGCGGGCCCGGCGGGCCTCGGCCTCGGAGGCGTCCGCGCGCGCCTGGGCGGCGGCCAACAGCCGCTCCACGGCGGACGGTTCGTGTATTTCGGCGGCCCGTACGAAGTCCTCGTCGAAGACCACGGAGGCGAACTCTTCGTCCGCACCCCCGCGGTCGTGGTCGTCGTCGGGCTCCCAGCCGTCAGGGAACGACGGCGTGCCCCCCACGTCCTCCGGCACCCTCCCAGCGTAGCCCTGGGAGGGGCAATTTGGGCAGACCGCAGGGCAATTCGGCGGACGCGGCCGTCACCGCACGTGGCCGTCGCCCGTCACGATGTACTTGGTCGAAGTCAGCTCGGGCAGGCCCATCGGGCCTCGCGCGTGGAGCTTCTGCGTGGAGATGCCGATCTCGGCGCCGAAGCCGAACTGTCCGCCGTCGGTGAAGCGCGTCGAGGCGTTGACGGCGACCGTCGTGGAGTCGACGAGCTGCGTGAAGCGGCGCGCCGCCTGCTGCGAGGTGGTGACGATGGCCTCCGTGTGCCCGGAGGTCCACAGCCGGATGTGCTCGACGGCCTGCTCCAGGGTGTCGACGACGGCGGCCGCGATGTCGTACGAGAGGTACTCGGTCTCCCAGTCCTCGGTCGTCGCGGCCACGACGGTGGCCTTCGTCCCGTCGGCGTACGTGAGGACGCGCTCGTCGGCGTGGACGGTGACGCCCGCCTCGGCGAGGGCGTCGAGCGCGCGCGGCAGGAACACGTCGGCGATGTCCCTATGCACGAGCAGCGTCTCGGCGGCGTTGCAGACGCTGGGGCGCTGCGCCTTGGAGTTGATCAGGATGTCGACGGCCATGTCGATGTCGGCCGCGGCGTCCACGTAGACGTGGCAGTTGCCGGTGCCGGTCTCGATGACCGGAACGATGGACTCCTCGACGACGGTCTTGATCAGCGAGGCGCCGCCGCGCGGGATGAGCACGTCGACGAGGCCGCGGGCGCGCATCAACTCCCGTACGGAGTCGCGACTTTCGCCCGGGACGAGCTGGACGGCGTCCGCGGGGAGACCCGCGCCGTGCACCGCGTCACGCAGGACGCGCACGAGCGCCGTGTTCGATTCGTACGCCGATGACGAGCCCCGCAGGAGCACGGCGTTGCCGGACTTCAGGCAGAGGGCGGCCGCGTCCACGGTGACGTTCGGGCGGGCTTCGTAGATGATCCCGACGACGCCGAGGGGGACGCGGACCTGGCGCAGGTCGATGCCGTTGGGGAGCGTGGAACCACGGACGACCTCGCCGACCGGGTCGGGCAGGGCGGCCACGTCACGCACGTCGGCGGCGATGGCGCGCACCCGCTCGGGGGTGAGGGTGAGCCGGTCGACGATTGACTCGCTGGTCCCGGCCTCGCGGGCGCGCGCGGTGTCCTTGGCGTTGGCCTCGACGACCTCGGCGGTCCGCACCTCCAGGGCGTCGGCGATCGCGAGCAGCGCGTCGTCCTTGGCGGCGCGCGGCAGCGGCGCGAGCGTGGCGGCGGCGCCGCGGGCGCGGTAGGCGGCCTGGGCGACCGGCGAGAGGTTGTCGTAGGGCGAGACGGGAGAGAGCGACGTCATGCCCGCAGCGTAATCCCCGCGGGCGGGGCGTCCACTCGGTATCCCAGTTGCCGAGACCGGGCGGGGACGGTGTGCGGCGGTGTGGGCGGCTCCGGGACGACGGCTTGAAACAGACGTTCCTCAGAACGGATGTACGCCCACCGGCGTAGCCGGCAGCGGCCCGTACCCCTCCGCAACCCGTTGGTGATAAGTGTCGCGGTCGATCACTTCGAGCCCCACGATCTCCCACGCGGGCAGCCGTGCGCTCTGCCGGTGCTCGCCCCAGAGCCGCAGCGCCACCGCCGCGGCGTCGTGCAGATCGCGGGCCTCTTCCCAGTAGCGGATCTCGGCGTGGTCCGGCGCGTACCGGCTGGTGAGCAGGAAGGGGTGGTCGTGGGCGAGCTGTTCGAGGCCACGCCTGAGCTCCTTGAGCGGGGCCTCGGCGCCCGAGACGCTCAGCGTGACGTGCCAGAGCCGGGGCGCCTCCACCGTCTCGACCTCCCCGCTCTCGTGCGCCTCCCCCTCGTGCCCGGCGTGCGCCTCGCTCTCGTACGCCTCGCCCGCGGCGACGCTCGTCAGCGCCCGCTCAGCCGAGCCGCGGGCCGCCGCCCCTGGGCGCACTCGTCTCACGACGGCCTCCTTTACGCAGTGTCGGTGCGGATACGCAACGGTCATGCGGAACTGTCTTCAACAAAGTTGAGCAGGCCAAGCGGTCCCGCGGGGCGGTTTTGGGGAGTTTCACCTCACGTGGACCGGGCGCCCGCCGCCGCCCGCGATCGTTTTCAGCCGGGGCGCGTGAGACGCGCGTGGGACGGACGGTCCGACACCACCTGCGGCTTTCGGAGCGCTATCCGTGGAGCGGGACGAGGTCGTCCCGGTGGACGACCTCACGCTCGTACGCAGGTCCGAGCTCGCGTGCGAGATCCCGCGTGGAGCGGCCGAGGAGCTGCGGGAGCTCCTTGGCGTCGAAGTTCACCAGGCCGCGCGCGACGGCCCGTCCCGCGGTGTCCCGCAGCTCGACGGGGTCGCCCGCGGTGAAGTCGCCCTCGACGGCGGCGATCCCCGCCGGCAGCAGCGACTTGCGCCCCTGGACGACCGCGCGCACCGCCCCGTCGTCGAGGACGAGCGCGCCCCGCGGCTCGGAGGCGTGCTGGAGCCACAGGAGGCGGTCGGCGGAGCGGCGCCCCGTGCGGTGGAAGTACGTGCCCGTGGCGCGGCCCGCGAGGGCGTCGCCGGCCTGGCTGGCGGAGGTCAGGACGACCGGGATGCCGGCGGCGGCGGCGATCCGCGCGGCCTCGACCTTGGTGACCATGCCGCCGGTGCCGACACCGGCCTTGCCCGCGCTGCCGATCTGCACGTGCGCTATATCGGCGGGCCCCGTCACCTCGGAGATCCTGGAGGTGCCGGGCTTCGCCGGGTCACCGTCGTACAGACCGTCCACGTCGGACAGGAGTACGAGGAGGTCGGCGTGGACGAGATGGGCGACGAGGGCGGCGAGCCGGTCGTTGTCGCCGAAGCGGATCTCGTCGGTCGCCACCGTGTCGTTCTCGTTCACCACGGGCAGCGCGCCCATGGCGAGCAGCTGGTCCAGGGTGCGGGAGGCGTTGCGGTGGTGGGCGCGGCGTGCCATGTCGTCGGAGGTGAGGAGCACCTGGCCGACGCGTACGCCGTAGCGCGCGAAGGAAGCGGTGTAGCGGGCCACGAGCAGGCCCTGGCCGACGCTGGCGGCGGCCTGCTGGCGGGCCAGGTCCTTGGGGCGCCGCACGAGGCCGAGCGGGGCGAGGCCCGCGGCGATGGCGCCGGAGGAGACGAGCACGATCTCGCGCTCGCCGCCGCCGCGGCTCTTGGCCAGCGCGTCCACGAGGGCGTCGACGCGGTCGGCGTCCAGGCCCCCCGACGCGGTGGTCAGGGACGAGGACCCGACCTTGACGACGACCCGCTTGGCCTCTGCCACCGACTGCCTTGCCGCCTGCCTTGCCGCTGTCACGCGCTTCCCCAAGTGATCCCGATGTTCCGGACCTGCAATCTACGCGAGTGCGTCCGCGGGGCGCCCGCGCGTTCCGAGGGGCGGACCCTGGCCTTCCGAGCGGCGGACCCGGAGCGCCCGACGGAGGGGCCGAGGGGAAAAACTCCCCCGAGGTTCAGTCTTCTTTGCCCCTTTTTCCGGTGATTGATGTCACGGAAGATTGCTACGGAGCCACCGCGCGTCATACGGTCAGTGGTCGACTTCCCCCCATTCCCTCATCATCCCCGCCAGGAGCCCACACCCGTGCCCTCTGCCGGACTCGTCCCTCGACGCATCGTGCAGCTCTCCGCGCTGTTCGCGATGCTCGCACTCTTCACGACCCAGCTCGTGACCGCGCTGCTCCCTTACGTCCCGGTGTTCATCGCCGCGGCCGCCGCGAACCTCGCGCTCGACATCTATCTGCAGTACAAGCAGCCGGGCCTCCTGTCGCTCCTCGGCAAGATCCGCTTCGACGTCACGGTCCGCCAGCTCCTGCGCGACATGCTGGTCCTGGTCGGCCTGCTGCGCATCGACGGCATAGAGCCGCTGGCCGAGCAGTCGCCGCTGACGATCACGCTGCTCGCGTTCTACGCCCTGCACTTCGGCTGCCAGGCCGTCGCCGTGATGGTGCGCCGCACGCGCGCGATGCCGATCGTCACGCGCAACATCGACGCCTCGGCACTGCACCTGACGGCCGCCCCGCCGCGGATCCTCTCCCGGCGCCAGGCCCACCGGCTGCTGACCTTCTCGGTGCCCACGACGGTCGGCCTGCTGCTCACCGCGGCCACCACGGACGCGTACTGGGGCGGCATCGGCCTCGGCATCTCGCTCGTGCTGATCGGCGGCGGCGCCCTGTACCTCGCCACGTGGCTGCTGCCCAAGAAGCGGGCGAAGAACGACGAGCGGGTCATGGAGTGGCTCGACCAGTGGCTGGCCGACTACAAGCCGACGGTCGCCATGTACTTCTCGGGCGGCACGACGTCGGCGTACCAGGCGAACATGTGGCTCTCCACGCTCTCCAAGCTCGACGGCAAGCCGCTGATCGTGCTGCGTGAGCGGTTCATGGTGCAGAAGATCGACGCGACGGACGTCCCGATCATCTGCTTCCCGAAGGTGGCGACGATGTTCTCCCTGGAGACGTCGACGCTGAAGATGATGCTGCACCCGGCGAACGCCGCGAAGACCTCGCAGGTCCTGCGCATCCCGACGATCAAGCACGCCTTCATCAACCACGGCGAGAGCGACAAGCTGTCCTCCTGCAACCCGTACGCGAAGGCCTACGACGAGGTGTGGGTGGCGGGCCCCGCGGCCCGCGACCGCTACCAGCTGGCGGACATCGGCGTCGAGGACAAGGACGTCGTCGAGGTGGGCCGCCCCCAGCTCTCCCCGATCCTGCCGTTCACGGGCGCGCCCACGGGCCCGTACACGACCGTGCTGTACGCCCCCACCTGGGAGGGCTGGGACGGCAACCCGGGCAACACCTCGGTGGTCCTGGCCGGCGAGAACATCGTCCGCGAGCTGCTCGCCGACCCGACCGTGCGGCTGCTCTACAAGCCGCACCCGATGACCGGCTCGCAGGACCCGCGCGCGGGCGCCGCCAACGAGCGCATCAAGGCGATGATCCTCGCGGCCAACACCAAGCGCTCCGGCGCCCGCCCCGGCCCCGAGGCCGTGGCCGAGCTGACGCGCCGCGCCGCGGAGCTGGACAGGCTGACCGCGACCGCGTTCCGCAAGAGCTCGGACGAGCAGGAGCGGATGATGCTCCAGGGCTCCCCCGACGGCGACCAGCAGGCCGCCGTGGCCGAGGCGACGGCCGCCTGGGAGGCCGCGTTCTGGGCGTCCTTCCCGGAGTGGGAGCACCAGATCATCACGGGCGCGCGCCCGGCGATCTTCTCCTGCTTCAACCAGGCGGACCTGCTGATCAGCGATGTCTCGTCGGTCGTGTCCGACTGGCTGAGCAGCGAGAAGCCGTACGCGGTCGCCAATACGTCGGGCATGTCCGAGGCGGAGTTCCGGGCGAGCTTCCCGACGGTGTCGGCGGCGACGATACTGGCCCCCGAGGCGGACGGCGTGGCGGCCCTCATGAAGTCCGTACGCGCCCCGGAGCTGGACTCCCACGCGGAGGCCCGCGCCGAGCTGAAGGAGCACCTCCTGGGCCCCTCGGACCCGCCCTCCCTGGCCCGCTTCAACGCCGCGGCCCTCGCCCTGTGCGCGAAGTCCGACGCCCGCCGCGCCCGCATGGCGTCCCGCATCGACGCGGAGATCCCCGGCCAGCGCGTCGCGGAGGAGGCGGCCGAGGAGACGGCGCAGGACCCGACGGAGTCGAACGGCGCGGAGGACTCGGTCACGGCGTGACCACCGCCCGCTGACGGTACGTACGAGGAAGGGCCCCGGAGCTTGTGCTCCGGGGCCCTTCCTCGTACGCGGGGTGGCGCAGTACGCAGGGTGACGCGTCCGCCTAGAACGGCTCGAAGTCGTCGTACGCGCGCTCCGCCTCGTCCCGCTCCGCTTCGCGGTCCCTGCGCCGCTGGGCGGCGGGGCGGGGAGCCTCCAGGCGGTGGTCCTCGCCGCGGCGGCCGAGCATCTCCGCGCCGGCCATCATCGTCGGCTCCCAGTCGAAGACGACCGCGTTCTCCTCGGGGCCGATGGCGACGCCGTCGCCGCTGCGCGCGCCCGCCTTCATCAGCTGGTCCTCGACGCCGAGGCGGCTGAGCCGGTCCGCGAGGTAGCCGACGGCCTCGTCGTTGTTGAAGTCGGTCTGGCGCACCCAGCGCTCCGGCTTCTCGCCGCGCACGCGGTAGATGCCGTCGTCCTCGCGGGTGACGGTGAAGCCGCTGTCGTCGACGGCCTTGGGGCGGATGACGACGCGGGTCGTCTCCTCCTTAGGCTTCGCGGCACGGGCGGCGGCGACGATCTCGGCCAGGCCGAAGGAGAGCTCCTTGAGGCCCTTGTGGGCGACGGCCGACACCTCGAAGACGCGGTAGCCGCGCGCCTCCAGGTCGGGCCGGACCATCTCGGCGAGGTCCTGTCCGTCCGGGATGTCGATCTTGTTGAGGACGACGATGCGCGGACGGTTCTCCAGGCCCGCGCCGTACTGCCGCAGCTCCTCCTCGATGACGTCGAGGTCGGAGACGGGGTCGCGGTCGGACTCCAGGGTCGCCGTGTCGAGTACGTGTACGAGGACACTGCACCGCTCGACGTGCCGCAGGAATTCGAGGCCGAGCCCGCGGCCCTGGCTGGCACCGGGGATGAGGCCGGGCACGTCGGCGACGGTGTAGACGGTGGATCCCGCCGTCACGACGCCGAGGTTGGGGACGAGCGTCGTGAAGGGGTAGTCCGCGATCTTCGGCTTCGCGGCGCTCAGCACGGAGATCAGCGAGGACTTGCCCGCGCTCGGGTAGCCCACCAGGGCGACGTCGGCGACGGACTTGAGCTCCAGGACGAGGTCGCGCTCCTCACCGGGCACGCCGAGCAGCGCGAAGCCGGGGGCCTTGCGCCGGGCGGAGGCGAGGGCCGCGTTGCCGAGGCCGCCGCGGCCGCCCTGGCCGGCGACGAAGATGGTGCCCTGGCCGACCATGTCCGCGAGGACGTTGCCCTGCCGGTCGAGGACGACGGTGCCGTCGGGGACGGGCAGGACGAGGTCCTGGCCGTCCTTGCCGGAGCGGTTGTCACCGGCGCCGGGCTGGCCGTTGGTGGCCTTGCGGTGCGGGCTGTGGTGGTAGTCGAGCAGCGTGGTGACGTCCTGGTCGACTACCAGGATGACGTCACCGCCACGGCCGCCGTTGCCGCCGTCCGGGCCGCCGAGCGGCTTGAACTTCTCACGGTGAACGGAGGCACAGCCGTGGCCTCCGCTACCCGCGGCGGCATGCAGCTCGACGCGGTCCACGAAGGTGGTCATGGTGGGGTGCCTCCAGAAGGAACGTGCGGGGTTGTCTCTTGCGTAACACGCGAAAGGCGGACCCGCTTCCCGACGGGGAAGTGAGGTCCGCCTCGCGAAAGGAACCGATCAGGCGACCGGAACGATGTTCACGACCTTGCGGCCACGGTGGGTACCGAACTCCACCGCGCCGGCGTCGAGCGCGAACAGCGTGTCGTCCTTGCCGCGGCCGACACCCGAGCCCGGGTGGAAGTGCGTACCGCGCTGGCGGACCAGGATCTCACCGGCGTTGACGACCTGACCGCCGAAGCGCTTCACGCCGAGCCGCTGAGCATTGGAGTCGCGACCGTTCCGAGTGGACGATGCGCCCTTCTTGTGTGCCATCTTGTCTCAGTCCCTTACTTCGCAGCCGTGGGGATACCGGTGACCTTGATCGCCGTGTACTGCTGGCGGTGACCCTGGCGACGGCGGTAGCCGGTCTTGTTCTTGTAGCGAAGAATGTCGATCTTCGCGCCCTTGTGGTGGTCCACGACCTCGGCCGTGACCTTGATACCGGCAAGCACCCACGGGTCGCTCGTCACGGCGTCACCGTCGACAACGAGCAGGGTCGAGAGCTCGACCGTGTCGCCAACCTCGGCGGTGGGAATCTTGTCAACCTCAACGATGTCGTCGACAGCAACCTTGTGCTGGCGACCACCGCTGCGCACGATGGCGTACACGCGGATCTCTCTTTCGCTCGGAACGGGACCCCCGCAGTCCAGCCACCCACGAAAGCAGGCGGCCTCTCCCGACCCGGAAGCAGTGCCCGCGGCTCAGGAGGAAAAGGGTTTACAGGGGGCGGGCGTGCATACGAACACGCCGACGGTCCAGGTTACGGGGCCCGGCCTGAAGGGTCAAACCGACCTCGCACCCCCGCTCACGTGGTCGGCTTCTCACCGTCCGGCGGCAGCGGCTTGACGCCCTTGCACAGGTCGGTCCTGTCGGAGGTGCCCGGCCAGGCGACGGCCCGCGTGCGGTTGAAGTGCGAGCGGTAGGTGTCGTGCACCGAGTCGTCGTCGACCTTGACGATCGCCTCGTCGTTCTCGCGCAGGGCGGGCGCCGTGTAGTTCTGCGAGCCCGTGAAGGAGACCTTGTTCCGCTTGCCGTCGTACATGCCGTCGATGAGCAGGTACTTCGAGTGGATGATGTAGGGCGTCGTCAGCTTGGAGCCGGGGCGCAGCGGGTCCCTGTCGTCGTTGTAGCAGCGCACGGAGGGGCCGCCGGACTTGTGGAGCTGCTCCCAGGTGCCGGGCGTGCCGCCCTGGCTCTTGGCGCTGTCCGTCTCCGCGTACAGGATGCTCACGTCGCAGCCGGCCTTCTTCAGCGAGACCAGCTTGTCGGCGATCTGCTTCCGCGTGATCTTGAAGATGGCGGCGCGGACCTTGGTGCGCCGCGTCACACCTGCCGAGTCCTTGTAGGTGCACTTGATGTTGTTCATGACCGAGTACATGGTGTCGGTCTCGTTGACCGTGCCGTTGCGCGGGAAGAAGTACGTCTTGTAGCGGCCGCTGCTGACCGTGCGGTAGTCCCAGTCCTGCCAGCGCTTGCCGAGCATGTCGGCGAAGTAGTCGGCGTACGCGTCGTACATGGCGGGGTTGTTCGGCAGCAGCAGCGCGTCGTTGAAGAACTTCGTGTGCGCGGACGGCGTCGAGTTCGACGTGGTCTGTACGACGACGTCCCTGGCGCCCTTGACCTGCGAGAACAGCCAGAACTTGTTGTGCATGATCGACTTGTCGTACCGCGGGTCGCCGAGGCAGGACTTCCCGGTCGGGCAGAGCGTCACGAAGGACGGCCTGCTCTTGCTCGTGCCGAGCGCCTGCATGAGCCTGGGGAACGAGTTGTTCGTGGGCCGGTCGCTCTTGCTGGTCTCGTCGAGCAGGACCTGGACGTGCACACCGCGCTTCTTGGCGGCCACGAGCGCGTCGACGATCGGGGCCTCCCACACGTGGTAGACCGCGACCTTGATCGTCGAGCCGGGCACCGCCGCGTTCGTCAGCTCGATCAGCCGGGTGCGGATCGCGTGCTGCTGGTCGACGTCGCCCTTCGGGTCGTTGAAGATCGGGCCCTCGGTCCAGGTGGGCGACGTGTCCGCCGACGCGGTCCCCACGGAGCCCGCGGCCTGGATCCCCGCCGCCGACAGGACCGTGGCCAGCGCCACCGCCTGGCGTCCGCCCTTGGCCGGCTTCGCCGCACGGTGCCGTCCCGTGCCTCGCAGGCGCGCGTGCGCCATCTGTCATCCCTCCCTGACGCCGGCGCGCGGGCTCCCCACGCGCGCGCTCACGTCTCTGTTCACCCGTCAGACCGCATGAGTTTTACAGGTAGTTGTCCCTTACTCAAAGACCATGGTGGCCGGTTCACGCTTTCGAGCTGTGGTGCGCCGTTTCCCGGACACAGCGGTGCCCCCCTGCTCAGCCATTCCGGCCGGACAGGGGGGCACTGGGTCGCGAAGAGCGGTCAGCTCTCGCCGACGGCGGTCAGCCCTCGTCGGCGGCGGTCGCGGAGACGCCGGACGGCGCCTGCTCGGCCGCCGCGGCCTTCTTCGTCGTCGCCTTCGACGCCTTCTTGGCCGTCGTCTTCTTGGCGGCCGTCTTCTTGGCCACGGTCTTCTTGGTGGCGGCCTTCTTCGCGGGCGCCTTCTTGGCGGCCTTGCGCGCCGTCTTCTTGGCCGGAACGGCTTCCTCGGCGGGGGCCTCGGCCTCGGCCGCGGGCTTCTCCGACTCGGCCTTCTCCGGCTCGGCCTTCACCGGCTCGGCCTTCTCCGCCGACGGGACGACCACGACGGCCGCCTCCTCCGACGCGGTCGGCGCGGTGGCCTTGCGCACCGCACGGCGGCGCGGACGGGCCGGAGCGGCGTCGGCGACGGGCGCCTCGGCCACCGGCTCGGCGACGGGCTCCGCCACCGGCTCGGCCTTGGGCGCCGGAGCGACGACCACCTCGGCGGCCTCGGGCTCGGTCTCCGCGGCCTTCGGCGAACCGGCGGGCGACGTCGCCTTGCGGACGGCGCGACGGCGCGTACGTCCCTTCGGCGCGGCGTCCTCCGCGGGGGCCGCGGGAGCCTCGTGCGCCGCGTGGACGGCCTCAGGGGTGCCCACGATCGGGTCCTCGGCGGCCGGCGCCTCGGTGCGCGCGACGACGGACTCGACGACGGGGACCTCGGCCTCGGCGGTCTCCGCCTCGGCCCTCGCGGCCCTCTCAGCGGCCCTCTCGGCGGCCTTCTCGGCAGCCCTGGCCCTCTTGCCCGACCGCTTCGGCGTCTCCGGCCTGGGGGCCTCCACGGCCTCCTCGGGAGCGGCTTCGGCACGGGGAGCGCCCGCCGGGGCCGAGGCCCGCCGCGTCGCCCTGCGCCGGGAGCGGCCACCGCGCGAAGCGGCGGCCTCGGCCTCGGCCGCGCTGCTGTACAGCTCCTCGTCCGGGACGAACTCGGGCTCGGGCAGCGCCACCGGAGCGGCGATCTCCGCCGCGATGTCGGCCTCGGTCTCGGCGAGGTCGGCGACATCGACGCCGTCGGCCTCGTGCTCGTGGGTGTGCTCGTGACCGTGGTCCTGCTGGTCCGCGCCGCCACGCCCGCGCTTCTTGCGCTTGCCGCCGCCACCGGCGGAGGTCGGCTGCTCCATGTGGACGATGACGCCGCGGCCATTGCAGTGCACGCACGTCTCGGAGAAGGACTCGAGGAGCCCCTGGCCGACACGCTTACGGGTCATCTGGACCAGGCCGAGCGAGGTGACCTCGGCGACCTGGTGCTTCGTACGGTCGCGCCCGAGGCATTCGAGCAGACGGCGCAGGACCAGATCGCGGTTGGACTCCAGAACCATGTCGATGAAGTCGATGACGACGATGCCGCCGAGGTCGCGCAGGCGCAGCTGGCGCACGATCTCCTCGGCCGCTTCGAGGTTGTTCCTCGTCACGGTCTCTTCGAGGTTGCCGCCCTGACCGGTGAACTTGCCGGTGTTGACGTCGACGACGATCATCGCCTCGGTCTTGTCGATCACCAGCGAGCCGCCGCTCGGCAGCCAGACCTTGCGGTCCAGGGCCTTCGCGAGCTGCTCGTCGATCCGGTACGTCGCGAAGACGTCGACCTCGGAGGTCCACCTGGAGAGGCGGTCCGCCAGGTCGGGCGCGACGTGCGAGACGTATCCGTGGATGGTCTCCCACGCGTCGTCACCGCTGACGATGACCTTGGAGAAGTCCTCGTTGAAGATGTCGCGGACCACGCGGACGGTCATGTCCGGCTCGCCGTACAGCAGGCCCGGCGCGCTCGTGGAGGCCGCCTTCGCCTTCTTCTGGATGTCCTCCCACTGGCCCTGCAGACGCTCGACGTCGCGGCGCAGCTCGTCCTCGCTGGCGCCCTCGGCGGCGGTGCGCACGATGACGCCCGCGTCCTCGGGGACGATCTTCTTGAGGATGGTCTTCAGACGCGCGCGCTCGGTGTCGGGCAGCTTGCGGCTGATGCCGGTCATCGACCCCTCGGGGACGTAGACCAGATAACGGCCGGGCAGCGAGACCTGGCTGGTCAGGCGGGCGCCCTTGTGGCCCATCGGGTCCTTCGTGACCTGTACGAGGACCGACTGGCCGGACTTCAGGGCGGACTCGATGCGCCGGGGGCCGTTGGCCATGCCGAGCGCCTCGAAGTTGACCTCACCGGCGTAGAGGACCGCGTTGCGGCCCTTGCCGATGTCGATGAACGCGGCCTCCATGGACGGCAGTACGTTCTGGACCTTGCCCAGGTAGACGTTGCCGACGTAGCTGGTGGCCTGCTCCTTGTTGACGTAGTGCTCGACGAGCACGTTGTCCTCGAGGACGCCGATCTGGGTGCGCTCGCCGTTCTGGCGGACGACCATCACGCGCTCGACGGCCTCGCGGCGCGCCAGGAACTCGGCCTCGGTGATGATCGGCACCCGGCGGCGGCCCTGCTCGCGGCCCTCGCGGCGGCGCTGCTTCTTGGCCTCGAGGCGCGTCGAGCCCTTGATGGACTGGACCTCGTCGGCGCCCGTGCCGAGCTCGCGCTCTTCCTTCTTGCGGGGCTCGCGGACCTTCACGACCGTGCGCTCGGGGTCGCCGTCGGCCGGCTCGCCCTCGGGGGAGTCACCGGCGCGACGGCGGCGGCGACGACGGCGACGGCTGCTGCTGGAGCCGGCACCACCGGCGTCCGAACCCATGTCGTCCGCGTCCTCGGCGTCCTCGGCGGCCTGCTCGGCGGTGTCCTCGGCGTCCTGCTCCGCCTGCTCGGCGGCGACGGTCACGGTGTCGTCGTCGGACTCGGCCGCGGTGTCGTGCTGCTCGCCGTCCTGGTCGGCCAGGTCACCGCGGCGACGGCGACGGCCACCGCGGCGGCGACGGCGGCCCTGGCGCTCGCCGGACTCCTCCGTGTCGTCGTCGGAGCCGTCGGCGCCGGCGGAGTCGGCCTGCTCGACGGCGACGTCCTCGGCCTCGTCGGCCGGCTGCTCCTCGACCGCCTTGACGGGCTCCCGCTCCTCTACGGCGGCGGGCTGCTCGTCCGCGGCGCGACGGCGGCGGCGACGGCGCGGGGCCGTGTCCTCCTCGGCCACGGGGGCGGGGGCGGGGGCGGCGGCGGCGGTGGGCTCCTCGACGGGCTCCTCCGCGGCCTCTGCGGCGGCCGCGGCGGCGGCGCGCTCCGGGGTCTGGAACATCGGCGCGGCGAACACCGGCGCCTGGAACACGGCGACGGCGGGGCGGGCGGGCTTACGGCCGCCCTCACCGGACTCGTCGGCGGCCTGGGCCTTGCGGGCCTTGTGACCGGCGGGCGCGGAGAATCCGGCGGCCGCGGTCTTGCGGGTGGCGCGACGGCGACGGCCACGGGGGGCGTCGTCCTCGACGGGCTCGGCGGGGGCCTCCTGGATGGGGGCGGGCTGCTCGGCGGCCTTCTCGGGCGCCTTCTCGGCAGGCTGCTCCACGGCCTTCTCCGCGGCCTTCGGCTCACCGGCGGGCGCGGAGGCGCGACGGGTGGCACGACGGCGGGCACGCGGCGCGGGAGCGCCCTCGTCGGCGACCGGCTCGGCCTCGGCGGGCGCGGTGGCGGCGGGCGCCTCCTCGACGGCGGCGGGCGCGTCCTCGGCGGCGGCCTGGGGCGCACCGGCGGGTGCGGAGGCGCGGCGGGACGCACGACGGCGCGCACGCGGGGCGGGCGCGGCCTCTTCGGTCTCTTCCGCCTCTTCGACGGCGGGCGCCGACGCCTCGACAACAGGCTCGGTCACCTCGGTGGCGGCCTCCGGCGCACCAGCGGGCGCGGAAGCGCGACGCGTCGCACGACGGCGCGCACGGGGCGCGGGCGCGGGCGCGGGCTCCTCAGCCTCATCGGCCTCTTCGACGGCGGACGCGGGCGCCTCGGCGACCGGCTCCGCCACCTCGGCGACGGCCTCCGGCGCACCAGCGGGCGCCGAAGCACGCCGGGCCACACGACGGCGGCCACGCGGCGCGGGCCCGGCCTCCTCAGCCTCATCGGCCTCTTCGGCCTCTTCGACTACGGGCGCAGGCGCCTCAGCGGCGGCCTGCGGCGCACCAGCGGGCGCCGAAGCACGGCGGGCCGCACGACGGCGGCCACGCGGCGCAGGCGCGGCCTCCTCAGCCTCATCGGCCTCTTCGGCCTCTTCGACTACGGGCGCAGGCGCCTCAGCGGCGGCCTCCGGCGCACCAGCTGGCGCCGAAGCACGCCGGGCCACACGACGGCGGCCACGCGGCGCAGGCGCGGCCTCCTCAGCCTCATCGGCCTCATCGGCCTCTTCGACTACGGGCGCAGGCGCCTCGGCGGCGGCCTGCGGGGCACCAGTGGGCGCCGAAGCACGGCGCGTCGCACGACGGCGCGCACGCGGGGCGGGCGCGGCCTCCTCGGCGACGGGCTCGGCGCCGGACTCGGTGGCCTCGGTCACCTCTTCGGTCTCTTCGACCTCTTCGGCAGCGGGGGTGGCCGGTATGGCCGGCGCCGCGGCTTTCGCGGTCCCCGCGGGCGGGCCTGCGGGGCGCGATGCCGCGCGGCGCCGACGGCGCGGCGGAAGGGTGTCGCTGGGGCTGTTGTTCTGCGAGCCCTCAGTGGGTTCGTTCGGCTCAAGCATGCGGGCGGTTCTCCCGTCACGCTCCCGGGCGCCGCGCCTGGTCCGGTGATGTACGCGGCTCGCGCTAGATGCGCGGGGCCGCCATCCGGGGGCGTGGGCGCCGCACGGGAGCTCTCTATGTCTTGTCTCGCCGGTTCCGTACGCCCAAATGCGAACGGCCTGGCGAAAGTCTCGGTCAGTGCGCTGCCCGACCCAGGTGGCTCCCGAGTACGAGGGCTGCGCTTTGACGTACGTCCTTAACGGGGGCCTTCCGGCGCCGGCGCCTTCGCGGCGGCAGAGACGGCGGCCGTGGGTGTGGCGGCCGTGACTGCCTCGCGGTCGGGCGCGAGCGGGTCGGTCACCGTGCCGGTCTCTTCATCGAAAAGCCCCTGCGCCAGCCTGGTCACCGCTGCGGGGACCGGCGGCGCCAGGTCGGCCACAGCTCGGAGACCGGACAGGACGTCGTCAGGTCGTACGGCAGGTGTCACGTGCCGAACAACCAGCCGCAGTATCGCACAGGGCTTGTCGCTCGGCCTATCAGTGTCGCGCGTGATCACTGCACCGTCAGTGATCGCTTCACCATCGTTGATCGCTTTACCGTCGTTGATCGCTTCCAGGCCGACGACCGCGGCGCGCGCGTCGAAGGTGCGCATGCCGTTCTTCGTGCGGCGCTGCACCTCGACCGTCTCGGCGGCGCGGAACAGCTCGGCCGCGCGCTGTGCCTCCGCGGGCTCCACGCCGTCGAGGCGCAGCTCCCAGATGGAGGCGGTGAGCCGGTCGGCGAGGCCCGAGGTGCGGGACTCGACGGCGTCGGTGATGTCCAGACCGTCCGGCAGCGATTCGTTGAGCAGATCGCGCAGTTGGTCGGGGTCGCGCGGTGCGGTGAGCGCGATCTCCAGGTACTCGGCCTCACTGCCCGTGCCGGTGGGTGCGGCATTGGCGTACGACACCTTCGGGTGCGGGGTGAACCCCGCCGAGTACGCCATGGGCACCTCGGCGCGGCGCAGCGCACGCTCGAAGGCGCGCTGGAAGTCACGGTGGCTGGTGAACCGGAGGCGGCCGCGCTTGGTGTAGCGCAGTCGGATGCGCTGCACCGCGGGTGCGGGCGGCGGGCCTTCGGGCTGTCGCTTGCCCAGTGTCGTCAGTCCTTCGTGAGTGCGGTCGTACTGCTACCTAGAGTACGTCCCCCGGGCGTGTCAGGTTCCCGCCGGGCCACCGGTACGGGGACGGGCTCCCCCGGCGTCGCCGCCACAGGCACCGGCTGCCTCGGTGCTCCGAACAGCATGCGCCGCACGTCGGCCCGCGCCTGTCGCACGCTCTCGCGTGCGGCGGAGAGGGCCTGCCGGGTGGCGCGGCGGGCCTCCTTGACGGCCTTGGCGGCGGGGCGCCACACCGCGTCGCGGACGACGTGTCCGACGGGTGTGAGGACGGAGCGGTACGCCCACCGCACCGGCTCTACGAAGATCCACCGAAGGAGTCTGGCCAGGAAGCGGCCGACGACGAGGGAGATGTGCCCGGCGATGCGCCAGGCGTGTCCGAGCGCGTCGCCGATCTCGCGCGCGACGACGGCGACGGCCCGTCCGACGGGCGCGAGGACCCAGCGCCACACGGCGACGGCGGGCGCGACGAGGATCCAGCGGAACAGCGTCGAGACGACGGTCCAGATGCCGCGCGCCAGCCAGTCGACGCCCGCTCCGATGCCGCGCGCGAGCCAGGCGATGCCGTGCCCGATCGGCGTCAGGACGGCCTCGTACAGCCACACCGCGGGGACGACGATCAGTACCCGGCCGAGCCAGGCGAGGGCGATGCCGACCGGCACGACCACGTACCGCCACAGTCCCACCCACGGCCACACGAAGACCGCCTTGAACAGCCAGGTCAGGACGGCGCCGATGCCGCGTCCGGCCGCCGCCGCTCCGGTGCCGACGGTCCGTGCGAGCCAGGCGATGCCATGGCCGATCGGGGTCAGCACGCGCGCGTAGAGCCACGCGGCCGGGATCGCGACGAGGTGGCGCCACAGCCATGCGCAGCCCGCGCCGATGCCGAGCGCCAGGGCTGTGATGCCCCGGCCGATGCCCAGCGCCAGCCAGGCGATGCCGTGCCCGATCGGCGTCAGGGCGGCCTCGTACAGCCACACCGCGGGGACGACGATCAGCATCCGGCCCAGCCAGGCGAGCCCGGCGCCGACCGGCACGACCACGTACCGCCAAAGCCCCACCCACGGCCACACGAAGACCGCTTTGAGCAGCCAGGTGAGGACGGTGCCGATGGCGCGTCCTACCGGGCGCAGGGCTCTGTAGTAGAGGAAGCGGCCGCAGACGGCGAGCGCGTCCCAGACCAGGCGCACCGGCACGACGAGCACCAGCACCACGATCCGCACCGGCAGTCGGATGGCGACGGCGAGACAGCCTTCGGCCTGCTCGGGCCGGCGGTCGGCCTGCCCCGGTGGCGGCTGACGCACAGCCTCGTGGGGAGGTCGTTTTTCCAGGTCCATGTCGTCCTAGACGCGTGGGAGTTCGGTTCGGATCCAGTACCGCAGCTTTCCGCCCCGCTCGTCCTCGAATACGCCGCCCGCGGCCTCGATGACCTTGCGTGAACCGGTGTTGTCGGTGTCGCAGGTCACCAGGACGGATTCCAGGCCGAGTCGGGCGGCGTACGGCAGGCAGGCGCGCAGCATCCCGGTGGCGTGGCCGCGGCGGCGCGCGGTGGGGCGGACGTCGTAGCCGATGTGGCCGCCGTACTCGCGCAGGAAACGGGTGGCGATGCTGTGGCGGACGGCGACGCGGCCGAGGTAGTCGGTGCTGCCGTCGACGTACCAGAGGGTTGTGACGGGGACGGCGAGCGGCCCGTCGGTGTGCTCGGCGGCGCGGTGGGTCTCGGCGACGTACCGCTCGAAGACGACGGGGTCGTGCCACTTGTCGCCGTAGTCGCGCAGGGTGCGGCCGAGCGTCGAGTCGTCGTCGGGACCGCCCCGCCCCTCGGCCCGGAACTCCTCCATCGCGGCGATGTAGGAGCGGTGCACCAGGACGGTGGGCGGGGTGAGTTGAGGCATGTGCCGGTGCCGCTGCCTTTACTTCACGACCGTGAGCGGCAGCAGCTTCTTGCCGGTGGGGCCGATCTGGATCTGCGTGTCCATCTGCGGGCAGACACCGCAGTCGAAACACGGCGTCCAGCGGCAGTCCTCGACCTCGGTCTCGTCGAGGGAGTCCTGCCAGTCCTCCCAGAGCCAGTCCTTGTCGAGACCGGAGTCCAGGTGGTCCCAGGGCAGGACCTCTTCGTACGTACGTTCACGCGTGGTGTACCAGTCGACGTCGACGCCCATCTCGGGCAGCGTCTTGTCGGCGCATCGCATCCAG
The DNA here is from genome assembly GCF_053589195.1 of Streptomyces sp. NPDC003379. NCBI lineage: Bacteria > Bacillati > Actinomycetota > Actinomycetes > Kitasatosporales > Streptomycetaceae > Streptomyces > Streptomyces sp. NPDC003379. The sequence goes on along the minus strand of NZ_JBSFRK010000015.1, from coordinate 83,872 downwards.
CGCTCGTAGCTGAAGTGCTCGCGCCAGCCGTCGAAGCGGCCGCCTTCCTCGTAGACGGCGCGGATGACGGCGCCGATGCGGCGGTCGCCGCGCGAGAGGAGGCCCTCGACGATGCCGGGCTTGCCGTCGTGGTAGCGGAAGCCGATCGAGCGGCCGTACTTCTTGTCGCCGCGGATCTTGTCGCGGAGCTTCTCCAGGCGGGCGTCGGTCTCCTCGGCGGAGAGCTGCGGGGCCCACTGGAAGGGGGTGTGCGGCTTGGGGACGAAGCCGCCGATCGACACCGTGCAGCGGATGTCGTTCGCTCCGGAGACCTCGCGGCCCTTCTGGATGACCTTCGTCGCCATGTCAGCGATCTGGAGGACGTCGTCGTCGGTCTCGGTGGGCAGGCCGCACATGAAGTACAGCTTCACCTGGCGCCAGCCGTTGCCGTACGCCGTCGAGACGGTGCGGATGAGGTCTTCCTCGGACACCATCTTGTTGATGACCTTGCGCAGCCGCTCGGAGCCGCCCTCGGGGGCGAAGGTCAGGCCGGAGCGGCGGCCGTTCCTGGTCAGCTCGTTGGCGAGGTCGACGTTGAAGGCGTCGACGCGGGTCGAGGGGAGGGACAGGCCGATCTTGTCCTCCTCGTACCGGTCGGCGAGGCCCTTGGCGACGTCGGCGATCTCGCTGTGGTCCGCGGAGGAGAGCGAGAGCAGGCCGACCTCTTCGAAGCCGGTCGCCTTCAGGCCCTTCTCGACCATCTCGCCGATGCCGGTGATGCTTCGCTCCCGCACGGGGCGCGTGATCATGCCGGCCTGGCAGAAACGGCAGCCGCGGGTGCAGCCGCGGAAGATCTCGACGGACATGCGCTCGTGGACGGTCTCCGCGAGCGGGACGAGGGGCTGCTTGGGGTAGGGCCACTCGTCGAGGTCCATGACGGTGTGCTTGGACACCCGCCACGGCACGCCCGACCTGTTGGGTACGACGCGTCCGATCCGCCCGTCGGGGAGGTACTCGACGTCGTAGAACGCCGGGATGTACACGCTGCCCGTCTTCGCGAGGCGGAGCAGGACCTCCTCGCGGCCGCCGGGGCGGCCCTCCGCCTTCCAGGCGCGGATGATCTCGGTCATGTCGAGCACGGCCTGCTCGCCGTCGCCGATGATCGCGGCGTCGATGAAGTCGGCGATCGGCTCGGGGTTGAACGCGGCGTGGCCGCCCGCGAGCACGATCGGGTCCTCGACGGTGCGGTCCTTGGCCTCCAGCGGGATGCCCGCGAGGTCGAGGGCGGTCAGCATGTTGGTGTAGCCCAGCTCGGTGGAGAAGCTGAGCCCGAAGACGTCGAAGGCGCCGACGGGCCGGTGCGAGTCCACGGTGAACTGCGGTACCCCGTGCTCCCGCATCAGGGCCTCCAGGTCCGGCCACACGCTGTAGGTGCGCTCGGCGAGGACGCCCGGACGTTCGTTCAGGACCTCGTAGAGGATCATGACGCCCTGGTTGGGCAACCCCACCTCATACGCGTCCGGGTACATGAGCGCCCAGCGGACGTCGCAGGAGTCCCACGGCTTGACGGTGGAGTTCAGCTCACCACCGACGTACTGGATGGGCTTCTGCACATGCGGGAGCAGAGCTTCGAGCTGTGGGAAGACCGATTCAGACATCGTGAACCTTCATGAGCTGGCAGGGATGACCATCCAGCGTACCCCGGCGTTCAGCCGCCGAGCGCCGCCCTCACCTTCCGCCGGGACGCATCGGCCCACACCTGCGGCAGCTCCCGCTCGCGGTCCGCCGCGCTCGCCTCCTCCTGGCCGTACAGGAGGCCCCAGGTGAACGCGGACTCCCCCGCCAGATGGGCCTGGACCGCCAGGGCGCGCAGGGCGTCGCGGGCGACCACGCTGTCCTGGTGGTCGCCGAGCACGGTCTGTACGGCTTTCATCCGCTTCGCGAACCGCTCGGCGGGGTCGCCGAGCGCGGGGACGGCCGCCTCGCCCGCGTACCGGGCGCGCTTGGCGGCCTTGCGGGCGGCGTGCATGGCCTGGTCGCGCTCCTCGCCGGAGGGCAGCGCGAGGGCGTGCCGGACGCGGGTGGCGAGGCGTGCGTACTCCTTGAGGAGCGCCTTGGGGAGCGCCTTGCCGGGTGGTGCGGAGGCGGCGGGGCGCAGTGGGGGCGCGGCGAGCAGGGCGTCGACGGCGTCCAGGAGCGCGAGGTAGCGCTTGCTGTCGAGGACGGCGACCGTCCTGCCGCGCGAGCCGGTGCGGCGGGCCACGGACCAGATGCGGAGCCGGCCGCGCACCGGGCCGAGGAGGAGGGTCCTCGGCAGCGCGCCGACGCGAGCGGTGAGCCGCTCGGCGAGGACTTCCTGGTCGCGGTCGACGCCCAGCTCCCCGGCGAGCCACTTGAGTTCGTCGCCGACCGGGTCGGTGACCGTCCGGTCGAGGATCTTGCGGTACGACGTGAAGGCGCTGCGCATCCGCCGGGTGGCGACCCGCATCTGGTGCACGGAGTCGGGCAGGTCGCGGCGGACGGCGGGGTCCAGGGAGACGATCGCGTCGCGCTGGGCGCGGAGGTAGGCGACGACGTGGTCGCCGGCGGTTCCGGGTCCGTCCCCGACGGTCTCCCGCACGGCCTCGGCGACGGCCTCGCGCTTCCCGGCCTTCATTCCGGCCTTCATTCCGGCCTTCTTTCCGCTCCTGACGGCAGCGCCTTCGGCGGGCCGACCCGCCTTACGTCCCTTGGGCGCGGTCTCCGTCAGCGCCCTGCCCAGCTTCGACGACGAGGAGGAGCGTCGTACGCCCGCCTTCCTCAGCTTCTTCTCGACCTTGTCGAGGAGCGCGGGGTCGCCGCCTTCGGCCAGCTCCACCTCGATCTCGGACCACGCGGCCGTGCCGCCGCCCGCGGTGAGCCGCTCGGCCCGTACCGCGTCGATGCTGACCTCGGCGAGCAGCGCGCCCCGCGCGTCGACGAGGTGGCGGAGGTTCCGCGCGGACAAGAGGTGGACGAGGGGGGTGAGTTCGGTCTCGCGGACGCGGGAGCGCACGAGGCCGAGGAGGGCGCGGGGCACCTCGTCGGAGAGCGGCGCGTGGATCTCGTCGCGCACGCCCTCGGCGAGCGACACGGGCAGTTTCAGGTGCCAGCCCTCGTCCGCGCCTCCGGTGCGGCGGCGCAGTGTGATCGAGGCGGCGGCCAGGCGTTCGTCGGGGGTGTCCCAGTAGGTGGCGTCCAGTTCGACGACGCCTCTGTCGACGACGTCCCCGACCCCGGCCACACCGGTCAGGTCGGGCAGCTCCGCGTCCGCCCCGACGTCGTACTTCCGCTCGATCTCGCGCTTCGTCTCCGCCATGAACCGAATCTAGACGTGAAGCGCGACGCGGGGCAGGTCATCGGTGGGACTACGCCGACATCGGCCGCTGGACCTTGATCGACTGGAGCAGTCCGACGGCCACCCAGACCGCGAACATCGACGAGCCTCCGTAGCTGACGAAGGGCAGCGGAAGGCCCGCGACCGGCATGATGCCCAGCGTCATCCCGATGTTCTCGAAGGACTGGAAGGCGAACCAGGCGATGATCCCGGCGGCGACGATCGTGCCGTACAGCTCGGTCGTCTCGCGGGCGATGCGGCAGGCGCGCCACAGGACGACGCCGAGGAGGACCAGGATCGCGCCCGCGCCCACGAAGCCGAGCTCCTCGCCCGCGACGGTGAAGACGAAGTCGGTCTGCTGCTCGGGGACGAACTGCCCGGTGGTCTGGGAGCCGTTGAACAGGCCCGTGCCGGTCAGGCCGCCCGAGCCGATGGCGATGCGGGCCTGGTTGGTGTTGTAGCCGACGCCCGCCGGGTCGAGCGCGGGGTTGGCGAAGGCGGCGAAGCGGGCGATCTGGTAGTCGTCGAGGACGCCGAGCTGCCATATGGCGACGCCACCGGCGACGCCGGTGCCGAGCAGTCCGAAGACCCAGCGGTTGGAGGCGCCCGAGGCGAGCAGCACGCCGATCACGATCATCGCCATCACCATGACCGAGCCGAGGTCGGGCATGAGCAGGACGATCACTATCGGCACGGCGGCCAGGCCGAGGGCCTGCACGACGGTGCGGTGGTCGGGGTGGTCCTTGTCGCCCGCGTCCACGCGGGCCGCGAGCAGCATCGCCATGCCCAGGATGATCGTGATCTTCACGAACTCGGAGGGCTGGAGCGAGAAGCCGCCGCCGAGCACGATCCACGCGTGGGCGCCGTTGATGGTCGCGCCGAGCGGGGTGAGCACGAGCAGGACGAGGAAGACGGAGATGCCGTAGAGGATCGGCACGGCCGTGCGCAGCGTGCGGTGGCCGAGCCAGACGGTGCCGATCATCAGGACGAAGCCGATGCCGGTGTTCAGGAGGTGCTTGAGCGCGAAGGCGTACGGGTCGTCGCCGACCAGCTCGGTGCGGTTGCGGGTAGCCGAGTAGACGAGCGCGGTGCCGATCATGGAGAGCGCGATCGCCGCGAGCAGCATCGGCCAGTCGAGTCGGCGCACTATCGAGTCACGGGCCATGAGCCGCGACATGTTGGAGCGCTCGGGGCCGTACCCGGAGACGGAGAAGCCGCTGCCGGTCATCAGTCACGCCTCCAGTCGGCCGGGGCGCCGGCCAGCTCCTGCTGCTCGTCCGGCTCCTTGGGCGCCTCGGGCTTGTAGGGCTTGATCTTCGGAGGGTCGATGGAGCCGTCGCTCTCGATCTTCGGCAGGCTCTTCTGCGGCTCGGGCAGGAGCGCCTTCTTCTTGTCCTGCTTGCCGCTGTCGTCGAGGCCGTAGATCGCGTCGTAGATCTTGCGGACGGCGGGTCCGGAGGCGCCGGAGCCCGTGCCGCCCTGGGAGATCGTCATGACGATCGTGTAGTCCTTGGTGTAGGTCGCGAACCACGAGGTGGTCTGCTTGCCGTAGACCTCGGCGGTACCCGTCTTGGCGTGCATCGGGATCTTGTCCTGTGGCCAGCCCTGGAACCGCCAGGCCGCCGTGCCGCGCGTCGCGACGTCCGCGAGGGCACCGTCTATGTCCCTCTGGAGCTCGGCGTCCATGGGCAGCTTGCCGTGCGACCGCGGTTCGATCTCCCGCACCTGCTTTCCGTCGGCGCTGATGATCGCCTTGCCGACGGTGGGGTCGTAGAGGGTGCCGCCGTTGGCGATGGCGGAGTAGATCGTCGCCATCTGTATCGGCGTGACGAGGGTGTCGCCCTGGCCGATGGAGTAGTTGACGGAGTCACCGGCGCGCATCTTCATGCCTTCGAGGCAGTTCTCGTACGCGATGCGCGCGGCGTAGTCACCGCCGGTCTTCTTGCCCTGCTTGCACCAGGCGTCCTTGTTGGCCTTCCAGTAGTCCTTCTTCCACTTGCGGTCGGGGACGCGGCCGGTGACCTCGTTGGGGAGGTCGATGCCGGTCTCCTTGCCGAGGCCGAACTGGTGGGCGGTCCTGTAGAACCAGTCCTTGGCGTCGGGCCTCGGCTTGTTCCCGCCGTCCCTGGCCCACTGGTCGTGCGAGAGCTTGTAGAAGACGGTGTCGCAGGAGACTTCGAGCGCCTTGCCGAGGGTGATGGCGCCGTGGCCCTTGGACTCGAAGTTCTTGAAGGTCTGGCCGCCGATCGAGTACGAGCTGGGGCACGGGTAGAGGGCGTTGAAGTCGTAGCCCGCGTTCACGGCGGCGGCCGTCGGGATGACCTTGAAGATCGAGCCGGGGGCCGCCTGGCCCTGGATGGCGCGGTTCAGCAGCGGGTAGTTGGACTTCTTGCCGGTGAGCTGGGCGTAGTCCTTGCCGGAGATGCCGCCGACCCAGGCGTTCGGGTCGTACGTCGGGTTGGAGGCCATGGAGACGACGCGGCCGGTCTTGTTCTCCATGACGACGACGGCGCCCGCGTCGGCCTTGTAGTTCTCGCCGGTGTTCTTGTCGAACTCCTGGCGGGCCTTCTTCATCGCGTCGTTCAGCCAGTACTCGGAGACGGCCTGGACACGCGCGTCGATGCTGGTGACGACGTTCGCCCCGGGCTCGGCCTTGTCGGACTCGGCCTTGCCGATGACGCGGCCGAGGTTGTCGACCTCGTAGCGGGTCACACCGGCCTTGCCGCGCAGCTGCTTGTCGTACGTCCGTTCAAGACCGGAGCGGCCCACCTGGTCGGAGCGGAGGAACGGGGAGTCGGTGTCCTTGGCCTTGTTGATCTCGTCGTCGGTGACGGGTGAGAGGTAGCCGAGGACCTGCGCGGTGTTGGAGTTGCCGGGCGCGGGGTAGCGGCGCACGGCGGTGGGTTCGGCGGTGATGCCGGGGAAGTCCTCGGAGCGCTCCCGGATCTGGAGGGCCTGCTTGGGCGTGGCCTCGTCGGTGATCGGGATGGGCTGGTAGGGCGAGCCGTTCCAACAGGGCTGCGGGGTCTTGGCGTCGCAGAGGCGGACCTTGTCGGCGACGTCCTTGGGGTCCATGGCGAGGACGTCGGCGAGCTTGGCGAGGACCGCCTTGCCGTCGTCCTTCATCTTCATCAGATCGGTGCGGGACGCGGAGACGACCAGACGCGTGTGGTTGTCGGCGATCGGCACACCGCGGGCGTCCAGGATCGAGCCGCGCACGGCGGGCTGGACGACCTGCTGGACGTGGTTGCCGGAGGCTTCCTCCGCGTACTCGTCGCCGTTGCGGATCTGGAGGTACCAGAGGCGGCCGCCGAGGGTGAGCAGGAGGGAGACGACGAGGATCTGGATGACGATGAGGCGGATCTGGACGCGGGGGGTGCGTCCGGTCTCCGGAATGTTGGTCACTTCTCCCCTCCCCTGATACGTCCTGCGATACGTACTTCGGCGCGGCCGGCGGTACGTCCTTCGGGTCCTTCGGCGCGGTCGGTGCTGCGTCCTTCGGCGCGGCCGGTGAAGTGGTTCGCCCTCACAGGCGCTTGACCCCCTTGATGCGTCCGGCGCGCGCGACGCGTGCCTTGGCCGCCTTGGCGCGCAGGCCGCCGCGCTGGCTGCCGATGCTCAGTCCGGTGCCCGAGGCGAGCCAGCCTGAGGAGACGTCGGTGGCCTTGTTGGCCGGGGTGCCCTCCCCCAGCGGGTCGTTCTCGGCGCGTCTGGCGAGTGCGATGATCAGCGGCACCGTGAAGGGCGCGAGCAGCAGGTCGTAGAGCGCGGCGGTGAAGAGCAGCCCGCCGAGGCCCACATGGCGTGCGGCGGTGTCGCCGACGAGGGCGCCCACACCCGCGTACAGCAGCGTCGAGCCGATGGCCGCCCCGACGACCACGACGAGCGGACCGGTGGCGGAGCGCAGCCGGCCGCTGTCGGGCTTGGCGAGGCCCGCGAGGTAACCGACGACGCAGAGCACCAGCGCGTACCGCCCGGCGGCGTGGTCGGCGGGCGGGGCCAGGTCGGAGAGGAGGCCCGCGCCGAAGCCGATGAGGGCTCCGCCGACGTGGCCGTAGACCAGGGCGAGGCCGAGGACGGTGAGCAGCACCAGGTCCGGTACGGCGCCCGGCAGTTGGAGCCGGGCCAGGACGCTGACCTGGATGACCAGGGCGACGACGACCAGGGTGGTGGAGAGCAGGATTCGGTTGAAGCGCATGGGTCCGGTCTCCTACTGCTCGTCGCCGTTGGCCGTGCCGTCGGCCGCGCCGTCGGCCGGGGGCTGTCCTGACGGGGTGGCCGTGACGGTCACCGTCGGGGTCGGCTTGGGCTTCTCGGGCTTCTTCGGCAGAACCGTGTCGCGCGGGTCCTTGCGGGGCGCCTCGACGACGACGCCGACGATGTCGAGCTTGGTGAACCCGGCGTACGGCCTCACGTAGATGTTGCGGGTGAGGTCACCGCCCGAGGGGTCGACGCGGACGACTTCGCCGACGGGTACGCCCGGCACGAACGGCCTGTCCTGCTGCGAGCCGAACGTGACCAGGCGGTCGCCCTTCTTGACCTTGGCCTTGCCGTTGAGCAGCTGGACGGAGAGCGGCCGGTCGCCCTGGCCGGTGGCGAAGCCCAGCTCGTCGGTCTTCTCCATGCGGGTGCCGACGGTGAAGTCGGGGTCGTTGGCGAGCAGCACGGTCGCGGTGTTCGGGCCGACCGTGGTGACGCGGCCGACGAGCCCTTCGCTGTTGAGGACGGTCATGTCGCGCTTGATTCCGTCGTTCGCGCCGACGTCGATGGTGACGGTCCAGGAGAAGCCCTGGGCCGCTCCTATGCCGATGACCTCGGCGCCCTTGATGCCGTACTGCCCGGCGCCCGCCGTCTTCAGCATGCCGTCGAGCTGGCGTACGCGGCTGCGGTTGCGGTCGTCGCTGCCGAGCTTCGCCTTCAACACGGCGTTCTGCCGCTCCAGTTCGGCGATGCGGTCGTGGCGGTCGCCGGAGTCACGGACCGCGCCGATGGCGTTGCCGATCGGGTCGACGGCGGAGGACATCCCCTCCTCGACCGGACCGAAGACGGTGGCGGCGGCCTGGCGGGCACCGTCGACCGGCGAGTCCTCACCACCGCGGATGTCCACCGTGATCAAAGCGAACGCGATGGCGATCAGCAGCACCAGGAGCAGCCGGCTCTCTCGTGTGTCCCTCACGTGCGGCGGCGTGCCTTCCTCAATCGGATTCCGTGGAATCTGCGCGTTCCACGGGGTTCTGGGGAATTCTTCTGCGTTGCCGGAATTCTTCTGTTCTTGCCTCTATATCAACGATCCGCCGCACGAGGTGGCAGGCACTCGTACGGCGGATGTTCTCGCGTCAGATCATCTGCGCGGCTGGGCGTCCAGCACCTGCTGCAACGCCTCGAACTCCTCGACACACTTTCCGGAGCCGAGCGCCACGCTGTCCAGCGGGTCCTCGGCGATGTGGATCGGCATACCGGTCTCGCGGCGCAGCCGCTCGTCGAGGCCGCGCAGCAGGGCGCCGCCGCCGGTCAGGACGATGCCGCGGTCCATCACGTCGCCCGACAGCTCGGGCGGGCACTTGTCCAGGGTGGTCTTGACCGCGTCGACGATCGCGTTGACCGGCTCCTCGATGGCCTTGCGGACCTCGGCGGCGGAGATGACGACGGTCTTGGGCAGCCCGGAGACCAGGTCGCGGCCGCGGATCTCGGTGTGCTCGTCGGCGTCCATGTCGTACGCGGAACCGATGGTGATCTTGATCTGTTCGGCCGTGCGCTCACCGAGGAGGAGGGAGTACTCCTTCTTGATGTGCTGGATGATCGCGTTGTCCAGCTCGTCGCCCGCGACGCGGATCGACTGTGCCGTGACGATTCCGCCGAGCGAGATGACGGCGACCTCGGTGGTGCCGCCGCCGATGTCGACCACCATGTTGCCCGTGGCCTCGTGGACCGGCAGGCCGGAGCCGATGGCGGCGGCCATGGGCTCCTCGATGATGTGCACCTGGCGCGCGCCGGCCTGCGAGGAGGCCTCGATGACGGCGCGGCGCTCCACGCCGGTGATGCCGGACGGCACGCAGACGACCACGCGCGGGCGCGCGAGATAGCGCCGCTTGTGGATCTTCAGGATGAAGTAGCGGAGCATGCGCTCGGTGATCTCGAAGTCGGCGATGACGCCGTCCTTCAGCGGACGCACCGCAACGATGTTGCCGGGCGTGCGCCCGATCATCTTCTTGGCTTCGGCGCCGACCGCGAGGATGCCACCGGTGTTGGTGTTGATCGCGACGACGGACGGCTCGTTGAGAACGATCCCCCGACCCCTGACGTACACCAGCGTGTTGGCGGTCCCGAGGTCGACAGCCATGTCACGGCCGATGAACGACATGTTGTTCCCCATGAGGATGCGTCTGGCCTTCCCTATTGGAGCTTGTGATGGCTTTTTAGGTAGGCGAGGTGGGTGCTGAGTGGCAGTGGAGGCTTCCATCGTAGTCTCGGTCGCGCGAACTCGGCGCGAGGGTCTTCGCCATTGTCAGCAGATGATGTACCGCCCCGCTCTTGGAGACGTGCCATCGGGGGCACGGGTTCCCCCAATTGGGGCGCATATGCCAATGGACGGCCGAATATCTCCGGCCGTCCAGGTCAGGGCAGTGCTTGGCTAACGCATCGTCAGAAAGCCGCGCATAAGGCGTTACGCCGCGCGTGGGGCGTTACGCCACGCCCGGGAAGAAGATCTTCAGCTCGCGCTCGGCGGACTCCTCGGAGTCCGAGGCGTGGATCAGATTCTCCCGCACGATCGTGCCGAAGTCGCCCCGGATGGAGCCGGGCGCAGCGGCGATCGGGTCGGTCGGACCGGCCAGCGCGCGCACACCCTCGATGACCCGCTCGCCCTCGACGACGAGCGCGACGACCGGACCGGACGACATGAAGGCGACCAGCGGCTCGTAGAACGGCTTGCCCTTGTGCTCGCCGTAGTGCTGCTCCAGGGTCTCCTGGTCCAGCGAACGCAGCTCCAGCGCGGAGATCGTCCAGCCCGCCTTGCGCTCGATGCGGCCGATGATCTCCCCGATCAGGCCACGACGGACGGCGTCGGGCTTCAGCAGGACGAGGGTGCGCTGGCTCATGTGCGGCTCCAAGAGGTGTTCTTACGATCGCTACGATCACGTGGGGACGGGCCGCACGATACCGGGGGCGGCTACGCCGCGTTACCTCCGGCCTCCGCCTGCCCCTCCGCCATCGCCGCGAATCTGGCCTTCGCCTCGTCGATCTGCCGCCCGAAGTGGACCGACGCCCACCACAGGCCGGCGAAGACCGCGCCCAGGAAGAACATCATCGGCACCACGAAGCCGCTCGCGATCAGCGCGATCTGGAGGGCCCAGCCCAGCTGCACCCCACCGGGCCGGGTGATCACACCGCACAGCAGCACGCACAGCAACATCGCGACACCGCTGACCGTCCAGACGGTGCCCATGGAGAGGTCGGGGTCCTTCATGGCGACCAGACCGGCGAAGCCGACGACGAAGAACTCACCGATCAGCGTCGAAGCGCAGAGCGTACGCACTGGAGTCAGCCCCTCCCCAGAAGCAGTCGGGCCTCGCCGACCGTGATGACGGAACCGGTGACCAGAACGCCGCCGCCCGAGAACTCGCCCTCTGCCTCGGCGAGCGTGATCGCGGCCTCCAGCGCGTCCGGCAGACGCGGCTCGACCTGGACGCGGTCGTCGCCGAAGACCTCGACGGCGATCGCGGCCAGCTCGTCCGCGCCCATCGCGCGGTGGCTGGTGTTCTGTGTGATGACGACCTCGGCGAAGATCGGCTCGAAGGCTTCGAGCAGCCCCCTCATGTCCTTGCCTTCGCTCGCGCCGACCACACCGATGAGGTTGCTGAAGTCGAATGCCTCGCCGATCGCGGCGGCGGCGGCGCGGGCACCCGCGGGGTTGTGCGCGGCGTCCAGGACGACGGTGGGCGAGCGGCGCACGACCTCGAGACGGCCCGGCGACGCGACCGAGGCGAACGCCTTGCGGATCACGTCGATGTCCAGCGGGCGCGCGTGCTGCGAGCCGATGCCGAAGAACGCCTCCACGGCGGCGAGCGCCACCGCGGCGTTGTGCGCCTGGTGCTCGCCGTGCAGGGGCAGGAAGACCTCCTCGTACTCCCCGCCGAGCCCGCGCAGCGTCATGAGCTGGCCGCCGACCGCGACCTTTCGGGCCACCACACCGAACTCCAGGCCCTCGCGGGCGACCGTGGCGTCGACCTCGACGGCCTTCTTCAGGAGCACCTGCGCGGCGTCCACCGGCTGCTGGGCCATGATCACCGTCGCGTCCGGCTTGATGATGCCGGCCTTCTCCGTGGCGATCTCGCCGGGTGTGGAGCCCAGGCGGTCCGTGTGGTCCAGGTCGATGGGCGTGACGACGGCGACGGAGCCGTCGATCACGTTCGTCGCGTCCCAGCTGCCGCCCATGCCGACCTCGACGACGGCCACGTCCACGGGGGCGTCCGCGAAGGCCGCGTACGCCATGCCGGTGAGGACCTCGAAGAACGAGAGCCTGTACTCCTGCCGGGCGTCGACCATCTCCACGTACGGCTTGATGTCGTTGTACGTCTCCACGAAGCGCTCGGCCTCGATGGGGGCGCCGTCCAGGCTGATCCGCTCGGTGATCGACTGCACGTGGGGCGAGGTGTACCGCCCCGTGCGCAGGTCGAAGGCGGAGAACAGGGCCTCGATCATGCGGGCCGTGGACGTCTTGCCGTTCGTCCCCGTGATGTGGATCGAGGGGTACGCGCGCTGGGGCTCGCCCAGGACGTCCATCAGCGCGGCGATACGGCTGACGGACGGCTCCAGCTTCGTCTCGCCCCAGCGGCCCGCGAGCTCCGTCTCGACCTCGCGCAGCGCCTTGTCCACCTCCGGGTCGGTGGGGCGGGCGGGGATGTCGCCCTGCGGCGGACCCGCCTGGGTGCGCAGGGTGCGGCTGCCCGCCTCGATCACCGCGAGGTCGGGGTCCCGGTCGGTCTCGGCGCCGACGATCTCCTCGAAGGTGTTGCCGTCGGCGGGGTGGTCGGCGTGCTCGTCGTGCGGGGGGAGGTCACTCACGTACGTCAGTCTACGGAGCCGCACCGACACTCGGGCGTCCCGACCTGTCGGTCGGGCCCGCGACACCTCGTCGGGACTTTCGGCCCGTCCGATTCGGGACCTTGGTCCCTCCGCTTCCTCGGGGCGCCCGGCAGACTTGCGATCATGGACATAGGTATCGATCTCGGCACTGCGAACACCCTCCTCTACGTGCGCGGCAAGGGGATCGTGCTCAACGAGCCGTCCGTCGTCGCCGTGCGGTCGGACAGGGGAGGCAAGGGCGGGGTGCTCGCCGTGGGCACGGAGGCCAAGGAGACGATCGGGCGCACGCCCGGGTCCATCACCGCCATCCGTCCGCTGCGGGACGGCGTGATCAGCGACTACGAAGCCGCCGAGGAGATGATCCGCCACTTCGTCCGCAAGGCCGTGCCCGGGCGGCGGCCCCGCATACGCATGGTCGTGTGCGTACCGAGCGGCGTCACGCCCGTCGAGCGGCGCGCCATCGTGCACGCCTCGCAGCGGGCCGGGGCGCGGGCCGTCCACCTCATCGAGGAGCCGATGGCCGCCGCGATCGGGGCGGGCCTCCCGGTCGCCGAACCCCGCGGGTCGATGGTCGTCGACATCGGGGGCGGCACCACCGAGGTCGCCGTCATCTCGCTGGGCGGGATCGTCACGGCCCAGTCACTGCGGGTCGGCGGCGACCGCCTCGACATCGCGATCACCGATTTCGTACGCAAGGAGCACTCGCTCCTCATCGGCGAGCGCACCGCCGAGGACATCAAGGTCGCGATCGGCTCCGCGTGGCCCGTGCCGGGGCAGGAGGAGTTCGAAGGGCGGACGTTCACCGTGCGGGGGCGGGAGAAGGTGGGCGGACTGCCGAAGACCGTGGACCTGACGGTACGGGAGGTCCGGGGCGCTCTCGACGAGCCCGTCGAGCACATCATCGCGGCGGTGAAGACGACTCTGGAGGAGTGCCCGCCGGAGCTCTCCGGCGACATCATGGAGCACGGGATCGTGCTGACGGGCGGCGGTGCGCTGCTCCCCGGCCTCGACCTGCGGATCGCCTCCGGCACCGGGATCCCGGTGTTCGTGGCCGAGGATCCGCTGGACAGTGTGGCGCTGGGGTGCGGGAAGTGTGTGGAGGACTTCGACGGGCTGGAAAGGGTGATGTCGGCGGCGTAGGCGGCCTGTGGTCTTTTGAACCCCTCAGGTGGTCTTTTTGGACCCTCAGGTGGTCTTTTTGGACCCCTCAGGACAGCTCGCCCGCCGAAAGGCACGCCAGGACCTCGTACGCTCCGTCCACCGGCCCCGCCGTGAACCCACCGCCCACCGCCCGGATCCGCTCAGCCATCCCCGTGGTGCCCATGCCCGCCGAGACCGGCGCAGCCGCGGGCGCCGCCGCAGGCAGCGCGTTGCGGACCGCGATGTGAAGACGGCCGTCCGCCACGTCCACCCGTACGGTGACCCGCTCCCCCGGCGCGTGCTTCGCCGCGTTCGTCAGACACTCCTGGACCACGCGGTGGACCGCCGCCTGCCGCAGCGGCGAGAGCCGATGGGCCGCGGGGTCGATCAGGAGCTCCACAGGGCTCCCCGCGCGCCCGCTGCGCTCCGCGAGGGAGGGCAGCGCGTCGAGGCCGGGCGTCGGCGCCCCGTCCGTACCGCGCTGGACGATGATCTCGTTCAGCATGCGGTGCGCGCTGCGCGCCGTCTCCGACAGCTCCTCGAAACCGTCCGCGAAGGGCCCGCCCGCGGCCCGGCGCGCCAGCACCTGGGAGCGCACGCTCAGCAGCGTCAGCTCGCGGCCGACGAAGTCGTGCACGTCACGCGCGATGCGGGCCCGCTCCCGCTGGACGGCGTGCAACGTGTCCGTCTCCGCGCGCTGCGCCTCCAGGGCGCGGACCAGGTCCTGCCGGTTCGCGGCGACGCCGACCCCCGCCGCGAGCACGCCGATCGGTACGACGAGGCTCAGGAACTCGCTCAGCGTCTCGCCCCGGTGGGGCGGCCAGCCGGGCAGCAGGAACATCCCGTAGGCGAACGCGACGTAGCCGACGACGCCGAACGTGCCCGCCCGGCGCCCGCGGTAGCGGCCCAGTGAGTACAGCGCGAACTGCGCCAGCGTCAGCTCGTGCAGCCAGCCGAGCAGCAGCAGCGCGATGCCGTACGGCAGCCAGGGCGCCGCGCGGCGCAGCAGCAGGGAGGCGGCGCCCGCCGTCAGGACGAGGGCGGCCCTCGGGCCGTTGAGGGAGTTGTCCGCCGCCGCGAGGCCCGGCACGTCCAGGCTCATCAGCGCCAGCGCGCTCAGCGCCGTGAGGAGGTCGAGGGTGGCGGTCGCCTTGGCCCAGCGCCCGGCGAGGCGACGGCCGGTGGCCGCCGCCTGGCGTATCGCCTGGGCGGCGGGGCGGTCGTGCATGCTCTCCATCATCCAAGGTCTTTAGACACGGTTCATCTGACTTATGACCCTAATTTGGTGATTTGCGGCACGGGCTCGCACGGGCTCGCGGCGCGGCTGACGGGCCCCGGACTGTGCCGGGGGTCAGATCTGACCATGTGGTATGCCCAGAATTCCGCCCGGCGGACCCATCAGCTCGCCGGTGACGCCGCGGTCCTCCTGTGGACCGCGCTGTGGGCCGGCGCCGCCGTCATCGCGTACCGGCTGACCTGTCTGCTCGCCCTGCCCCGCGCCCTCCAGGAGCACCGGGCGCCGCTGCCGCTGGTCGGCGGGCGCGTCGACACGGCGCTGCGGCGCGTGGCGGACGCCGTCGACGCCATGGACCCGGTGACCGTGCGCACGGCGGTGGCGGTGGGCGCCGTCGCCCTGTTCGTCGTACCGGTCGGTCTGGTCCTGGTCGTCTGGCTGCCACGCCGGCTCCGCTGGATCCGCCAGGCGGGCGCGGCGCGGGACCTCGCCGCCTCCGACGACGGCCGCGACCTGCTGGCCCTGCGTTCGCTGCTCAGGCCCCTGGACGAGGTGGCCGCCACCGCCTCGGACATCCCCGGCTCGACCCCGGGCAGCCTCGCCTGGGGCTGGCGGCACGGCGACCCGGAGATCCTGGACGCCCTGGCGGGCGCGGAGCTGGAGCGGCTCGGCCTTGAGCCCCCGGCCCCGTGCGACGGCCCGGTCGAGTTCTTCGGGCCGGTCGACCTCATCGCGCCCGCCGGACCCGCCGACGAGCGGGCACGCGACACGCGCCCCCTCGCCTGACTCTCGTACGAGGCGGTACGAGGCGGTACGAGGCAGTACGAGGGTCGGGCGAGGGGGTCTTACGCGGCCGGCAGCGCCTCCAACTGCGCCGTCAGCCGCGCGATGTCGGCCTCCGCCTTGGTGAGGCGGCCGCGGATCTTGTCCACGACCTGGTCGGGGGCCTTCGCCAGGAACGCCTCGTTGCCGAGCTTCGCCTCGGCCTGCGCCTTCTCCTTCTCGGCGGCGGCGAGGTCCTTGGCGAGGCGCTTGCGCTCGGCGGCCACGTCGATCGTGCCGGACAGGTCGAGCGCGACCGTGGCGCCCGAGACCGGCAGCGTCGCCGTCGCCGTGAAGGCGTCGCCCTCCGGCTGGAGGCGCAGCAGCTGACGGATCGCGGCCTCGTGCGGGGCGAGCGCCGTGCCGTCCAGGGTGAGGCGGGCCGGGACCTTCTGGCCCGGCTGGAGGCCCTGGTCGGCGCGGAAGCGGCGGACCTCCGTGATGACCTGCTGGAGGGTCTCGATCTCCTGCTCGGCGGCGGTGTCGCGGAAGCCGCTGTCGACCGGCCAGTCGGCGATGACGATCGACTCGCGGCCGGTCAGCGCCGTCCAGAGCGTCTCCGTCACGAACGGGACGATCGGGTGGAGCAGGCGCAGGGTGACGTCGAGGACTTCACCCAGCACGCGGGCCGAGACCTTCGCGCCCTCGCCACCCGCCATGAACGTCGTCTTGGACAGCTCGACGTACCAGTCGAAGACCTCGTCCCACGCGAAGTGGAAGAGGGCGTCGGAGAGCTTGGCGAACTGGAAGTCGTCGTAGAGCGCGTCGACGTCGGCGACCGTCGCGTTCAGCCGGGACAGGACCCAGCGGTCGGTGGCGGACAGCTGCTCGACCGGGGGCAGCTCGCCCTCGATCGTGGCGCCGTTCATCATCGCGAAGCGAGTGGCGTTCCAGATCTTGTTGGCGAAGTTGCGCGAGCCCTGGACCCAGTCCTCGCCGATCGGCACGTCCGTGCCGGGGTTGGCGCCGCGGGCGAGCGTGAAGCGCAGGGCGTCCGAGCCGTACTTGTCCATCCAGTCCAGGGGATTGACGGCGTTCCCGAAGGACTTCGACATCTTCTTGCCGAACTGGTCGCGGACCATGCCGTGCAGCGCGATCGTGTGGAACGGCGGGGTGCCGTCCATCGCGTAGAGGCCGAACATCATCATCCGGGCGACCCAGAAGAAGAGGATGTCGTAGCCGGTGACGAGGACGGAGTTCGGATAGAACTTCGCGAGGCTCTCGGTCTCCTCGGGCCAGCCGAGCGTGGAGAACGGCCACAGGCCCGACGAGAACCACGTGTCGAGCACGTCGTTGTCCTGGCGCCAGCCCTCGCCGGTCGGGGCCTCGTCGTCGGGGCCGACGCAGACGACCTCGCCGTTCGGGCCGTACCAGACGGGGATGCGGTGGCCCCACCACAGCTGGCGCGAGATGCACCAGTCGTGGAGGTTGTCGACCCAGTCGAAGTAGCGCTTCTCCATCTCCTGCGGGTGGATCTTGACCTTGCCGTCGCGGACCGCGTCACCGGCGGCCTTCGCGAGCGGGCCGACCTTGACCCACCACTGCATCGACAGGCGCGGCTCGATGGTGGTCTTGCAGCGCGAGCAGTGGCCGACCGAGTGGGAGTACGGGCGCTTCTCGGCGACGATGCGGCCCTCGGCGCGCAGGGCGCCGACGATGGCGGAGCGGGCCTCCAGGCGGTCCAGGCCCTGGAAGGGGCCGGGGACCGTGATGACGGCGTGCTCGTCCATGACCGCGATGTTCGGCAGGCCGTGGCGCTGGCCGATCTCGAAGTCGTTCGGGTCGTGCGCCGGGGTCACCTTGACGGCGCCGGTGCCGAACTCGGGGTCGACGTGCTCGTCCGCGACGACCGGGATCGTGCGGTCGGTCAGCGGCAGCTTGATCTGCTTGCCGACGAGGTGCTTGTACCGCTCGTCCTCGGGGTGGACCGCGACGGCGGTGTCACCGAGCATCGTCTCGGCGCGGGTGGTGGCGACGACGAGCGTCTCGTTCCCCTCGCCGTACTTGATCGACACCAGCTCGCCGTCGTCGTCCTGGTACTCGACCTCGATGTCGGAGATCGCCGTCAGACAGCGCGGGCACCAGTTGATGATGCGCTCGGCGCGGTAGATCAGCTCGTCGTCGTAGAGCTTCTTGAAGATGGTCTGGACGGCCTGCGAGAGGCCCTCGTCCATGGTGAAGCGCTCACGGTCCCAGTCGACGCCGTCGCCGAGACGGCGCATCTGGCCGGAGATCTGGCCGCCGGACTCGCCCTTCCACTTCCAGACGCGCTCGATGAACGCCTCGCGGCCCAGGTCGTGGCGGGACTTGCCCTCCTTGCCCAGCTCGCGCTCGACCACGTTCTGCGTGGCGATGCCCGCGTGGTCCATGCCGGGCTGCCACAGCGTCTCGAAGCCCTGCATGCGCTTGCGGCGGGTCAGGGCGTCGATGAGCGTGTGCTCGAAGGCGTGGCCCAGGTGGAGCGCGCCCGTCACGTTCGGCGGGGGGATGACGACGGTGTACGGCGGCTTCTCGCTCTTCTCGTCGGCGGCGAAGTAGCCCCGTTCCACCCAGCGCTCGTACAGCGGCCCCTCTACCTCGGCCGGCGCGTACTGGGTCGGCAGTTCGGGAGTGGTCGCTGAAGGCTGCTGCTGAGCGTTGTCGGTCACGCGGTCAGTTTAGAGGGGTTACGGAGCGGTCCCGAAACCGGAATGTTCGATATCGCTTGCCGTTCGGGGCTCCACGGCTGCCGTACGTCGTTCAGGATGTCCGGGACACATCAGAGTTCGGAGGGGGACCCCGCGATGAGCCACCAGCAGCCAGGCCCGTACGGGCAGCAGCCGCAGGCCCCCTACGGGCAGGTCCCGCCGCCCCAGCCCCCGCAGGGCGGCGGCAAGAAGGCGGGCCTCGTGATCGGTGCCGTCGCGGTGGTCGCCGCGCTCGGCGTCGGCGCGTACTTCCTGTTCGGCGGGGGCGGCGGCTCCTCGTCGGTCGAGGACGACGGGGCGCACAAGCTGGTGCCTCCCACGTCGGTCGGCGAGTACAAGAAGGGCGAGGACACCCCCGGTGGCCCACTCGGCTCCACGGAGAACGCCGAGGAGATCGGCATCAGTAACGCCGAGAACGTGCCTGCCACGTACCAGTCGGGCGAGGTTCTCAAGGGGAAGCAGATCAGCTTCCAGGGGATGTACGGCGAGATCGACGACCCGGAGAAGTCCGTCGACGACGGCTTCGCCAAGGCCGAGGAGAGCGCGAAGGAGGACGCGGGCGACAACGCGGGCGACCCCGAGGAGTTCGCGTTCGTCGGCGACCCCGAGACCGTCGAGCCCGACGCCCTCGACAACGCCGTCATGAAGTGCCAGACCGCCGACACGTACGGCATCGTCTTCAGCATGGATATGGCGGCGCTGGCGAAGGGCGGCGGCATGACCACCGACGAGGTCGCCTCCTTCGCGGCCGAACTCCGCGAGGCGGCCCGCGTGAAGGCGTGAGCGCGCTCAGCTCGTGCGGTCTCCGTGCGGTCTCCGTGCGGTCTCCGGAACACGTCCGGTCTCTGGAACAGACGTTCAACAACTGCGCATCGATCCTGCCCGGCCGCCCCGCTCCCCGTGCCCCGTCCGCCAGGATGTTCGGAACGCGTAAGCATCGGGAGGGAACCCCAGTAATGAGCTACAACCAGCCGGGCCCGTACGGCGGGCAGCAGCCGCAGCAGCCCGGGCCGTACGGCGGCGGCCAGCCCCAGCAGCCCGGCCCCTACGGCCAGCCGCCGCAGGCTCCCCAGCCCGGCTACGGCTACCCGCAGCAGGCTCCGCAGCACGCCCCCCAGCAGGGCGGCTACAGCCATCCCCAGCAGCCCGGCCCCTACGGGCAGCAGCCCCAGGGCCCCTACGGACAGGTCCCGCCCCCGCCGCCCCCCGGTGGCGGCGGCAAGAAGACCGGCCTCGTCATAGCCGCGGTCGCCGTCGTCGCCGCGGCCGCGGTCGGCGGCTACTTCGTCCTCGCGGGCGGTGACGACGGCAAGGGCGGCGGCTCCTCGAACGCGGCCGGCAGCGGAGGCGACGACTCCGGCGTCAAGGACGACGGCCCGCACAAGCTGACGACGCCGGAGACGGCGCTGACCGAGTACAAGAAGGACCCGGGCGGCTCCGGCGGCCTCAACAGCGTCGACCTCGACAAGGCCGAGGCGGCCGGGGTGAAGAACCCCAAGGACGTGCAGGCCCAGTACCAGTCGGGCAGCAAGGACAACCCGATGGCGCAGAAGGTCCTGTCCTTCGGCGGCATCTACGGCGACATCAAGGACCCCGAGGGCGTCGTGGACCACATGTTCACGAACGCCGAGAAGGAAGCCAAGGACGGCACTGCCAGCAGTGGCGGCGAGAAGGTCACGCTGGTCGGCAGCCCGAAGGAGTTCAAGCCCGCCGAGCTCGACGGCGCGGTCCTCAAGTGCCAGGAGATGAAGGTCGACCTGGGTGGCGCCGCGGGCACCACCGGCTCCACCACCGGCTCCACCGGACCGAGCGAGATGTCCGCCTCGACCTGCATATGGGGCGACCACAGCACCATCGGCTACGTCGTCACCACGGACGTGGCGAGCGCGCTCTCCGGCCAGGGCGCCGACCTCGACGAGGCCGCGACGACCACGGCCAAGTTCCGCGGGGAAGTCCGCGTCAAGCTCTGACGCCCGGCGGGGCGCGCGCGGCCCGTCGGCCCCGGGGGCGGGGCTCGGTCATCCGACCGGGCCCTCTTGCGTCAGGATGTCGGGAACATATAAGCGTTTCGGAGGGGAAGCCCCATGAGTGACAACCAGCCGGGCCCGTACGGCGGGCAGCAGCCGCAGCAGCCCGGGCCGTACGGCGGCGGCCAGCCCCAGCAGCCGGGCCCGTACGGCGGCCAGCCCCAGCAGCCCGGTCCGTACGGCGGCCAGCCGCAGCAGCCCGGCCCTTACGGGCAGCCGCCGCAAGCCCCGCAGCCCGGCTATGGCTACCCCCAGCAGGCGCCCCCGCCGCAGCCCCAGCCCGGCTACGGCTACCCGCAGCAGGCCCCCGCGCAGGGCGGCTACAGCCAGCCCCAGCAGCCCGGCCCCTACGGGCAGGTCCCGCCGCAGATGCCCTACGGGCAGGTCCCGCCCCCGCTCCCGGGCGGCGGCAAGAAGAAGACCGGGCTCATCATCGGTGGCATCGCGGTGGTCGCCGCCCTCGGCGTCGGCGCGTACTTCCTCTTCAACGGCAGCGACAGCGGCGGCGGTTCCTCCTCCGTGGCGGACGACGGGGCGCACAAGCTGGTCACGCCCGAGACGGTGCTCAGCGAGTACAAGAAGGACGACGCCCAGGCCGGAGGCTTCAACTCCAGCGACATCAAGGCCGCCGAGAAGGCCGGGGTGAAGAACCCCAAGGACGTCGACGCCGGCTACAAGACGGAGAGCGGGGGCAACCCCCTGGCGCAGAAGGCCATCCAGTTCATGGGTGTCTACGGCGAGGTCGGCGACCCGGAGAAGGTCGTCGACGGCATGTTCGCCAAGGTCAAGAAGGACTCCCAGGAGCCCGGCGCGCAGACGGGCAAGCTGGTCGGCAACGTCAAGGACTTCAGCACGGGCGACGTCGTCCTCAAGTGCCAGGAGTCCGTGATCAAGAACGACAGCCCGAGCGGCACCGGCTCGTCCGGTCCCAAGGAGATCCACATGCCGGTCTGCATCTGGGGCGACAACAGCACCGTCGCCGTCGTCGTTCCCGTGGTGGCCGCCGACGCCCTGGCGGGCAAGGTCTCGCTCGACGACGCCTCGGCCACCACGCTCAAGGTCCGCAAGGAAGTCCGCGTCAAGCTCTGACACCGGGACACAGCACCGCCGTACCGCCGCACCACCTATGAGGGGAACCCCGACGCAGTGAGCTACAACCAGCCCGGCCCGTACGGCACCCAGCCGCCCCAGGGCGTTCCGCAGCAGCCCGCCCCTTACGGGCAGCCGCCGCAGCCCCCCTACGGGCAGTTCCCCGCGCCCCCGCCCCCGCAGGGCGGTGGGAGCAAGAAGACCGGGCTCATCATCGGCGCCGTGGTGGTCGTGGCCGCCGCCGCGGTCGGCGGGTACTTCCTCTTCGCCAAGGGCGACAGCTCCTCCGTCGCCGACGACGGCAAGACGTACAAGCTGACGGCGCCCGCGACCGTGCTCGGCAGCTACAAGAAGGTCGAGGGGTCCGGTGGCGGCGGTACGTCGTCGAGCGACCTCAAGGACCTGGAGAAGCGGGGCGTCAGCAACCCCAAGGACGTCCACGCCGCGTACAGCTACGGCGAGGGCGCGGGTCTGAAGTCCCTCAACTACTTCGGTGTGTACGGCGAGGTCGACGATCCGGAGAAGGTCGTCGACGCGATGTTCGCCGAGATGGAGAAGAATTCGATGAACGGCTCCGACGGAGCCATGAAGCTCATCGGCGACCCGGAGGAGTTCACGCCGGACGGCTTCGAGAACGGCATCATGAAGTGCCAGAAGGCCGAGTTCAAGATGGGCGAGGTCGGCGCGGACGACGAGGGCGTCCCCAACAGCTTCCAGACGCCGATGTGTGTCTGGGGCGACCACAGCACGGTCGCGTACGCCGTGTACTCCGATGCCGCCGCGACCGGCAGCGGCAAGGACATCGCACTGAGCGACGTCGCCACGCAGGTCGCCAATCTCCGCGACGACGTGCGCGTCGAGGTCAAGTAGCTTTCACCAGGCGTATGAAAAGGGGCGCCCGGCGAACGAATCGCCGGGCGCCCCTTTCATGCGCGTACTACGAGTACTACTGCATGTACTACGCGGACTTCTGCTCCCCGGCCCCCGGCCCCCGCACCTCACGCGGCACCAGCGTCGGGTTCACGTTCGAGCGGACGACCTCCGAGGTGATGACGACGCGGGCGACGTCCTTGCGGGACGGGACCTCGTACATCACCGACTGGAGGACTTCCTCCATGATGGCGCGCAGCCCTCGCGCGCCGGTCTGGCGGAGGATCGCCTGGTCCGCGATGGCCTCCAGGGCCTCACGCTCGAACTCCAGCTCCACGCCGTCGAGTTCGAACAGGCGCTGGTACTGCTTCACGAGCGCGTTGCGCGGCTCCACCAGGATCTGGAGCAGGGCCTCGCGGTCGAGGTTGTGGACCGAGGTGATCACGGGGAGGCGGCCGATGAACTCGGGGATCATCCCGAACTTCACCAGGTCCTCCGGCATGATGTCCTCGAACCGGTCCTTCTCCTCCAGCTCGCGCTTGGAGCGGATGGTGGCGCCGAAGCCGATGCCCTTGGCGCCCGCCCGCGACTCGATGATCTTCTCCAGGCCGGCGAAGGCGCCGCCCACGATGAAGAGCACGTTCGTCGTGTCGATCTGGATGAACTCCTGGTGCGGGTGCTTGCGGCCGCCCTGCGGCGGGACCGAGGCCGTGGTGCCCTCCAGGATCTTCAGCAGCGCCTGCTGGACGCCCTCGCCCGAGACATCGCGTGTGATCGACGGGTTCTCGCTCTTGCGGGCGACCTTGTCGATCTCGTCGATGTAGATGATCCCGGTCTCGGCCTTCTTGACGTCGTAGTCGGCCGCCTGGATGAGCTTGAGCAGGATGTTCTCGACGTCCTCGCCGACATAGCCCGCCTCCGTCAGCGCCGTCGCGTCCGCGATGGCGAACGGGACGTTCAGCATGCGGGCGAGCGTCTGCGCCAGGAGCGTCTTGCCGGAGCCGGTCGGGCCGAGCAGCAGGATGTTGGACTTGGCGAGTTCGATCGCGTCGTCACGGCCCTGCGCGCCGCCGTTCTCTCCTGCCTGGACCCGCTTGTAGTGGTTGTACACCGCTACCGAGAGGGCCTTCTTCGCGGGCTCCTGGCCCACGACGTAGCCCTCAAGGAATTCGTAGATCTCGCGAGGCTTGGGCAGTTCCTCCCAGCGGACCTCGCTCGTCTCCGCGAGCTCTTCCTCGATGATCTCGTTACAGAGGTCGATGCACTCGTCGCAGATGTACACACCGGGGCCTGCGATGAGCTTCTTGACCTGCTTCTGACTCTTTCCGCAGAACGAGCACTTGAGCAGATCGCCGCCGTCACCGATGCGTGCCACGAGGTGCTTCCCCTTCGCCTGGGAGACGCCACGTTCAGCGGCTCCTGGTGCCTCATATCCGACGGTACCTTGCCGGGCCCCCCGTTCGGGCCCCCCTTGGCACGGTTCGCTTCGACGCGGGTCGTGCGCGAACCATGCCAAGGAGCGGCAGATGCTACAGCTCTGCGTCAGACGACCGAGGCGTTGTTCATCTTCCGGGTGGAGATGATCTGGTCGACCAGGCCGTACGCGAGCGCGTCCTCGGCCGTGAGGATCTTGTC
Source organism: Streptomyces sp. NPDC003379 (assembly GCF_053589195.1). Taxonomy (NCBI): domain Bacteria; kingdom Bacillati; phylum Actinomycetota; class Actinomycetes; order Kitasatosporales; family Streptomycetaceae; genus Streptomyces; species Streptomyces sp. NPDC003379. Next base: position 59,950 of record NZ_JBSFRK010000015.1, on the reverse strand, counting down.
GCGCTCGATGTCGTCGCGGATCTTCTCGATCGGCGTCGTGGAGTGCCTGGCCAGCATGTCCTCCAGCTGCGCGCGCATCCGGAGGATCTCGTTGGCGGCGATCTCCAGGTCGGAGACCTGACCGCGGCCCGTCTCGCTGTAGGGCTGGTGGATCAGGACGCGGGCGTTCGGGAGCGCCATGCGCTTGCCCGGCGTACCGGCCGCGAGGAGGACGGCGGCGGCCGAGGCCGCCTGGCCCATGCACACGGTCTGTACGTCCGGCTTCACGAACTGCATCGTGTCGTAGATGGCCGTGAGGGCCGTGAACGAGCCGCCGGGGCTGTTGATGTAGATGGAGATGTCGCGGTCCGGGTCCATCGACTCCAGGCACAGGAGCTGCGCCATGACGTCATTGGCGGAGGCGTCGTCGATCTGCACGCCGAGGAAGATCACGCGCTCCTCGAAGAGCTTCGCGTACGGGTCGTACTCGCGCACGCCCTGCGAGGTGCGCTCGACGAAGCGCGGGATGACGTAGCGGGACTCGGCGCGGGCGCCGGTGAACTCGGCCTGCGCGGCGAGGCCGCTGCCGGGGTAGTTGTTCATCTGTCTTGGTCTCCTGAGGAGCGGGGGCTGAGGATTCGGCTTACAGGGCGCTGAGGCGTGCCTCAGGCTCCCGTGCCGCCCCCGCCCGGCATGCCGGCGGCGGTGGGCATGATGTCGTCGATGAGGCCGTACTCCTTGGCCTCCTGCGGGTCGAACCAGCGGTCGCGGTCCGAGTCGCGGGTGATCTGCTCGACGGTCTGGCCGGTGTGGTGAGCGGTGAGCTCGGCCATCCGCTTCTTGGTGTGCAGCAGCCGCTCGGCGTGGATCTTGATGTCCGACGCGGAGCCCGCCAGGCCCGCGGAGGGCTGGTGGATCAGGATCTCGGCGTTCGGCAGCGCGAAGCGCTTGCCGGGCGTGCCGGCGCTGAGCAGGAACTGGCCCATGGAGGCCGCCATGCCCATCGCGATCGTCACCACGTCGTTCTTGATGTACTGCATGGTGTCGTAGACAGCCATGCCCGCAGTGATCGAGCCGCCGGGGCTGTTGATGTAGAGGAAAATGTCCTTGTCCGGCTCTGCGGCAAGGAGCAGCAGCTGCGCGGTGATCTTGTTGGCGATGTCGTCGTCCACGGCCTGGCCGAGGAAGATGATCCGCTCGCCGAGCAGCCGGTTGTAGACCTGGTCGCCGAGGCCACCACCGATGGAGGGGTCGCCGGCGGCGGAGGGCATCAGATTCGTCACGTATCCACCTGCTCGTCTTACGACGGCGCCGGGCCGTCTCACGTCTTCAGCTGGGGCTGGGACCCCGCGTGCCAGCCGCTCCGGGGCGGCTCCGGGGACTCCCCTGCCCTCGTATTCATGGACCCTAACGCGCGGACCCCTTCGGGGAATCCCGCAGAAGGAACTGTTCGCTGTGAGCGCAGGTTCTGGCGGGGGCGCCTTTGACCGGGCCCGGGAGGTGCCCCGTCAGGGTCGCGGGGAACTGCGCGCTCAGCCCGCGCGGCGCCGCAGTCGCGTCTGCCACGCCAGGTGTTACGGCTTCTGCGGCTTGTACGTGGCCGGCCGCGCGGTTCACCGCGCCCCATACGGAGCACGACACGGGCCCCCGGGATCGAAATCCCAGGGGCCCGTGATGCGTGGGTCAGAGCGAGGCTGCTCAGGCCTCGGTCTTCTCCTCGGCGGCCTCGTCGGAGGCGGCCTCGGTCTGCTCGCCCTCGGCGGCAGCCGTCTCGTCCTCGTCCTCGTCCTCGAGGTCGACGACCTCACCGTTCGTGTCCTTGACCGTCGCCGCCTCGACGACGACCGCGAGGGCCTTGCCGCGGGCGACCTCGCCGACCAGCATCGGGACCTGGCCGCCTTCGACGACGGCCTGGGCGAACTGGTCGGGGGACATGCCGGAGGACTGCGCGCGACGCATGAGGTGCTCGGTGAGCTCCTCCTGGTTCACGTTCAGCTTCTCCTTGTTGACGAGCTCGTCGAGGACGAACTGCGTCTTGATGCCCTTCTCGGCCTGCTCCTTGGTCTCGGCGTCGAACTCTTCCTCGGTCTTGCCCTGGATCTCCAGGTACTTCGCGAGGTCGAGGCCCATCTGGCCGAGCTGGTGGTTCACCAGGTTGTGCTTGCGGGTCTGGATCTCGTCCGCGAGGAGCTTCTCGGGGACGGGGACCTCGGCCAGTTCGAGCAGCTTCTCCAGGACGCGCTCCTGGGCCTGCGTGGCCTGGTCGTACTGCTTCATGTTCGCCAGGCGCTTGCGGCTGTCGGCCTTGAGCTCGTCGAGGGTGTCGAACTCGGAGGCCAGCTGCGCGAAGTCGTCGTCCAGCTCCGGCAGTTCACGCTTGGCGACCTGGGTGACCTTGACGGTGACCTCGGCCTCCTTGCCGGTGGCCGAGCCGCCCTTGAGCTCGGAGGTGAAGGTGGCCTCGCCACCGGCCTCCAGGCCCTTCACGGCGTCGTCGATGCCCTCGAGGAGCTCGCCGGAGCCGATCGTGTAGGAGACGCCGGAAGCGACGCCGTCCTCCAGGACCTCGCCGTCGACCTTGGCCTCCAGGTCGATCGTCACGACGTCGCCGTCCTCGGCGGCACGCTCGACCGGGGACGTGGAGGCGAAGCGCTCGCGCAGCTCCTCGACGGCCTTGTCGACGTCCTCGTCGCTGACCTCGATCGCGTCGACCTCGACCTCGATGCCGGAGTAGTCCGGGATCTCGATGGTCGGGCGGACGTCGACCTCAGCGGTGAAGTTGAGGGTCTCGTTGTCCTTCAGCTCGGTGATGTCCACCTCGGGCTGGCCCAGGACGTTGAGCTCGGCCTCGTTGACCGCCTCGGTGTAGAACTTCGGGAGCGCGTCGTTGACGGCCTCCTCCAGCACGGCACCGCGGCCGAACCGCTGGTCGATGACGCGGGCCGGGATCTTGCCCTTGCGGAAGCCCTTCACCGTGACCTGCTGGTTGATCTTCTTGTACGCCGCGTCGAGGCTGTCCTTGAGCTCCTCGAAGGGCACCTCAACAGTGAGCCGAACCCGAGTCGGGTTCAGGGTCTCCACGGCGCTCTTCACGGTTCGGTCTCCTTGGGGGCTGACTGCTGGTTTCTGCCCGGATCAGAGACACACGGGCACACAGCTTGCATAGTAACGGCAAGCGGGAGCCGACCCACAATGCGATCTTGTGAGGGAGATCTTGCTGGTCGGGGTGGCGGGATTTGAACCCACGGCCTTCCGCTCCCAAAGCGGACGCGCTACCAAGCTGCGCCACACCCCGTCGGTGCGACACGTAGGGTACATGCCCGCAGGCCGTGCGGCCCCCGGTCGAACGGGGGGCGTGAAGGGGGGTGTGCGGCGAAGGCCGTCGACCCGCTACGATGCCTGTCGTGCCGCGGGCCTTTCGGGCCACGGTGCGCCGTGCGGGCGTAGCTCAATGGTAGAGCCCTAGTCTTCCAAACTAGCTACGCGGGTTCGATTCCCGTCGCCCGCTCTGTACTGTCCCGGCCCGGTCCGCTGATTCCAGCGGCCGGGCCGGCGGTGTTCTCGCGCCGCCGCGCCGGCTCAGAAGCTGATCGAGTTGATGGTCTCCGCCAGTTCGTTCAGGAACCGGTTTATGGAGGGCGCCATGCCTGTCGAGGCGAGGAAGAAACCGAAGAGCACCGCGACGATCGCGGGCCCCGCCTTGAGTGATCCCCCGCGGATCAGCACTACAAGGATGATCGCCAACAGCAGCACCACTGACAGCGAAATGGCCACACTGATCACACCCTAGGTCGGTTCGCACTCCCGGCCCGGGGGGTACGACCCCGCACGCCCCCGCCACCGACCATCGTGCCACCAACAGGCCCGCTGTATGCGGCGGGTGACACATCGTCGGCCAACGTTCACGGGCCGGGCGCGCGGGGGCGCCTCAGGGGGGCGCGAGCGGCGCACCCCGGTGCGGGAATTCGACGACTCGCGGTCAGCGGGAATTCAGCTTGATCGTTGCCATCACCACACACGGCGTTCGCAGGAAATTCGAATTGTTGCGGGCGGCACATCCAGGGCTGTCAACGACTATCGGTCGCCGACCAATCGGACATTCCACTGGAGTCGCGCCTGCGGGCGTTATGCACCATTTAAACCGGATGAATTGTGACGTAAGGGGCACCATATGCCTACGTCTCTCTGTCCACCGAAGCGATTCGCGGGTATGCGGACGCGATAAGCGGTAATCGCCTCAGGGATTGACAGGGATCGGGTTGACGGAAGTGACGAGGGTTTTACGAAGACAGCGCCGCGACGCTAGGGTGCGTCAGATGTTCCACGCTGCCACCACCCCCGTAGGCGCAGTGCGGTCCCGGATCGTCTCACCGAGCTCTTGGTGGGAGGGCCTGTGACCAACTCGGTGCACCCGCACGGACGCCACCGGGCGCCGCTCCCCCCGGCCCAGGTGCCGACGGCCGGACCCCCGCCCCCGCGCACCCACTATCCGACCCCGCAGGCCCACACCGCTCCCCCCACTTCCCCCACTCCGGCCGGTCACCGCGCGGCCGCCCGCTCGGCGAAGCCCGCCAAACAGCGCGACGCGTTCTTCGACAACGCCAAGTACCTGGCGATCGTCCTCGTGGCGATGGCACACGCATGGGAACCCCTGACGGATCACAGCCGCGCCGCCGAGGCGCTGTACATGACCGTCTACACCTTCCACATGCCGGCGTTCATCCTGATCTCCGGCTACTTCTCCCGCAGCTTCGACATGCGGCCCGACCGCCTCAGGCGGCTGGTGACCGGCGTCGCCGTGCCGTACGTGATCTTCGAGGTGGCGTACACCCTCTTCAAGCGCTGGGCGGACGACGACCCGTCGCAGCCGATCAGCCTGCTCGACCCCTGGTACCTCACGTGGTTCCTCGTCGCGCTCTTCGTGTGGCGGCTCACCGTGCCGCTGTGGAAGATCGTGCGCTGGCCGGTGCCGCTCGCTCTGGCCATCGCCATGCTCGCCGTGATCTCCCCCGACATCGGCGACGACCTCGACCTCCAGCGCGTCCTGCAGTTCATGCCGTTCTTCGTCCTCGGCCTCTTCATGAAGCCCGAGCACTTCCAGCTGGTGCGCCGCCGCGAGGTGCGGATCCTGTCCGTGCCCGTCTTCGCGGCCGCGGTGCTGCTCGCCTACTGGGCGGGGCCCCGTATGACGTCCGTGTGGTTCTACCGCCGTGACAGCGCGCAGGAGTTGGGCGTGCCGTGGTGGGTCGGCATCGTGATGACGCTGGCGCTCTTCGGCTGCTCCGTGGTCCTCACCGCGTGCTTCTTCGCGTGGGTGCCGCGCCGCAGGATGTGGTTCACGATCCTCGGCGCCGGCACGCTGTACGGCTATCTGCTGCACGGCTTCCTCGCCAAGGGCTCCCGCTTCTGGGGCTGGTTCGAGGAGTACGACTGGCTGCACAAGCCGCTCGGTGAGATCTTCGTGACGGCGGTGGCCGCGACCGTGGTGACGCTGCTGTGCACGCCTCCGGTGCAGCGGATGTTCCGCTTCGCGATGGAGCCCAAGATGGAGTGGGCCTTCAAGCGGGACGCGGCGGAGCTGGCGCGGGAGCGCGCCAGGTCGACGACGTAGCGGCAAGGGTCGGCGGAGTCCCGACAGGGCGCGCGTGACGGCGTACTTCGCTGTCATGCGCGCCCTTGTCGTCTCGTCGCGTGGGCCTCACGGGCGAGGGCCTCGGCTTCTTGTCATCATGCCGCGGACCTCAGTGCCGCCCGTGCCGGGATCGTCGCCGATGCCAGGCCGAGGAGCAGCACCGCGCCGACGAAGGAGCCGTACACCAGCGGCGGGACGTAGGGGGACTCGCCGGTCAGGCCGTTCATCATCGGGACGAGCGTGGCGAGGGCGATGCCCGAGCCGATGGCGATGCCCGCGACGGCGACGATCAGGGCCTCCCAGCGGATCATCCGCATCACCTGGCGGTGCGTGGAGCCGATCAGGCGCAGCATGCCCAGTTCGCGGCGGCGGTCGAGGACCGTCATCACCAGGGTGTTGATCGCGGCGACGGCCGCGAAGCCGCCGAGGACGGCCGCCATGGTGGTGTTGGCCCAGGCGTTGAGTTCGCGGTCCAGGGACTGGGCGGTGGCGTAGCCGTCGCGGTCCTGGAGGGTGCCGAGGCCGGAGAGGGCCGCCGCGGAGCCGCCCCTGGTCCAGATCTCGGTGGCGAAGGCGGAGGTGACGTGCCGCTTCACGTCGGCGGCCGGCAGCGTCACCTGGGAGAGGCCGAGGCCCCTGCCGTACGTCGCCACGATCTTCGGCGCTGCCTTGGTGCCGTCGGGCAGGCGGACGGCGAGGCGGTCGCCGGTCTCGACGTGGGCGGAGCGGGCGAGCGCGGCGTCCACGGCGACCTCGCCCCTGCCGAGCTCGAGTGCGCCCGTCTCGATTTTGAGGTCCTGGACCTTGGCGAGGTCGGCGGCCGTGCCGGTGATGCCCTGCGCCGACGCCGACTCCAGCCAGCGGTCGCCGCCGGAGCCGACCGGGACGAGCACGGACGTCTTGAGCAGTCCGACGGCGGAGGTGACTCCCTCGGCGCCTTCGGCCCTGGCGAGCGCGCCCGGGGCGAGCCCGGTGTCCGAGGTGACGATGTGGTCGGCGGTGATGCCCTCGCGCTGCTGGTCGGCGGCGGCCCGGTCCTGGCTGGTGTGCATGAAGACCAGGACGGAGGAGAACGCCATGGCGAGCACGATCGGGGTGATCGCGGAGGCCAGGCGGCGGGCGTTCGAACGGGCGTTGGCGGCCGCGAGGAATCCGGACGCGTCGGCGCCGCGCAGTGCGAGGCCGAACAGGGCCGCGCAGCCGCGGGCCACCAGGGGGCCGAGCAGGGCCACGGCGAGCATGAAGAGCATGACGACGCCGAGCGCCGCGTTCGCCGCGTCCTCGCCGGTGTTGTTCGCGGCGAAGCCCGCGAAGACCGTGCCGCCGACGGCGGCGGCGACGCCCAGCGGCGTACGGATCCAGCCGAGCGGCATCCGCTCCACGGAGGCTTCGCTGAGCGCCTGGCCGGGCTTGACGCGGGACGGGCGGCGCGCGGCCATGAACCCGGCGCCGAGCGCGGTCACGAAGGCCACGCCGACGGCGGAGACGAGCGGGATGAAGGAGATGGACAGGTCCACCGCCTCCGGGATCGCGCCCTTCTCCTTCAGCTGTCCGAACCACCAGGTGGCCAGGGCGATGCCGGGCAGCAGGCCGACCGCTCCGGCGAGCGGCGCGACGAGCAGGGTCTCGGTGGCGATGGTGCGGCGGATCTGGCGCGGGGTGGTGCCGATGGCGCGCAGCAGCGCGTACTCGCGGGCGCGCTGGCCGACGGAGAGGGCGACGGTCCCGGCGGCGGTGAACACGGCGGTCAGGGTGGCGATGCCGCCGAAGGAGCCGCCGAGGCCGGTCAGCAGCTCCTTGGCGTAGGCCAGCTCCGAGCCCTCGGCGGCGCTGCGGTCGTCGCCGGTGTGGACCTCGGCCTTGCCGCCGACGGCGTGCGCCACCCGGGACTTGAGGGTGGCGTTCGAGACGCCCGCCTCGGGCAGTACGACGACGGCGTCGACGCGCCCCGGGTGCCCTGAGATGCGTACGGCCTCGGAGTCGGCGAACCAGGCGGTGGGCGCGCTCCGCCCGGCCTTGACGGTGCCGGACACACGGAAGTCGCGCGGGCCGTCCGCCGTGGTGAGCGTGGTGCGGTCGCCGACGGCGGCGCCGGGCGTGGCGAGGGCCACTTCGCCGGGGTGCGGGGCGCGGCCCGCGGTCAGCTTCTCGCCGGTGAAGGCGGTGGAGCCCCAGCCGTGCGCGGTGACGGCCTTGCCGCCGGACCGCACGGGGAAGGTGACGTCGGCGACGGCGGTGCGCGCGCCGGGCACCGCGGCGGCCTTGGCGACCAGGGAGTCGTCGAGCCGTGCCCGGTCGGGCAGCGGGGTGGCCGTCTCGGAGCGCTCCGCGCCGCTGCCGGTGGCGAAGTGGGCCTCCTGATCGGCGGCGGCCACGACGGGCGCGCCCGCGTAGCGGACGGGCGGTACGGAGGCGCGCAGGCCGGTCTCCAGGAGGATGCCGCAGGCGGCCACGATCAGCGAGGCCATCATCAGTGCGACGAAGGTGCCGGCGAAGGCGGCGGGCTTGAAGCGGACGGCCGCGCGGGCGAGGCCGTTGGGCACGTACGCCATTACGCGGCCGCTCCCGCGTACGCGGGGGCCGTCAGCGCGGTCATCCGGGCGGCGATCTGCTGGGCGGACGCGCGCTCCAGACGGTCGACGAGGGAGCCGTCGGCGAGGAAGAGGACGCGGTCCGCGTGGGCGGCGGCGGCCGGGTCGTGGGTGACCATGACGACGGTGGCGCCCATCGTGTCGACGGCCGAGCGGAGCAGGCCGAGGATCTCGGTGGCGGTGGTGGTGTCCAGGGCGCCGGTCGGTTCGTCGGCGAAGATCACGTCCGGCTCGGTGACGAGGGCGCGGGCGATGGCGACGCGCTGCTGCTGGCCGCCGGAGAGCTGGCCTGGGCGGCGGCGCGCCTTGTCGCCGAGGCCGACGCGGGCCAGCATGTCGGCGGCCTTGCGGCGGTCGGCGCGGCGGCCCGCGAGGCGCATCGGCAGGACGACGTTCTGCTCGACGGTCAGCGACGGCAGCAGGTTGAACGCCTGGAAGACGAAGCCGAGGCGGGTGCGGCGCAGGGCGGTGAGCTTGTTCTCGCTCATGCCGGTGATGTCGGTGCCGCCGAGGTGCACGCTGCCGGAGCTGGGCCGGTCGAGGCCGGCCGCGCACTGCAGGAACGTGGACTTGCCGGAGCCGGAGGGCCCCATGACGGCGGTGAAGCTGCCGCGCGGCAGGGCGAGGTCGATGCCGGCGAGCGCGTGCACGGCGCCGGCGCCCCGGCCGTACCGGCGGCGGACACCGCGCAGTTCGACGGCCCAGTCGCCGGGCCGGGCGCTCGGCATCGGGGGCGTCGGAGCCGCTCCCGTGCGCTCTTCGGTCCGGTGCTTCCGTCGCAGCCCCATGGCTGTTGCCCGCCTTCCGTTCGTACGTTCCTGGTCGATGTCTCGAACGTACGGATCCGGGGGTGCCGTGGACCATGAGGGCGGCTGGCGAACCCGGGGTAGGGAGAACCCCACCCCGGACGGTCAGGAATCCGACCCCGTCAGGGAAACGCTCAGCCCTCCCGGCAGATCAGCAGCAACGCCCTGTCGTCGTTCACGTCCTTCGCGACCGCCTCGATCAGGTGCCACGCGGCGCCGTGGAAGCCGCCGGCCACGTAGCGGTCGGCCTCGCCCGTGAGGCGGTCGATTCCCTCGGCGATGTCGCGGTCCGAGGTCTCCACGAGGCCGTCGGTGAAGAGCATCAGGACGTCGCCGGGGCGCAGCATGCCCTTGACCGGGTCGAACTGGGCGCCGTCGTAGACGCCGAGGAGCGGGCCCTGGCCCGTCTTCTCCTCCCAGCGGCCGCTGCCCGCGCTGAGCTGGAGGCCCGGCGGGTGGCCCGCCGAGAAGAGTTCGTAGTCGCCGGTCTCCAGGTCGAGGACCAGGTGGATGGAGGTCGCGAAGCCCTCGTCCCAGTCCTGGCGGAGGAGGTAGCCGTTGGCCGCCGGGAGGAAGGAGTGCGGGGGCAGCGAGCCGAGGAGGCCGCCGAAGGCGCCGGACAGGAGCAGGGCGCGCGAGCCGGCGTCCATGCCCTTGCCGGAGACGTCGGTGAGGACGGCTTCCAGGGTGCGGCCGCCGTTCGTGCGGGCCGCGACGACGAAGTCGCCGGAGAAGGACTGCCCGCCGGCCGGGCGCAGCGCCATCTCGCGGTGCCAGCCGCGCGGCAGCTTCGGCAGTTTGCTCTGTACGCGGATGCGCTCGCGCAGGTCGAACAGCATGGTGCCGCCGCCGCGCCAGGGCACACCGACGCGGCTGCGGAACTGGGCGATGGTCAGTCCGAAGAAGCCGCAGGCGGCCACCACGAGGACCACGCCCGGGGTGACGCGCGAGGGCCCTTCGGTGTACGGGCCGAGCTGGACGGACTCCACGATCAGCGCGACGGCGGACGCCGCGTACAGGCCGAGGAGGCTGGCGGGGCGCAGGAGCAGCCCGCCCGTGACGATGGGCAGGACGAGGGCGGCGGGCGCGCACCAGACGTTGTTGACGATCGTGCCGCAGGTGATCAGCGGGATGGTGACGAGCAGCCCGGCCAGGGCGACCCAGTCGGAGCCGTCGCCGCGGAAGTAGTCGACCCCGGATTTGCGCAGCGCGATGCGGACCCGGTGCAGCCGCTTCTTCATCCGGGCCGTGAATGTCTCGGCTTGCGCCCGTCGCTCGCGACGCTCTCCTCGTACCGCCATTGCTCGTGGACCTTATCCAGCGGGCCGCGTACTTCGCACGGGAGGTCCCGGTTGTCCCCCGTCTCAGGCGTGTTCAGGACGGGCCGCGACGGCCGGTTGCGCCCGCGAAAATCCCGTCGCATCGGGCGTATCGCCCTGGTACTCATGGCATATGACGACAGACTTGCGGGTGCTCGCGGAGTCCGAATGGGACGTCTGGTACGGGGTGTTGGAGCTGGCGTTCGGCGGTGTGCCCGAGTCGGCGCAGGAGCGTGAGCTGTGGCGGGCGCTGGCCGAGCCGGACCGGTCGATGGGCGTGTGGGACGGGGACGCGTGCGTGGGGACGGCGGGGGCGTTCTCCTTCCGGCTCTCCGTGCCGGCGGCGCCCTGGTGGACACGGCGGGCGTCACGATGGTGGGCGTCGCGGCCACGCACCGGCGGCGCGGGATTCTGACGTCGATGATGCGCAGACAGCTGGACGACGTGCGCGCGGCGGGCGAGCCGCTGGCCGTGCTGACCGCCTCCGAGCCGGTCATCTACGGCCGGTTCGGGTACGGCACGGCCACCTTGCAGATGAAGGCCGACATCGACACGACCCGGGTGCGGCTGTCCGTACCGGCCGGGACGGATGACGTACTTCTGCGGTACGCGCGGCCGGCCGATGTCCACGAAGCGTGCGAGGCGCTGTACGCGCGCCGGGTCACCGAGCGGCCGGGGATGACAGCCCGGCGGCCCGGCTGGGAGCGGCTCGGGCTGCTCGACCCGGAGAGCGAGCGGGGCGGCGCGTCACCGCTCCAGTGCGTGGTCGCCGAACGCGCGGGTGAACTCGTCGGGTACGTGCGGTTCGCCGTCAAGCCCGACTGGGACTGGAAGGGCCCCAAGGGCGCGGTCCATGTGCGGGATCTGGAGGCCCAGGATCCGGCGGCGTGCGCGGCGCTGTGGCGGTTCCTGTTCGACATCGACCTGACGTCTTCGGTCTTCGCGCGCAGCCGTCCGGTGGACGATCCGCTGCTCCAGCTCGTCTCGGACATCCGGCGGTGCGACATAACGGTGCGGGACTCGCTGCACGTGCGGCTCGTGGAGGTGGGCGCGGCGCTGGAGGCGCGTACGTATCAGGCGCCCGTGGACGTGGTGTTCGACGTCGAGGACGCCTTCTGCCCCTGGAACGCGGGACGTTGGCGGCTCACCGGCGACACCAAGGGCGCGTCGTGCGAGCGTACGCGGGACGCGGCCGACCTCGCCCTGTCCGTACGGGAGTTGGGCTCCGCGTATCTGGGCGGTGTGTCCCTGTCGTCGCTGGCGGGCGCGGGGCGGGTGCGGGAGCTGCGGCAGGGCGCGCTGGCCGAGGCTTCGGTGGCCTTCGGGTCGGATGTGGCGCCGTGGCTGCCGCACGGGTTCTAGCCGGGGGCTTCGGGCGGGGGCTTCAGGCGGGGTGGCCCAGCGGGGTCTTGGCCTTGCGGGTGGCGAGGTAGAGGGCGACCAGCCAGCCGATCAGCGAGGCGCCGAGGGCGATGTTGAGGATGAGGACCACCCAGCGCAGTTCGACTCCTCGGTTGAAGGCGATGAGGGACGGCAGCAGGTAGAGCATGCAGGTGAGCGCCGCGAGGGTGAGGCCGCCGACCGAGCCGAGATCGAAGTAGGGCAGATCGATACCGAACATGAAGTGAACCCCCGCTGAGCTGGTCGAACAATGGCCGATCAGGCGACCGCTGGTCGGGCGATCGAACTGGTGGAGCGATCTTAACCGCGCCGCCGGCCGGCCCCGCCGGGCCGCTGGCAGGCCGGGCACCAGAAGAGGTTGCGGGCTGCGAGGTCGGCGGTGCGGATGTCGCCGCCGCAGATGTGGCACGGCTGGTTGGCCCTGCGGTAGACGTACACCTCGCCGCCGTGGTCGTCGACGCGCGGCGGGCGGCCCATCGCCTCCGGGGTGTGCTCGGGCCGGACGGTGTCGATCCGGTTGAGGCGCACGCCCTCGCGCATCAGCTCGACGAGGTCCGCCCAGATCGCGTTCCACCGGGCCTCGCCGAGGTCCTTGCCCTGGGTGTACGGATCGATGCCGTGCCGGAAGAGGACCTCGGCGCGGTAGACGTTGCCGACGCCCGAGATGACCTTCTGGTCCATGAGGAGCGCGGCGACGGTGGTGCGGCTGCGGGCGATCCGGCGGTAGGCCTTGCCCGGGTCGTCCCCTTCCCTGAGGGGGTCGGGGCCGAGCCGGTCGTGTATCGCCTGCTTCTCCTCGTACGTGATCAGGGCGCAGGCGGTCGGGCCGCGCAGGTCGGAGTAGTACGTGTCGTTCAGGAGGCGGAGGCGGACGGTGTCCGTGGGGGGTGGCGCGGGGCACTCGCCGAGGGCGTATTTGCCGAACAGTCCGAGGTGGATGTGTATCCAGTCGTCCTCGCCGAAGCCCAGGAAGAGGTGCTTTCCGTGGGCCTCGGCGGTTTCCAGCACTCGGCCCGTGACCAGCTCGACGCTGTCGGAGAACTTGCCCTGTGGGCTGGTCGCCCGGACGGGACGGTTCTGGAACCGTTCCCGGTGGTCGGCCGCGAGCCGGTGAATGGTGTGCCCCTCCGGCACGGGGTCCCTCCGGGGTTGTGCGAGGTAAAGAAATCGAGGGTACGGAAATCGCCTTGAGGGCTCGTCCTCGAACGCCGGACGGGCTGAAAACCAGCGCCGCCCGGCGAACGGGTCCGCTACTGCTGGGGGTGGTGGGCCGGGATCGGGGGCAGCTCGCCGGTCTCCTCGTACGCCGACAGCATGTCGATCCGCCGGGTGTGCCGCTCCTCACCGGAGTACGCCGTGCCCAGGAAGATCTCGACGAACTTCGTCGCCTCGTCCTGCGTGTGCATCCGGCCGCCGATCGAGACGACGTTCGCGTCGTTGTGCTCCCGGCCCAGCGCCGCCGTCTCCTCGCTCCAGGCCAGCGCCGCGCGGACGCCCCTGACCTTGTTCGCGGCGATCTGCTCGCCGTTGCCGGAGCCGCCGATGACGATGCCGAGGGCCTCGGGGTCCGCGGCGGTCCTCTCCGCGGCGCGCAGGCAGAACGGGGGGTAGTCGTCCTGGGCGTCATAGATGTGGGGCCCGCAGTCGACGGGCTCGTGGCCGTGGCTCTTGAGCCATTCGACCAGGTGGTTCTTGAGTTCGTAGCCGGCATGATCCGAGCCGAGGTACACGCGCATGCGTCCGAGTGTGGCACGTCGCGCGACGGAGGGCCGCGACCGGGGCCGGACCCGCACGGCCGAGGGGCGGCCGGGGCAGGGACCAAGGTTCAGGCCAAAGGGCCTGAATGCAACGATCCGGATTCAGGACTTCCGTCCCGATCGCTCCTGAGTTTGAATGCGGGGGCTCGTGACCCGAGAACTTAAGGATTCGTCCATGACCTCGCAACCCTCCCTTGCGAAGGCAGACAGCAACCCCCCATCCCCTGGGGAACCGCGGTCTGACGGCAGTGGTGACAGTGGTGACACCGGCGACGGCCTGAAAGCGGGTCTGAAGAACCGCCACCTCTCCATGATCGCGATCGGCGGTGTGATCGGCGCCGGTCTCTTCGTCGGTTCCAGTTCCGGCATCGCCGCCGCCGGGCCCGCCATTCTCGTCTCGTACGCCCTCGTCGGCACGATGGTCGTCCTCGTGATGCGGATGCTGGGCGAGATGGCCGCCGCGCGGCCCGCCTCCGGCTCCTTCTCCACCTACGCCGACCAGGCGCTCGGCCGCTGGGCCGGCTTCTCCATCGGCTGGCTCTACTGGTTCTTCTGGGTCGTCGTCCTCGCGGTGGAGGCCACCGCGGGAGCCGTGATCCTCAACGGCTGGATACCCGCCGTCCCCCAGTGGGGCTGGGCGCTCATCGTGATGGTGGTGCTCACCGCCACGAACCTCGTCTCGGTCGGCTCGTACGGCGAGTTCGAGTTCTGGTTCGCCGGCATCAAGGTCGTCGCGATCGGCGCGTTCGTCGCCATCGGTCTGCTCGCCGTCTTCGGCGTGCTGCCCGGCTCGGACAACCCGGGCGCGGGATTCGCGCACCTCACCGACGCGGGCGGCTTCCTGCCCAAGGGCGCGGGCGCCATCCTCACCGGTGTGCTGATGGTCGTCTTCTCCTTCATGGGCAGCGAGATCGTCACGCTGGCCGCCGGTGAGTCCGAGGACCCGCAGCGCGCGGTCACCAAGGCGACGAACAGCGTGATCTGGCGCATCGGCGTCTTCTACCTGGGCTCGATCTTCGTCGTGATCACGCTGCTTCCGTGGAACGACAAGTCGATCACCGAGCACGGTTCGTACGTCGCCGCGCTCAACTCGATCGGCATCCCGCACGCCGGTCAGGTCATGAACGTCATCGTGCTCACGGCCGTGCTGTCCTGCCTCAACTCGGGCCTCTACACCGCCTCCCGGATGGCCTTCTCGCTCGGTCGGCGCGGTGACGCGCCCAGGGCCTTCGCGCGGACCAACAAGCGCGGCGTGCCGCAGGCCGCGATCCTCGGCTCCGTCGTCTTCGGCTTCCTCGCCGTCTGGTTCAACTACCAGTGGAAGGACACCGTCTTCGACTTCCTGCTGAACTCCTCGGGCGCGGTGGCCCTCTTCGTGTGGCTGATGATCTGCTTCACGCAGCTGCGGATGCGCGGGATCATCCTGCGCGAGGAGCCGGAGAAGCTCGTCGTGAAGATGTGGCTCTTCCCGTATCTGACGTGGGTCACGATCGCGATGATCTCGTTCGTCCTCATCTACATGCTGACCGATGAGGCCGGGCGCAAGCAGGTGCTGCTCTCGCTCCTGGCGGCCGCGTTCGTGGTCGTGTTCTCGGTGGTGCGCGAGAAGATCCGGCCTCGGGCCGAGGTCTGATCCCTAGTTCTTCTCGGGGTCCCGTGATTAGTTGACGGTAGTTGTCAGCTTTTCGCGGGACCCTCTCCGTTGTTCAGACAGACGTACGCACATCAGGCGTATGCGGCTCAACGGAGGCTCCTCGTGGATTTCACCGCCCAGCGACTCGTGTTCCGGCCCGGCGACACCGGGTACGACGACGAACTCGCCGGATTCCAGACCGGTTTCGTGGCCCGGCCCGACCTCGTCGTCGGTGCCACGAGTGCCGAGGATGTCGTCGCCGCCGTCTCGTACGCCGCCGGGCACAGCCTTCCCGTAGGGGTGCAGGCCACCGGGCACGGGCTTCCCGGCGCTTCGGAGGGCGGCGTCCTGATCAGTACGCGGCGGATGGACTCCGTCCGGGTGGACGCCGAGGCGCGCACCGTCACCGTCGGCGCCGGTGCCCGCTGGGGCCAGGTCGTGGAGGCCGCGGCGCCCCACGGGCTCGCCCCGCTGAACGGCTCGGCGCCGGGTGTGGGCGCCGTGTCGTACACGCTGGGCGGCGGGTTCGGCATCCTGGCGAGGGAGTTCGGTTACGCGGCCGACCACGTCCGCTCGCTCGACGTCGTCACGGCGGACGGCACCCTGCGCCATGTCACCGCCGACAGCGCCCCGGAGCTGTTCTGGGGCCTGCTCGGCGGCGGCGCGAACCTCGGCGTGGTCACGGAGCTGGAGACCGGTCTCGTGCCGGTGGCGCGGCTGTACGGCGGGGCGATCGCGTTCGACGGGCGTACGACGGACCCGGCCGCCCTGCTGAGCGGCTACGAGGAGTGGACGCGGGCCCTGCCCGACGAGCTGACCTCGTCGCTGTCGGCCCTCCTCTACCCGGACATCCCCCAGCTCCCGCCGCATCTGCGCGGCCGCTATCTCGTCTCAGTGCGCGTCGCGTTCACGGGGTCGCGGGCGCAGGGCGAGCGGCTGGTGGCGCCGTTGCGCGCGCTCGGGCCCGCCGTGTCGGACACGCTGCGGGAGATGCCGTACGCCGAGAGCTCCACGATCCACAGCGACCCGGACTTCCCGCACGCGTACTACGGGGACAGCGTGGTCCTGAGCGGCCTCGACACCGCCGCGGCCGGTGAACTGCTCGCCCTGACCGGGCGGGACGCCGCCTCGATGCACGTGGTCCAGGTCAACCACCTGGGCGGCGCCCTCGCGCGGCCCGCGGGGAACGCGGTGCCCTACCGCGACGCGGGCTGGCTCGTCCGGATCCTCTCCCCGCTGGACGGCACGGATGTCGCGGCGGTGCGGGAGCTGCACGCGCGGGCGTTCGGGCGCGTGGCGGGGCAGGCGATCGGGCGCTCGCTGAACTTCGCGTTCGGCGGCGGCGACCGGCCCGAGGGGCTCTACGACGCACAGACGCGGAAGAGGCTCGCCGAGCTGAAGGCCACGTACGACCCGGCGAACCTCTTCAGGCGGAACTACAGCGTCCGTACTATCGGTTGAGGAACTTCCACGCGGTCGGCAGCGCGCCCATCGCGAGGGCCGCCTTCAGGGCGTCACCGATCAGGAAGGGCGTGAGCCCCGCGGCGACGGCCTGGGTCAGCGACATGCCGGTCGCGGCGGCGAGGTACGGGACGCCGACCGCGTAGATGATCGCGGAGCCGAGCACCATCGTGCCCGCCATGCGTGCCACGGAGCGGTCGGCGCCGCGGCGGGCGAGGGCGCCCACCACCGTGGCGGCGAGCAGCATGCCGAGGACGTAGCCGAGGGTGGGGACCGCGACGCCGGAGTTCGCCTGGGCGAACCACGGCATGCCGGCCATGCCGACGAGGGCGTACAGCGCGAGGGAGAGGAAGCCGCGGCGGGCGCCGAGCGCGGTGCCGACGAGCAGCGCGGCGAAGGTCTGCCCGGTCACCGGGACCGGGGAGCCCGGCACGGGCACGGCGATCTGGGCGGCGATCCCGGTGAGCGCGGCGCCGCCGAGCACGAGCGCCGCGTCCTTCACGCGGGACGCGGGCAGCAGGTCGGCGAGGACCTGGCCGGGGCGGGTGGTGGCAGCGGCGATGCTCATCGGGACTCCGCGGGGACGTGGGGCGGGTTGGGACGCGTTGACGCTATCCCAGGCGGGGGCGGCGCCACACGATCTCAGGGTGACAACCCGGAGGCGGGGCCTTGGTGGGCTCCGCACAAAGGGCTTCGCGTACACCTCGTACGGCGTGACGCTCGTCACGGAGGTGAGCGGGTGGGTGCCCCGTTTTGCGCGGGGGGCCGCCGCCCGGGGAGACTGTGGAGTCCCGCCAAAGTCTTGTGACCCCGAGAGCAGCGCTGAGCACCATGCACGACCCCCAGGCCACGGCCACTGAGTCCCTCGGAGTGCTCGGAGTCGAGAACGAACCGCTCAGCGGTGGGCTCAAGCAGCGGCACCTCACCATGCTGGGGCTCGGCGGGGTCATCGGGGCCGGACTGTTCGTCGGGTCGGGGGCGGGGATCGCCGTCGCGGGGCCCGGGATCGTGGTCTCGTATCTGATCGCGGGCGCGCTCGCGATGTGTGTGATGCGGATGCTCGGCGAGATGTCGGCGGCGATGCCCGCCTCGGGGTCGTTCTCGGTGCACGCGGAGCGGGCGCTCGGCCGCTGGGCCGGGTTCAGCGTCGGCTGGCTCTACTGGTTCCTGCTGGTCGTCGTGCTCGCCGTGGAGGCGACCGGCGCCGCGCAGATCGCCAACGGCTGGGCGCCGGCGGTCCCGCAGTGGGCCTGGGTGCTGATCTTCATGCTGGTCTTCACGGCCGCCAACCTCGCGTCGGTGAAGAACTTCGGCGAGTTCGAGTTCTGGTTCGCGACGCTGAAGGTCTTCGCGATCGTCGCGTTCCTCGTGCTCGGCCTGCTCGCGATCTTCGGGGTGCTGCCCGAGACGGATTCCGTGGGCCTCGCCCATCTCACCGGTGACGGCGGTTTCCTGCCCAACGGCTGGGACGGCGTGATCTCCGGAGTCCTCGCCGTCGTCTTCGCCTTCGGCGGCCTGGAGGTCGTCACGATCGCCGCCGCCGAGTCCGACGACCCGGTGCGCTCGGTCGCCCGCGCGGTGCGCAGCGCCGTCTACCGCATCCTCTTCTTCTACGTCGGCTCGATGCTGGTCATCGTGACGGTGCTGCCGTGGACCGCGCAGCGGGCCGGCGTCAGCCCGTACGTCACGGTCCTCGACTCGATCGGCGTGCCGTCCGCCGGGACGATCATGAACATCGTGGTGTTCGTGGCCCTGCTCTCGGCGCTGAACGCCAACCTCTACGGGTCCTCCCGGATGGTCTTCTCGCTCGCCGAGCGCGGCGAGGCGCCGAAGGCCCTCCTGAAGGTGTCCGGGGGCGGGGTGCCGCGCCGCGCGGTCCTCGCTTCGGTCGCCTTCGGCTTCGTGTCGGTCGTACTCAATCTGAAGTGGCCGGACTCGGTCTTCCTCTACATGCTCAACTCGGTCGGCGCCGTACTGCTGTTCGTATGGGCGCTGATCGCGGTGTCGCAGCTGCGGCTGCGCCGGCGCATCGAGCGCGAGGCCCCGGAGCGGCTCGTGCTGCGGATGTGGGCCTTCCCGTATCTGACCTGGGCGGCGCTGGTCGCGATGGCCGCCGTGCTCGGCCTGATGCTGAACGACGACGGGGCACGCCCTCAGCTCCTGTGGTCGGCGGGGGCGACGGGGCTCGTACTGGCGGTGGCGGGGCTGCGGGAGTGGCGCGAGCGGCGGCGCGCATAGTGTGTGAAGGATTCGTGAACGTGAAGTGATCATTTCTTCACCATGTGTAAGCGTCGTGTCCGTATAGCGGTCAGCCATTCCCTGTCACCGGTACCGGACTTCAGACTGTGGGCCCGCTCGCTCCCCCGTCTCGGCTACTGAACAGGGCACGCCCATGTCTCGGACGTCCACTCCCCAGGACGCAGCACCCGACGAAGCACCCGGCTCGGCGCCCGACGCGGCCCCCGGCTCGGCACCCGCGGTCGACTCCCCGCTCGTCCACGGCCTCAAGCAGCGGCACCTCTCCATGATCGCCCTGGGCGGTGTGATCGGCGCCGGCCTCTTCGTGGGCTCCGGAGCGGGCATCGCCGCGGCGGGACCCTCGATCGTCCTCGCGTACGCGATATCCGGCGCCCTCGTCATGCTCGTGATGCGCATGCTGGGCGAGATGTCGGCGGCCAACCCGGCCTCCGGTTCCTTCTCGGTCCACGCCGAGCGGGCCATCGGCCCCTGGGCGGGCTTCACGGCGGGCTGGGGCTTCTGGTTCCTGCTCTGCGTCGCCGTCGGCCTGGAGGGCATCGGCGCCGCGAAGATCATGGTGGGCTGGTACCCCGACAGCCCGGAGTGGGCCTGGGTCGCCCTGTTCATGCTGGTGTTCTGCGGCGCGAACCTGACGGCCGTGAAGAACTTCGGCGAGTTCGAGTTCTGGTTCGCCGCGCTCAAGGTCGGCGCCATCACGCTCTTCCTCGGCATCGGTGTCCTCGCGATCCTCGGCATCCTGCCCGGCTCGGACGCCTCCGCCCCCGGCGCCGGGAACCTCACCGGCGCGGGCGGCTTCATGCCGAACGGCACGGACGGCCTGATCATCGGCCTGCTCGCCTCCGTCTTCGCGTACGGCGGTCTGGAGACCGTCACGATCGCGGCCGCCGAGTCCAAGAACCCGGTCCAGAGCGTCGCCAAGGCCGTGCGTACGGCGATGTGGCGCATCGCCCTCTTCTACGTCGGCTCCATGCTCGTCGTCGTCACGCTGCTGCCGTGGGACAACAAGGAAGTCGTCGCCAAGGGCCCCTACGTGGCCACGCTGGACCACCTCGGCATCCCCGGCGCCGGGCAGATCATGAACGTCATCGTGCTGATCGCCCTCCTCTCGGCGATGAACGCCAACATCTACGGCGCCTCGCGCATGTCGTACTCCCTCATCCAGCGCGGCCAGGGCCCGCGGGCGCTCGGCAAGGTCTCGGGCGGCGTGCCGCGCCTCGCGGTGCTCGCCTCCTCGGTCTTCGGCTTCGTCTGCGTCCTGCTCAGCTACTGGCGTCCGGACGACGTCTTCCCGTGGCTCCTGAACATGATCGGCGCGATGATCCTGGTCGTCTGGATCTTCATCGCCGTCTCGCAGCTGATCCTGCGCCGCAGGACGGAGCGCGAGGAGCCGCAGAAGCTGGTCGTGCGGATGTGGGCGTACCCCTTCCTCACCTGGGTGGCGCTGGCCGCGATGGCGTACATCTTCTACCTGATGACCGAACAGCCCGACACGCGCAAGCAGCTCCTGGCCACGGGGACGCTGACGCTGTGTCTCGCGGTGGTCGGGTTCGTGCGCCAGAGGGTGGCGGAGAAGCGGGCGGC
The DNA here is from genome assembly GCF_053589195.1 of Streptomyces sp. NPDC003379. Lineage (NCBI taxonomy): Bacteria > Bacillati > Actinomycetota > Actinomycetes > Kitasatosporales > Streptomycetaceae > Streptomyces > Streptomyces sp. NPDC003379. The sequence continues at coordinate 39,531 of NZ_JBSFRK010000015.1, read as the reverse complement.
GGCCGTGACGGCCGCGGAGTAAGGCACTCCCGTACGCGAAGGGGCCCGGGGTCGTCATCGACCCCGGGCCCCTTCGGCGTACCCGGTATCAGGCGTCCGGCGCAACCGGTGGTCCTAGGACAAAGGGCTGATCAACTTCGGCGGACTGCTGCTGCTAGCCTGCACTTGCGCATCAATTGCAATAAGAAGTAAGAAGCAGTAAGAAGCAGCAGTCGGAGGGCTCGGACATGGCCATTTACACGCTTCCTGAACTTCCGTACGACTACGCGGCGCTCGAACCGGTCATCAACCCGCAGATCATCGAGCTGCACCACGACAAGCACCACGCGGCGTACGTGAAGGGTGCCAACGACACCCTTGAGCAGCTGGAGGAGGCGCGCGACAAGGAGACGTGGGGCGCCATCAACGGCCTGGAGAAGAACCTGGCCTTCCACCTCTCCGGCCACATCCTGCACAGCATCTACTGGCACAACATGAACAGCCCCAAGGACGGTGGCGGCGGCGAGCCGCTGGCCGCCGACGGGGTCGGCGAGCTGGCGGACGCGATCACCGAGTCCTTCGGCTCCTTCGCCAAGTTCAAGGCCCAGCTGACCAAGGCCGCCGCGACGACGCAGGGCTCGGGCTGGGGCGTCCTCGCCTACGAGCCGCTCAGCGGCCGCCTCATCGTCGAACAGGTCTACGACCACCAGGGCAACGTCGGCCAGGGCTCCACGCCGGTCCTGGTCTTCGACGCCTGGGAGCACGCCTTCTACCTGCAGTACAAGAACCAGAAGGTCGACTTCATCGAGGCCATGTGGCAGGTCGTCAACTGGCAGGACGTCGCCAAGCGTTACGAGGCGGCCAAGCAGCGGGTGAACGCCCTGCTGCTGGCCCCGTGAGGCGACCCGCCCCATGACCCCGTGAAACGTCCCGCCTCGTGATCGTCTTCTCAACTTTCGCCGGGGCGGGCGGACAAAGGAAAGGCCCCCGTGAGGACGTGACTCACGGGGGCCTTTCGGTTGCCGCGATTCCGGAGGACCGTGGCAGGCATGTTGGACGAGAAGCACTGCCCCACGTGCCGACAACTGCACCTCTTCCGCAAGGTCACCCCCGCCGAGGAGGACCACATCGCCCGCATCGAGGGCCGGGCGCGGGCCCGCGGCTTCTGGCGCTGCACCAACCCCGGCTGCCTGTGGGTCCAGCCGTACCACGTGCAGAGCAAGGGCTTCCGTCTCCCGGAGGAGACCTTCGGCTAGCCCCGTCAGTCGAAGATCGGGCCCTGCGTCCGGGTCCGCTTGATCTCGTAGAAGCCCGGCGTCGAGGCGACGAGCAGCGTGCCGTCCCAGAGCCGCGCGGCGGCCTCGCCCTTGGGGGCGGGGGTGACGACCGGCCCGAAGAAGGCGATCTGCTCGCCGTCCGCGCCGGGCACCGCGATGACGGGCGTGCCGACCTCCTGGCCGACCTTGTCGATGCCCTCCTTGTGGGAGGCGCGCAGCTCGGTGTCGTACGCGTCGGAGTCCATGTACTCCGCGAGGTCGGCGGGCAGGCCGACGTCCTCCAGGGCGCCGATGACGGCCTCACGGGTGGCGCCCTCGCCACGGTTGTGGAAGCGGGTGCCGAGCGCGGTGTAGAGCTTCCCGGTGATCTCCTCGCCGTGCTTCTGCTGGGCGGCGACGACGACGCGCACCGGGCCCCATGCCTGGGTCGCGAGCATCTCGCGGTACTCCTCGGGAAGCTCGTCGAGCTTGTCCTCGTTCAGGACGGCGAGGCTCATCACGTGCCAGCGGACCTCGACGTCTCGGACCTTCTCCACTTCGAGCATCCAGCGCGACGTCATCCACGCCCAGGGGCACAGCGGGTCGAACCAGAAGTCGACCGGGGTCTTGCCGTTGTTCTCGGACATGTCTCTCCTAGGGAATGTGTTCGGCGCCTGGCCAGGGGAACGTCGGGGGTCTGTCGGGGCATTCCCGGATGTCGGCGGCCGACGGCACATGCGAGGATCGTAGACATTCGTACGAGTCAGGCGAATCAGAGTCGTGCGCGTTCATACGAGTCATGCGAGCCACAAGGGAGTGCCGCCCGTGCCCGGTGAGAATCTGTCCCGCGACGAGGCCCAGGAGAGGGCCGCGCTGCTCTCCGTCGATGGCTACGAGGTCTTTCTGGACCTGCGCTCGGCGGTCGGCGAGGGCGGTCAGGAGCCGCGCACGTTCCGCTCGGTGACCACGATCCGCTTCCGCGCCGAGCCGGGCGCCGCGAGCTTCGCGGACCTGGTCGCGCCGAGCGTCACGGCCCTCTCCCTCAACGGCAAGGACCTGGACCCGGCCGCCGTCTTCGACGGCACCCGGATCGCACTGGAGGACCTGTCCGAGGAGAACGAACTGGTGGTGGACGCCCAGTGCGCCTACAGCCGCACCGGTGAGGGCATGCACCGCTTCGTCGACCCCGAGGACGGCGAGGTCTACCTCTACACGCAGTACGAACCGGCGGACGCCCGCCGCGTCTTCGCCAACTTCGAACAGCCCGACCTGAAGGCCCCCTACCGCTTCGCGGTGCGGGCCCCCGAGGGGTGGACTGCGTGGTCGAACGGCGTCGGCGAACTGACCGACGGCGTCTGGAAGTTCGCCGAGACCAAACCGATCTCCACCTACATCACGGCGGTCGTGGCCGGCCCCTACCACTATGTGACCGACTCCTACGAGCGCATCCTCGACGACGGTACGCGCCTGGAGATCCCGCTCGGCGCGATGTGCCGCAAGGGCCTCGCCCCGCACTTCGACGCCGACGACGTCTTCCTGGTGACCAAGCAGGGCCTGGACTTCTTCCACGACAACTTCGACTGCCCCTACCCCTTCGGGAAGTACGACCAGGCCTTCGTGCCGGAGTACAACCTGGGCGCGATGGAGAACCCGGGCCTGGTGACGTTCCGCGAGGAGTTCATCTTCCGCGGCAAGGTGACCCAGGCGTCGTACGAGCGCCGGGCCAACGTGATCCTCCACGAGATGGCCCACATGTGGTTCGGGGACCTCGTCACCATGCGGTGGTGGGACGACCTGTGGCTCAAGGAGTCCTTCGCCGACTTCATGGGCTCCTTCTCGATGGTCGAGGCGACCCGCTTCACCAACGGCTGGATCACCTTCGCCAACAACCGCAAGTCCTGGGCCTACCGCGCCGACCAGCTGCCCTCCACGCACCCCGTCACGGCCGACATCCGCGACCTGGAGGACGCCAAGCTCAACTTCGACGGCATCACGTACGCCAAGGGCGCCTCGGTCCTCAAGCAGCTCGTCGCCTACGTCGGACGCGAGGCGTTCCTGGAGGGCGCCCGGCGCTACTTCAAGCGCCACGCGTACGGCAACACGGTCCTCGGCGACCTCCTGTCGGTCCTGGAGGAGACGTCCGGGCGCGACATGACGTCCTGGTCGCGGTCCTGGCTGCAGACGGCGGGCGTCAACTCCCTGACCCCGCAGGTCATCCTGAACGCGGAGGGCCGGATCACCGAGCTCTCCGTGCTCCAGGAGGCCGCCGAGTCGCACCCCGAACTGCGGCCGCACCGCGTGGCGGTGGGCCTGTACCGCAGGTCGGCCGTGGGCGGCGCCCTTGAGCGGTACGCCCGCGCGGAGATCGACGTCGGCGGGCCGCGCACGGTCGTGACCGAGCTGGCCGGCGAGGCGGCGCCCGAGCTGGTCCTGGTCAACGACGACGACCTCACCTACTGCAAGATCCGCTTCGACGAGAACTCCCTCGTGACGCTGCGGGAGCACCTCGGCGACATCACCGACCCGCTCGCCCGCGCCCTGTGCTGGTCGGCGCTGTGGAACCTCACGCGGGACGCGCTGATGCCCGCGCGTGACTTCATCGGGCTCGTGCTGGACTTCGCCGGGCGCGAGAGCGACATCGGCGTGCTGCAGATGCTGCACACGTGGACCCACTCCGCCCTCACGCACTACGCCGCGCCCGACTGGCGCGAGGAAGGCGGCCGGGCGCTCGCCGAGGGGGCCCTGCGCGAGCTGCGGATCGCCGAGCCGGGCAGCCAGCACCAGCTGACGTGGGCGCGGTTCTTCGCGGCGGTGGCGTCGTCGGCGGCCGATCTCCAGCTGCTCCAGGGCCTGCTTGCCGGTACGGCGAAGATCGACGGCCTGGACGTCGACCAGGAGCTGCGCTGGGCACTCCTCGGCCCGCTGGCCGCGCACGGCGTCGCCGACGAGAGCGCCCTCGCGGCGGAGCTGGCCCGGGACGACACGGCTTCGGGCAAGCGGCACCAGGTGCGGTGCCTGACCGCGCGGCCCTCGGCGGCGGTCAAGGCGCAGGCGTGGGCCTCCGTGGTGGAGTCGGACGCGCTGTCCAACGCGCTGGTGGAGGCGACGATCGCGGGGTTCGCGCAGCCGTCGCGGCGGGATCTCGCGGCGCCCTACGTCTCCAAGTATTTCGATGCGATCGAGCGGGTGTGGGCGGAGCGGTCCATCCAGATCGGCATGGACGTGGTACGGGGGCTGTTCCCGCATCTCCAGGGTGACGAGGGCACGCTGGCGGCGGCGGACGAGTGGCTCACGGCGCACGCGTCCGCCGCGCCGGCCCTGCGGCGCCTGGTCCTGGAGGCCCGTGACGACCTCGCGCGGTCGTTGCGGGCGCAGGGCTGCGACGCGGGGGCCTAGGCCGGCCGGGGGGACGGCCTCTTCCGGCCCCTGCCTCGGCGCCGCCCCCCCCCTGGCTCTGCCCTTCGCCTTTCCGCCGTCTCCGCCTTGTCCCGCCGCTTCGCGGCGGATGTCTCCCACCCACCCACCCGTTTACCCCGCATCGAGGGGTGGCCCCCGGGGGACATCCCATCCGCAGCTCAGGGCCTGGACGACTGGACGCGGAGCAACGGGCGGGTGGGTGGGGGAAACGTCCGCCGTGAAACGGCGGCACAAGGACGCCACCTCCAGCACAGGGCCCCAACAACTCAACACCGAGCAACGGGCGGGTGGGTGGGAAACGTTCGCCCCGAAGCGGCGGCGGCAAGCCCACCGCCCCCAGCGCAGGGCCTGGACGACTCGACGCGGAGCAACGGGTGGGTGGGTGGGAGACGTCCGCCGCGAAGCGGTGGGGAGATGAAGGAGAGCCCGCGGCCCCGGGCAGCGACACCTCGGTGAGGGAAGATCCTCGGCAGTCGAACGCCCTTGCTTTAGGGCGAGCTTGTCCAGGTTTGTCGACGGGTGTGTAACAGCGGTTAGGGGACAGCGCGGGGCAGGGAACGACCGGGGCATGAACCACGACATCCCGCTCTCCCCCCTCCCCCTCCAGCACCTCGCCGAGGTCCAGCCACGCGTCCTGAGCACGGCCCAGCTCCGCGAGCACGGCGTCTCCTCCGCCGACGCCGGCGCGCACTGCCGGCCCGGCGGCCCCTGGCAGCAGCTTCTGCCGGGCGTGTGTCTGCTGCACCCCGGCCCGCCGACCAGCGAGGAGCGGCTGCACGGCGCCCTGCTGTACGCGGGGCGCCCGCCGACCCGCGAGGCCCGTGCCGTGCCCGCGCAGCCCGGCGCGGGCGAGCCGCACGCCCTGTACGCCGAGGCGATCATCACGGGCCTCGCGGCGCTCACCCTGCACCGTTTCGCGTCCGCTCCCCCGCTGCTCTCCCTGGACCGTATCGACGTCCTGGTGCCCCGTACCCGGCGCCTGCGGTCCGTGGGGTTCGTCCGGTTGGTGCGCGATACCCCGTTGCCGATTCCCCAGCAGATCACGGGGGTTCCGGTGACGCCCGTGCCCCGCGCCCTCGCCGACGCCGTGGCGCAGCTCACCGAGGCGGGCGCCGTGCGCCGGCTGCTCACCGAGGCGGTGCGTGGCGGCCACTGCGATCCTCCGGCGGTGGTACGGGAGTTGAGCAACGCGGGGCTGCTGACCCTGCCGCACGTCATGGACGCCGTGGACTCGCTGCTCGCCGAGGGGCGGGCCATCGCGGAGGACCGGCTGTACCGGCTGGTGGCCGAGCACGGCCTGCCGGACCCGCTGTGGAACGTAGATCTGCGGCTGCCCGGCGGCCCGCATCTCGGCGGCGTCGACGCCTACTGGCCCGACCAGGCCGTCGCCGTGGATCTCGACACCCGCGCGCCCCGCCAAGGGCTGCGGCCGGACGACGACGCCGTGTGGTCCGAGTACGCCCGCAAGCGTGCGCACTTGGAGCGGCTCGGCATCACCGTCGTACACATCACTCCGAGGAAGCTCCGGGACGCGGCGGAGCAGCAGGCCGCCGTCGTGCGGACCGCGCTGATGGCGTCGGACGACCGCGACCCGGCGGCGTATGTCACCGTGCTGCCGCGATAGCGGACCCGCCCTGGCCTCGCCCCGGCCTCGCCCCGGCCTCGCCCGGTTACCGCCCGCCCTACTACCGTCCGCCCTGACCCCGCCCGCAGAACTCCGCCTCCATGACCGCGTTGCGGTCTCCCTCGGGCCCGTTGAAGTTGAGCGCCAGCGCATGGCGGCCGTCCGCCGTCGTCCCCGCCACGGAAGCCGAGCCGTGGATGTCGCCGCCGTGGCCCCAGACGACCGTGCCGCAGGTGGTGGTGAAGGGCTCAAGGCCGAGGCCGTACCGCTGGCCCGGCCGGTCGTCGCCCTTCGGCACGGTGGTCTTCATCTCGGCGAGCTGCCGCTCGGGCAGGAGCTTGCCGCGCAGCAGCGCGGTGTAGAAGCGGTTCAGGTCCGCCGAATCGGAGATCATCTCGCCTGCCGCGCCGGCCACGGACGGATTGAACTCCGTCACGTCGTGGTTCTTGGCGTCGGGGGCGTCGGAGAGCTTGCTGTAGGCGCGTGAACCGGGGCGCGGCATCGAGGACTTGGTGCCGGGTACGGACGTGGCGCGCAGGCCGAGCGGTTTGATGACGCGCTCCCTGATCTCCTGCCCGTACGGTACGCCGGAGACCTTCTCAATGATCATTCCGGCGAGGACGTAATTGGTGTTCGAGTATTTCCAGCCGGTGCCGGGCGCGAAGTCCGGTCGGTGGCGCATGGCGATCGCGACCTGCTGGCGAGGAGTCCAGGTGTCGTGGCGGTGGGTGAGGAACTCCTCGCTGAAGACCTTCTGCCGGAAGCCGTCGTCGGCTGTCACGTTGTAGATTCCGCTGGTGTGGTTGAGGAGTTGGCGGACCGTGATGCGGTCGCCGTCGTGGCCGTTCCCCTCGACGACGCCCGGCAGCCACTTCCCGACCGTGTCGTCGAGGTCGAGTCCGCCCTCGGCCTCCAGCTGGAGGAGGACCGTCGCGACGAAGGTCTTGGTGAGGCTGCCGACGCGGTAGCGGTCGTGGGCGCCGCGCGGGCTGTTCCGCTCCAGGTCGCCGATGCCCGCGGCGGCGTTCCAGGGGCCGTGCCGGTCCTTGACCTGTGCGGTCACGCCGGGGGCGTCCTCGTTGAGGGCGGCCTCCATCGCGCGCTGGGTCGCGCGGTGCCGGTCCCCGTGTCCGGGCGTCGCGGCGAGCGCGGGCGCCGCGAACGCGCCCGCCGCCACCGTCGCGGCCACCACCGCCGCGACACCCGCCCGCACCTTCAGTACTGCCATGAGCTGCCCCTTCCGGCCACACCTGCTGTCGGCCAAGGGGACCAGTGGGCCGGTGCGGAGGTTGAGCGGCCCGGCGTGGTTGAGCGGTATTCAGCCTTCCGTGGCATCGGCTCAGCCCTTGCGCAGCACCAGTTCCGTGTTCCGGTCGCCCGCGTCGCCGCCCAGCGCGGGCTTCGCGCCCGGGGCGTTGAAGGACAGTTCGCGGTAGAGCGCGGCCAGACCGGTCTGCGAGAGATCGGCGAAATCCGTGCGGTGCGGGGCGGCGGATTCGATGAGCGTGGTGAAGAGGGAGATCGTGCCGTCGTGGTTGTCGGTGAGTTCGACGACCCGTGCGAGCTGCGGGAAGTCGATGTGCGAGGCGGTGGAGACCTCCCAGAACGCGCCGTGCGGGGTGCGGTGCGGGGTGATCGCGTTCTTGTGGCTGTGGCCGTTGACCCAGGCAAGGACGGAGCGGTGGCGGCCGAGCAGGGCGCGTATCTCCTCACCGCCGTGCCGGGCCTCGTCGGGGCGTGCCGGGTCGTGTTGGAGGTTGCGCATGGTCCGGCTGGTGTGGTGGCTGAAGACGACGACGTACGAAGGTCCGCCGTCGCGCCGCTCATTGGCGGTCAGCTCGCGCTCCAGCCAGCGCAGCTGTGCGGTGCCGAGCGAGCCTTCGTAGTGGCCGCCGGGGTCGGTGCTGTCGAGGCTGATGCCGAGCACGTCGTCGCTGATGCGGAAGGAGTAGTACTGGGTGGCGGACGCGAGGTTCTCCTGGGTGTAGCCGTGGCCGACGGGGCCGCGGCCCGCGTGGGCGGGGTCCAGGTGCGCGCGGACGTACTCGGCGGGGGTGAAGGGCGCCCGGGATTCGTCCGGCGTGATGGACCGCATGCGCCGGGCCTCGCTCTTCAGGAGCTCCTTGTAGCGGGCGCCCTTGGGGTCGCGTCCCTTCTTGACGGCCTTCCACAGGGCGGCGCCCCGCGTCTCGTCGAGGGACATCAGCTTCCTCCCGCCGACCGCGAATTCGGTGAGGTACGAGTCCTTGGGCGCCCAGCAGCCGCCGGGCAGCGCGTCGTGGTTGCCGACCGTGGAGTACCAGGGCAGGCCGAGGCCGGGGCTGTTGACCTCGCGGATCGCGGCGTCGAGGAAGCCGTGCAGGCGCGGGAAGCCGCGCGTCTTGTCGGCGTCGCGCAGGGCGTCGTCCGGATGCCAGTACAGCTTGAGCCCGCTGTCCTGCACGCCTTCGTAGCGGCGCGGATCACCGGTGTTGGGGGTGATGCGGCCGCCGCTCATCACCTTGAGGTACCAGTCGAGTTCGGTGCGGGAGTTGTTGTCGGTGTTGTCGCCGGTCGTCACGACGCAGTGCAGCGGGGCTCCGGTGGCGGGCGCGCCGCGCAGGGCGTTGACGCGCTCGACGAGGGAGACCGCGCCGGCCACCGACAGGGACTCGTGCGGCCGCCAGGCGCTCGCGGTCTGCGCGCGCAGATACTCGTAGCGCAGGGGGTGTTGTACGTCGACGAGGTGCAGGTCGGTGAATTGCACGAACGCGGCGAGCGCGGTGCGCCGCCCCTCGCGCCCCGGTTTCGCCGCCGCGAGGTCGCCGCGCACCACGCGCCGCCAGGCGGGCCCGTCGCCGAGCCGCCGGTAGCCGGAGGTGCCGCGCGGGGCGGCGACGGTGAGCAGGGTGGTGCCGTTCTTGTACGGCATGAGGGGCGCGGCGGGCGCCTGCCGGGAGCGGGGCACGGTGGCGTGCTGGGCGGGTGTGCCGGGTGCGGCGTTGCCGGAGCCCGCGCCGGGGCCCAGCGCGTAGCCGATCCCGGCGGAGAGGGTGACCGCGCCGGTGGCGGCGAGGAGGGCGCGGCGGTCGAGGCGGCCGGCGGCGCCGGCCGTGGCCGAGGCGAGCCCCGCGGCGGCCGTGGCGGTTGCGGTGGCGACAGAGCGTGTGCGCGGCATGGCGCGGTCTCCCCGAGTGCGAACGCGTCGGCAGTGGTCGCGGGCTCCGGGGCCGGTGCGGCCCGCGAATTTCCCGCTCGTACTGGATCGTTGGCATCGGGGGTGACCTGTGTGTGAACGAGACCGCAACGGGCAGCGCCGATCACCGTACGTGTATCCCCGGGCACCCTGCGCGGTCACGCACTTCTCCCCGCATGGAGAGGAGGCGGTCACTCCGTGTTCATCTTCCGGGGAAGGGAAGGCGGGGACGACGACGTTGGGGGCGGGGGGCGACGACGCGGGGGCGCGGGTCAGTGCGCCGTGCCGAGGGCTCGGCCGCGGCCGTCGGCGGGGCGGGTGCGCCACAGTTCGAGGCCGATGTCGACGAGTCCGACGCGGTCGAGGTCCGGCACGGACTCAAGGGGGTGCCAGGCCGCGAGGTCCGTGGAGCCGTCGGTCTCGTGGCGGAGTTCGCCGCCGGTGACCCGCCCCTCGTACAGGATGCGCAGCCCGTGGAAGTCGGCGACGGCGCCGAGCCTGCGCGGGTAGCGGCGGCGCAGCGAGTCGACGCCGAGGAGGGTCACCGGTTCGACGACGTACCCGGTCTCCTCGTCGGCCTCGCGGATCACGGTGTCGTAGGGGTCCTCGCCGTGGTCCATGCCGCCCCCGGGCAGCGTCCAGCGTTTGCTGCCGTCGCCCGCCACCCAGCGGGCGAGCAGCACTTGTCCGTCGCGGACGCATACGGCGTAGGCCGCCACCCTCAGCTCCTTGTGCACAGACCGACGCTAGTCCCCATGGCCCGGATTGGCAGGAGAGTACTCCGGGTCGGACCAGCGCCAGGGGCTCGCGGAGCCGGTCTCGACCGCCTCGGTGAGGGTGAAGCGGACCGTGCGGGAGCCGTCGTCGGCGTGGTCGGTACGGGCGGTTCCGGTGAGTTGGAGGGTGGTGCCGTCTCTCCAGTCGAGGAAGAGGAGGCCCGCCCGGGGGTCGTCGTTGAGGTTGCCGAGGGACAGGAACATGGAGTTGCCGGGGTAGTCGTCCCATTCCAGTGCGGTCGGGGAAGTGACGCGTACGAAGCCGGGGTTGCCGCCGCGGTGCCCGACGTCGGCGCCGCGCGCGTGGACGGTGGCGAGGAAGAACGTGTCGCTCGCCGCGACGAAGGCGCGCTGGTCGCCGGTGAGGCGTGCGCCGCGCCACGGCTCGCCGGGGTTCTCCGGCCTTCTCCCCTCGTGCAGCGTCCGCTTCTGGAGGTATTTCGGGCAGTTGGCGAAGACCTGGTCGGCCTCGATCGCGAGGCCGCGGGGTGTGGGCCGGGACCTGCCGTTCAGGCGCATGCGGCGCCGGGTGCGCGGGTCGAGCGCGAGGGTGCCGACGGGGGTGTCCTCGTGGGCGAGGGCGGCGGCGAGCGGATCGGTGGCGCGCGGAGCACCCGCGACCGAGATCTGGCGGGGCCCAGTGGCCCGTACGAAACCGGGATCGCCGGTCAGCGGCGAGGCCCAGACGGTGCCCGCCCGGTCGGCGCCGCCGATCACCAGCATGGGCTGGATCTCCAGGAAGGCCGCGGCGACGGGGCGGATGCCCTGGCCGATGGACCGGCCCACGTGATCGGCGAGTTCGCGGACGCCGACCTTGTCCTGCACGGCGCGCGAGCCCTGGTGGTAGGGGCTCGGAGGGGCGTACGAAGCCACGGGGTGACCCTTCTTCTCGGGAAACCGGAGGGTGCGGAAGAAGCCGGAGGGCTTGGACGAAAACCGGGAGGCTCAGAAGAAGCCGCAGGTCGGCGCGGACTCCACGGGAGCGGTGGCGTCCTGCGCGCCGGACGTGCTGAAGATCTCCAGGCGCGTCCCGTCCGGATCGTGGAAGAAGATGCCGCCGGACGCCGCGCCCTCACCGTGCGGCACGACGCCCTCGTACGCGAACTCCACGCCGTACGCCCGCAGCGCGCTCTCGTACTCCCTGACCCGATCGATCGTGTCGACCTCGATCGCGAGGTGGTGCAGGCCCGCGTTGGTGGCGCAGTACGCGGCGTCCGCCTGCTGCCAGAGGGTGAGGACCGGCCGCGGGCCGTCCCCGAGGAAGGCGAAGCGGCGGCCGTCTTCCTTGCCCTCGCCGATGACTCCGTACCCGAGGACGTCGCGGTAGAAGGCGAGCGAACGCTCGATGTCCGTGACGTTCAGGCCGATGTGGCCGATGTGGCCGATGCGCGGAGCGGTGTCGGTGGAGGTGGTGGACGCGGTCATGACTCTCCCCTTGGTCGTAGGCGACCGCACCATACGACGCGGCCTAACCGTTGAAGTGGACGTTAGGGGTTAGGAGCAGCGTGCGTCAACCGGTCACGTACTCTTGAGCGGTTAGCGCTGAAGGGAGCACCCCATGCCCGCCGCCCCCCACGACCCCCGCCCGCTCACCGGCGAGCCCCTCTCCCTGGACCTGCTCAACACCCGCTGGATGCACGACGGCGTACGCCAGGACCTGCTGACCGGCACCGAAGGGCTCGCCGTCTGGCTCACGGCGAACGGTCTCGCCGAGCGGTTCGCCGCCGACGGCCCGACCCTGGAGCACGTGCTGCGCGCCCGCGACGCCCTGGCCACGGCCGTGGACCGTCCCGGCGACCCGGCGGGCGCGGTCCGCGTCGACCAGGTCCTCGGGCACGGCCGCATCCGCGCGAGGCTGACCTCCGAGGGGCCGGGCGAGGAGGCCGAGTTCGCGGACGCGACCTGGGGCGCGGCCTGGCTCGCCGCGCGCGACTACCTGAACCTCCTGGCCGCCGCGCCCGACCGGATCCGCGGCTGCGCCCACGACGCGTGCGTCCTGCACTTCTTCGACACCTCGCGGAACGGCACGCGCCGCTGGTGCTCCATGGCGGCCTGCGGCAACCGCGCGAAGGCGTCACGGCACTACGCCCGGTCGCGCGAGGCCTAGGCCCTAGGACCTGGGCCGGGTCCGCGCGGCGACCAGGCGGCCGGAAAGTTCCCGGCGCAAGTCCCCCTATACGCCGCCTTGTCCCCGATGGCGCATGGCGGAATTGCGCCATGCCCGATGACGGCGCGGACAACTCTCCCCAAACAGCAACCACTTACGTAAGGCTGAGCGGTCATCCGGTCCCGAATTCCGGACCGAATCGAAACCCTCCTCCCGACCTTACGTACAGGGATGCCGATGCCCAGATCCACATCCAGCGCGAGACCCGCGGTCTCAGGACGCGCGGCCCGCCTCGCGATAGCCGTCGGCCTGACCGCCGCGCTCTCCGCCACCGGGATACCCATGGCCCTCGCGGCCACCGGGGACGACCCCGTAGACGTGACCGAGGCGCCCAGGTCCTCGGGCGGCAAGCTCGGTGCGGCCGACGCCGACCTGCTCGCCGACGCCAAGGCGGACGGCGAGAAGACCGTCACGATGATGGTCGCCACCGCGCCCGGCGCCACCGAGCAGGTCGCCGACCAGCTCGACGGCGTCAAGGGCGGCTCGGTGGGCCGCACCTACGACAAGCTCGGCTACGTCCGCGCGACCGTGCCGACCGGCAGGGCCGACGCCGCGATCAAGTCCGCGGTGAAGCTGTCGTCCGTGCACGCCATCGATCTGCGCCACGAGATCGAGCTGGACGACCCGACCCCGGCCGCGGACCGCGCGAAGGGCGCCAAGCCCGCCGCCGAGGGGACCTACCCGGGGCCCGGCAGGAGCACCCCCGCGAAGAACCCGTACAACCCGTCCGCCGAGACGGGCGCCGTCGACTTCGTGAAGAAGCACCCGAAGGCCGACGGCCGCGGCATCACCATCGGCATCCTCGACTCCGGCATCGACCTCGGCCACCCGGCGCTGAAGAAGACCACCACCGGCGAGCGCAAGATCACCGACTGGGTGACGGCGACCGACCCGATCGTGGACGCGGACGGCACCTGGCGCCGTATGACCAACCCGGTCAGCGGCCCCGTCTTCACGTGGGACAGCGAGACGTGGAAGGCCCCGGCGGGCTCCTTCCAGGTCAACCGCTTCCGGGAGTCGGCCACCACCGGCGGCGACGCCAAGGGCGACATCAACCGCGACGGTGACACCACCGACAGCTGGGGTGTCCTGTACGACCCGGCGGCCGGCACCGGCGGCACGGTTCGCGTAGACCTGAACGACAACAACGACTTCACCGACGACGAGACGATGAAGCCGTACAAGGACGACCACCAGGTCGCCTACTTCGGCAAGGACGACCCGGCGACCGACGTCGTCGAGCGCGTCCCGTTCGTCGTCGAGATCCGCAAGGACGTGCCGACCGACCCGTACGGCGGTGACTGGGTCGGCAAGAAGGCCGACTTCGTCAACATCGGCGTCATCGAGTCCGAGCACGGCACGCACGTCGCGGGCATCACCGCGGCCAACGGCCTCTTCGGCGGCAAGATGAACGGCGCGGCCCCGGGCGCGAACCTCGTCTCGTCCCGCGCCTGCACCTGGACCGGCGGCTGCACCAACGTCGCCCTCACCGAGGGCATGATCGACCTCGTCACCAAGCGCGGCGTCGACATCGTCAACATGTCGATCGGCGGCCTCCCGGCCCTCAACGACGGCAACAACGCGCGCGCCGAGCTCTACAAGCGCCTCATCGACGAGTACGGCGTGCAGCTGGTGATCTCCGCGGGCAACTCCGGCCCCGGCGCGAACACCATCGGCGACCCGAGCCTCGCCGACAAGGTCATCTCGGTCGGCGCCGCCATCTCCAAGGAGACGTGGGCCGCCAACTACGGCTCCGCCGTGGAGAAGAAGTACGCGATGATGAACTTCTCCTCGCGCGGCCCGCGTGAGGACGGCGGCTTCGCGCCGATCATCTCGGCGCCCGGCTCGGCCATCAACACCACGCAGACCTGGCTGCCGGGCTCCCCGGTCACCGAGGCCGGCTACAAGCTCCCGGCCGGCTACTCGATGCTCCAGGGCACCTCGATGGCGTCCCCGCAGGCCGCGGGCGCCTCGGCGCTGCTGCTCTCCGCCGCCAAGCGCGAGCGCGTCGACCTCACCCCGGCGAAGCTGCGCACCGCCCTCACCTCCACCGCGAGCCACATCCGCGGAGAGCAGGCGTACGCGCAGGGCACCGGCCTGATCGACGTCGTCGACGCCTGGAACGCCATCGAGGACGGCGCGAAGGCCCACACGTACGCGGTGAAGGCCCCGGTCGACACCGCCCTTGAACAGGAGCTGAAGAAGCCCGGCACCGGCATCTACGACCGTGAGGGCGGCCTGAGGGCCGGCCAGAAGCGGACGTACGACGTCACGATCACCCGCACCTCGGGCCCGGACCGCGCCCTGCGCCACGAGCTGGACCTGGTCAAGAACCACGAGGGCACCTTCCGCCTCCTCGGCGACGGTGACGTGACGCTGCCGCTGAACGAGCCGGTCACCGTCAAGGTCCGGGCGAAGGCCAAGTCGGCCGGTCTGCACAGCGCGATCCTGACCGTGGACGACGAGCGCACCGAGGGCATCGACCAGCAGATCATGTCGACGGTCGTCGTCTCGGCGCCGCTCGCCGAGCCCTCGTACACGCACGCGGCCAAGGGCTCGGTGCAGCGCAACAGCACCAAGTCGTACTTCGTCACCGTGCCCAAGGGCGCCAAGTCCCTCGAAGTCGCCCTCGGCGGCCTGAAGGACAAGAGCCAGACGCGGTTCATCGCGGTGCACCCCTACGGTGTCCCGGTCGACTCCACGTCGTCGCTCGCCTGCTACCCGAACTACCCGAACCCCGCCAACACCTGCCGCCCCGACCTGCGTTCGTACGCGGAGCCGCAGGCCGGTGTCTGGGAGATCGAGGTCGAGTCGCGCCGCACGTCGCCGCTGCTCGACAACCCGTACGAGCTGAAGGTCTCCGCGCTCGGTGTCGACTTCGACCCGGCCGTGCAGACGGTCCCCGAGGCGAAGGCCGGCACCCCGGCGCCCGTCGCCTGGAAGGCCACCAACCGCTTCGCGGCGGTCGACGGCAAGCTGAAGGGCGGCTCGCTCGGCTCGTCGAAGTCGGCGCGGCCCAGCATCGCCCAGGACGCCACGCAGACCAGCACGGTGGTCGTGCCCACGGGCGCCGAGCGGCTCGACGTCGTCATCGGCTCGCCCGCGGACGTCGCCGCCGACCTGGATCTGACCGTCAAGAAGGACGGCGCGGTCGTCGGCTCGTCGGCGGCGGGCGACTCGGAGGAGTCCGTGAGCCTGACGAAGCCTGCCGCCGGTACGTACACGATCGAGGTCGTGGGCTACTCGGTGCCGACCGGCTCGACCGCGTACGACTACCGGGACGTGTTCTTCTCGGACGCGCTCGGCAAGGTGACGGTCGACGAGTCGAAGCGCGTGAAGCTCGGCAACGGCGACTCGGCGCAGGTCGAGGCGGCGGTCGAGGCGAAGGCGCCGGCCGCCGAGGGCCGTGAGCTGTTCGGCGAGGTGTCCCTGCTGAACGCGGGCGGCACGGTCGCCGGCAACGGCAGCGTGAAGATCGAGAAGGTCACGCCGTAACGGTGTGCCCTTCGGGCGCCGGACGGGCTCTGCGGAGCCTGTCCGGCGCTTTCTCTTTGGACCGCCCGTTCTATCTTGGCCCGCCCGTTTCTACGAGTCCATCCGCGTCTACCGGTCCATCCGCGTCTACCGGTCCGTCCGCGAGCCCCCGTCGCACTGGATCTTCCGTGAACCCGGCAGGGCCTTGAGGACCATGCGGCGCAGGCTGTCGCGGTCCTTGCCCATGGCCCAGTTGTCGGGATGGGCCTCGCCCCGGGGGATGGTGATCAGGACGCGGTCGCCCGTCTTCAGGCGCGGGTCGACGTCGTGGTCCATGGGGAAGCTGAGCGTGCCGTCCCCGGACTTCGGCTTGTAGTAGCGGGTCACGTCGAGCGTGACGCGGTCCCGCGCGGCGCCCGGTGCGGCGTCGACCGCCGTGACCGTGCCCTCCACGATGATCCGCGAGCACGCCACGAAGCCCTCCGGGGTGAGGTCCGCGTCCGCCCCGCCGTCGCCGTCCTGCCCACTCTCCCCGTCGGGCGCCGCCTCCTTCGCACTGCCCGCGCCCGCGTCGCGGCCTTCATCCGGCCCGGCGTCCACCACCAGCCAGGCGAGTCCGCCGACCATGGCGGCGGCCACCGTGGCGGCGACCGCGCCGAGAGCGGTGGCCACGTGGTTACGGGCCTTGCGCGGGGGCCTGAGCGGAACGACCGCCTCCGCAGAAGCGGCTGGCTCGGCAGGTGCGGCCGGCTCCGCGGGTGCGGCCGGCTCCGCAGGTGCGGCCGGCTCCGCAGGTGCGGCCGAGTCCGCAGGAACATCTGGCCCCGCAGGAGCGGGCGGGGACGTAGGAGCGGCCGGGGATGCAGCAACGTCTGGCCCCGCAGGAGCGGCCGAGGATGCAGGAGTGGCCGAGGATGTAGGAACGCCGGGCCCCGCAGGAGTGGCCGAGGATGCAGGAACGCCGGGCCCCGCAGGAGCGGCCGCGGATGCAGGGGCGGCCGGCTCGGCAGGAGCGGCCGAGTCCGCAGGAACGTCCGGCCCCGCAGGAGCGGCCGAGGACGCAGAAGCGGCCGAGGATGCGGGAACGCCGGGCCCCGCGGGAGCGGCCAGCCCCGCAGGAGCGGCCAGCCCCGCAGGAGCGGCCAGCCCCGCAGGAGCGGCTGGGAACGCAGGTGCGGCAGGAGCCGCCAGCGTTTCGCCCACGGCGGTGAGCCGCTCCCTCAGCAGGGCCACGTCCGCCAGGGCGGCCGCGTGCTCGGCGGCGAAGGTGGGGTCGCGCAGCGCTTCCTGGGGCACGGGCTCGTCCGTGATCGCCGCCATCAGCGCGTCGACGTCGTTCGAGTCCTTCTGGCCCCTCCGGCCCTTCCAGTCCTTCCGGCCCTTCCAGTCCTTCCAGTCCTTCCAGTCCTTCCAGTCCTTTCCGGCCACCGTCACACCACCTCGCCTTCGTGCAGCCGCGCCCGCAGGAGCCGTACCGCCGTGTGCAGCCTGCTCTTGACCGTGCCCTCCGGGATGCCCAGCTCTTCCGCTATCGCCCGCACCGGCAGATCGGCGTAGAAGCGCAGCACCACGACCTGCCGCTGGGCGTCCGGCAGCTCGCCGAGGCCCTGCGCCACCGCCATCGACAGCGCCCGCGACTCCGCGCCGTCCTCGTCGGTCGCCTCCCGCCACAGCACGGCGAGCCGCTGGCCGAGCCGCTCCTGCCTGCGCCGGGCCCGGTGCCAGTCCATGGCGAGGTTGGAGGCGACGACGGCCGCCCACGCCGAGACGTCCCGGGGAGCCTCGCGCCCGTCCGCGGCCCGTTCAAGAAGCTTCAGCCGGACCTGCTGCACCCCGTCCGGCAGGTCGCCGTGCGGCACCCCGCCGAGCGCGAGCACCGCCCGCACCCGGTTCTCCTGGGCCGCGTCCAGCGGGTCCGCGCCCTGCCGCTGTGGCGCGCGGCGCGCTTTCCTGCGCAGCAATGTGCCCCTCCCGTCCCCACGTTTCCCCTACGACGCCACAGCAGCCCGAAACGTTCGGGCGCGCGCCCGGCGTGTGTGGCGTCCCGCACCTCGGACAATGGATTGGACAACCCGGGCCTGGACAGACGCATCATGGAGCAACCCCAGGCCGAGGTCACGAGGCCGCACGCAATACGGAGGAAGTCCCTGTGAAGCTCGGAATCGTCGGAGCCACCGGTCAGGTCGGCAAGGTCATGCGCAAGATCCTCGTCGAGCGGAAGTTCCCCGTCGACGAGCTGCGCCTGTTCGCCTCGGCCCGCAGCGCCGGCACGGTGGTGGACGGCGTGACCGTCGAGGACGCCTCCACGGCCGACTACTCCGGCCTGGACATCGTGCTGTTCTCGGCCGGCGGCGCGACCTCCAAGGCGCTCGCCGAGCGGGTCGCCTCGCAGGGCGCCGTCGTGATCGACAACTCCTCCGCCTGGCGCATGGACCCCGAGGTGCCCCTCGTCGTCTCCGAGGTGAACCCGCACGCGGTGGCGGACCGCCCCAAGGGCATCATCGCCAACCCGAACTGCACGACGATGGCCGCGATGCCGGTTCTCAAGCCGCTGCACCTGGAGGCCGGTCTCGAAGCGCTGGTCGTCGCCACCTACCAGGCGGTGTCCGGTTCGGGCCTGGCCGGGGTGGACGAGCTGTTCGAGCAGGTCAAGAAGGTCGGCGAGGACGCCCCGAAGCTGACCCACGACGGCTCGGCGGTCGACTTCCCCGAGCCGGACAAGTACGTGGCGCCCATCGCGTACAACGTCCTGCCGATGGCGGGCTCCATCGTCGACGACGGTCTGAACGAGACCGACGAGGAGCAGAAGCTGCGCAACGAATCGCGCAAGATCCTGGAGATCCCGGAGCTGAAGGTCTCCGGCACCTGCGTGCGTGTGCCGGTCTTCACCGGCCACTCCCTCCAGGTCAACGCCCGCTTCGCGCGTCCACTGAGCCCCGCGCGCGCCACCGAGCTGCTCTCCTCGGCCGAGGGCGTCGTCGTCACGGACGTGCCGACCCCGCTGGTCGCCGCGGGCAAGGACGACTCCTTCGTGGGCCGCATCCGGAGCGACGAGACGGTCGAGAACGGCCTCGCGTTCTTCATCTCCGACGACAACCTCCGCAAGGGCGCGGCGCTGAACGCCGTACAGATCGCGGAGCTGGTCGCGGCGGAGCTCAGGGCCTGACGATCAGTTCGTACGTTCGACGGGGGCGGTCACCTCTGCAACGGTGGCCGTCCCTTTGGTGGCCGTCCCTTTCGCGTACGCCACGGCGGCCAGCGCGAGCGCGGCGAGGCCGCCGCCCAGCCACAGCACGTCTCCGGCGCCACGGCTGTCCGCGACCCGGCCGCCGGCGAACGCGCCCAGCGCGATCGCCACGTTGAAGACCCCGGCGAAGAGCGCCGACGCCGCCTCGCGGGCGTGCGGCGCGGCGGCCATCACCCAGTTCTGGGCGGAGACCGAGACCCCGCCGTACGCCAGGCCCCACGCCACGAGCAGCGCCACCGTCGCGGCGAGCGAGCCGCCCGCGGGCACCAGCAGGAGCACGACCGCGCCGAGCCCCGCGCTGATGGCGAGCAGCGCCCGGCGCGGATCGCGGGCCGCGACGGCGCCGCCCGCGAAGTTGCCGACGATGCCGGCCGTTCCGTAGGCGAGCAGCAGCCCGCTGATCAGCCCCGCGCCGATGCCGGGCACCCGCTCCAGGACGGGACGTACGTAGGTGTACGCGGCGAAGTGCCCGGTGACCAGGAGTGTGACGGCGAGCAGCCCGGCCCGCAGCCGCCCGATGCGCAGCAGGTCCGCGAAGGCGCCGATCCTGACGCCCTCGCGGGCGGGCAGCTCCGGCAGGACCGCGACGAGCAGCGCCGCGACCGCCAGGGCGAGCGCGGCGAGGACCGCGAATCCCCAGCGCCAGCCCGACAGTTCACCGAGGAGTGTGCCCGCGGGGACGCCGAGGACGGACGCCACGGCGATCCCGCTGAAGATCACCGCGGTGGCGCGCCCGGCGTCCTCCTCGCGGGCAAGACGTACCCCGAGGCCGGCCGCGATGGCCCACACGCCGCCGATGCAGACGCCCACCAGGACGCGTGCGGCGAGCAGGACGCCGAAGGCCGGGGCGAGCGCGGAGGCGAGATTGGCGGCGGCGAGCAGCACCATCAGCGCGCACAGGACCGTACGCCGGTCCGCGCGCCGCACCGCGACGGGCAGCAGCAGGGCGGCGAGCGCCGCGACGAGGCCGGGCAGGGTGACGGCGAGGCCCGCGGTGCCGTCGGAGACGTGCAGGCCCGAGCCGATGGAGGTGAGGAGGCCGACGGGGAGCATCTCCGTGGTGACGACGGAGAAGGTGGCGGTGGCGACCGCGACGACGGCGAGGCCGCCGCCCCGCTGTCGCGGCAACGTTTCGTGCGGTGTGGGGAGTTGGGTGCTCTGTGACATGACATCCACCCTGTGCCGCGGCCGGGCGGGGAACAACGCGGAAGATCTCATCCTTGTATGAGCCAGGCTCATTGATGCATCACATGCATCGATGCTTATCAGCGGGGGTTGCGCGGAAGTGAACGGGCTGGAGATCCGGGAGCTCGAATGCTTCCTCGTGCTCGCCGAGGAGCTGCACTTCGGGCGGACGGGCGAGCGGCTGTACGTCTCGCAGAGCCGCGTCAGTCAGCTGCTCGCCGCGCTGGAGCGCCGGATCGGCGCCCGGCTCGTCGAGCGTACGAGCCGCCGGGTCCGGCTGACCCCGCTCGGCGAGCGCTTCCTCACCGAACTACGTCCTTCGTACGACGCGTTGGCGTCGACCGTCGAACGGGCGAGGGCGGCGGCGCGGGGCATCGAGGGCACGCTGCGGATCGGCTTCCAGGGGACCGCGGACGCCTGCCTGATGGGGGCCATCGCGGCCTTCCAGGAGCGGCATCCCGCCTGCGTGACGGAGATCGTGGAGATCCCCTTCGCCGACCCGTTCGGGGCGGTGCGCCACGGTGACGTGGACGCGGCGATCGTCCTGCTGCCGGTCGCCGAGCCGGATCTGGTCCTCGGCCCGGTCTTCTCCAGCGAGCGGCAGACCGTCGCCGTCTCGGTGCGGCACGCCTTCGCGGGGCGGGTCTCGCTCGCCGCGGCGGAGCTGAGGGAGACCCCGCTGATCGCGGCGACCGCGCCGGCACCCGCGTACTGGCGTACGGCGCACGCCCCGTCCGGCGTCCCCGCCCCAGCGGTCCGCACGCTCCAGGAGGGGCTGACGCTGGTGGCGGCGGACCGGGGCGCGATGCTGCTGTGCCGTCCGACGGCGGAGTACCACGGCCGCAAGGACGTCGTCTTCGTGCCGGTCGACGGGCTGCCGGACTCGGTGCTCGGCATGGTGTGGCACCGGGACGGGGAGACGGCGCGGGTACGGGAGTTCGCACGGGCGCTCACCGGTGATGACGTGGGCTGATCAGGCGGCCCTGCGGACCTCGAAGTGGAAGCAGCCGTACTCCACGGCGCGGACGTGCACGAGGGCGACCTCCGGGTCGGCGAAGGCCTCCGCGAACGCGGCGTCGAACCCTTCCGTCTCCTCCTCGGGTATCTCCAGCAGCCGCCCGCCGACGATCCGCCCCTCGGCGTCGTAACGACGGATCGTGCGCAGGGCCCCGGCCCTGGAGAAGGGGTAGCCGTCACGCTCCTCGGCGGGCCCCTCGCAGGGGTCGGCGTGGATGAAGACGGGTCCCTGCTCGTCGTAGGCACCGGGACGCGCGCCGCTCTCGGCGGCCCAGCGGCGCAGGGGCGCGTAGGAGACGAGCGCGACGCGCTCACCGGGCGCGACGGGCCGCAGACAGCACCGCAGCGGGTGGCCGCCCTCCGGGTCGACGTACGGGACGCAGGGCT
The DNA here is from genome assembly GCF_053589195.1 of Streptomyces sp. NPDC003379. Classification (NCBI taxonomy): domain Bacteria; kingdom Bacillati; phylum Actinomycetota; class Actinomycetes; order Kitasatosporales; family Streptomycetaceae; genus Streptomyces; species Streptomyces sp. NPDC003379. The sequence goes on along the minus strand of NZ_JBSFRK010000015.1, from coordinate 17,827 downwards.
GCCCCGCGTCGTCGACGTCACGGAGCCGGGTGAGGGCGTCGGGGGTGATGGCGAGAGGGGTGTGAGAGGTGGTGGTCATGGGGCCGAGCCTCGCGCGTGGGACGGGGGCGGGGCTGGCGGTTTCCGGACGTCGCGCTGACGGGGCTGCCGGCCTGACCGGTGCGGGGAATTCAAGCCGTCCGGCGCTGGAGAGCGGAATTCAAGCCGTCCGGCACTGAGGAACGGGATTCAAGCCTGTCCGGCGTTTGAGGACGAACTCGGCGAAGCCGGTGATCGACCGAGCCAAGAGCGAGCCGCACCGCTCAGGGCCAGAGGCCGTCCCCCGTCGTTCTGCGGTAGGCCGCGTCCAGCGCCCCCAGCTCCTCCGGGGTCATAACGTCCTCCACCCGGTCGAAGCCGTCGGGCGCCCGCTCCGCGACCGTCTGGAGGACACGGTCGGCCGGCATGTCCCGGTTGGCGAGGACGATCGCGTTGACCGGCTCCCTGCGCACCTCCTCGTAGGCCCGCAGCCCCGCCTCCCGGTCCGGCGAGGCGTACGCGAGGCAGCGGGCGAGGACGCAGGCGTCGAGGATCGCCTGGGAGCCGCCGTTGGACCCCACCGGGTACATGGGGTGCGCCGCGTCGCCGAGCAGGGTGACGGGACCCCGGCCCCAGCGGGCCAGCGGATCCCTGTCGACCATGGGGTACTCCAGGATGTGCCGCGTGGCGGAGAGCATCGCGGGCACGTCGAGGTCGCCGATGCGCCACCCCGCGTAGTACGGCAGCACGTCCGAGAGCCGCCCGGAGCGGTTCCAGTCGGCGGGCCCCGCCATCGCGTGGTGGTGGGCCCGCGGGAACCGCACCTCCGCCACCCAGTTGAGCACGTCCCGGCCCCGCTCCTGGGCCGGCCGCGAGATCGGGTAGACGACGAGCTTGGCGGCGGCGTTGCTGCCCGCCACCGCGACCGTCCGCCCGCCGAGCACGGGATGCCACTCGGTGACGCCGCGCCACATCCGGATGCCGTTCCACAGCGGCGGCCCCTCGCCGGGGTGCAGCATGGCCCGTACCGCCGAGTGCAGCCCGTCCGCCCCGACCAGGGCCCGCGCCCCCACCGCGTACTCCCTGCCGCGCGCCATGTCCCGCAGGATCACCCGCAGCGCGCTCCCCTCGCTCTCGGCGAGGCGCACGAAGGCGGTGCCGGTGCGCACCGCCTGGTCGCCGAGCCGGTCGCGCACCGCGTCGAGCAGGAGGAGGTGGAGGGCGCCGCGGTGCAGGGAGTACTGCGGCCAGTGGTGGCCGAGCGCGAGGCCGCGCGGCTCGCCCCAGATGCGGTTGCCGTGCCGGTCGAAGTGGACCATGGCGTCGGGCGCCACCGCGGTCGCGGCCAGCTCACCGCCGAGCCCCAGCTCGGTCAACTCCCGTACGGCGTGCGGCAGCAGATTGATCCCCACGCCGACCGGGCGCAGCTCGTCCATGGCGTCCACGACGCGTACGCCGATGCCCGCCGCGTGCAGGCCGAGCGCGGCGGTGAGCCCTCCGATGCCCGCGCCCGCCACCAGTACGTCGATCATGGCTGCCGTACGGACGGCCCGGCGCGGCCCGCCCTCTCGATCCCCAGCATCTCCCACATCCCCCTGTGGTCCCTGTGGCCGCACGCCCGGCAGGTGGCCGGAGCCCCGGGCCGAAGCCCCGTGGCCGGGACGCCGTGGTCGATGCCGTGGTCGAGGCCGTGGTCGGCGGCCTGCCCGGCCGGGGCGGTCGCGCGGAGCGTAGCGGCACGGCAGCGGTAGAACAATGGTCCGGGCGGGCGGGCGAACCCGCATGGAAGGATGGCCGGAAACACCACAAGTCGCACCCCGAAGAACCCGCACAGAACCCCCGTACCGAACCCGTACCGAACCCCCGTACCGAACCCCTGTACCAAACCCGTACCCGAGGAGATGACCGCGTGCCCGGCACCAATCTGACCCGCGAAGAAGCGCAGCAGCGGGCGAAGCTGCTGACCGTTGACTCGTACGAGATCGACCTCGATCTCTCCGGAGCACAGGAGGGAGGCACCTACCGGTCCGTGACCACGGTGCGCTTCGACTCCGCGGAGGCGGGCGCGGAGACCTTCATCGACCTGGTGGCCCCCGCGGTCCACGAGGTCGTCCTGAACGGCCGCTCCCTGGACGTGGCCGCGGTGTTCCGCGACGCGCGCATCGCGCTGAAGCACCTGGAGGCGGGCCCCAACGAGCTGAAGGTCGTCGCCGACTGCGACTACACCAACACCGGTGAGGGCCTGCACCGCTTCGTCGACCCGGTCGACCAGCAGGCGTACCTCTACACGCAGTTCGAGGTGCCCGACGCGCGCCGCGTCTTCGCGAGCTTCGAGCAGCCGGACCTGAAGGCGACCTTCCAGTTCACGGTGAAGGCGCCGAGCGGCTGGACGGTCGTCTCCAACTCGCCGACGCCCGAGCCGAAGGGTGACGTCTGGTTCTTCGAGCCGACGCCGCGCATCTCCTCGTACATCACGGCCCTGATCGTCGGTCCCTACCACTCGGTGCACTCCTCGTACGAGGGTCCGAACGGCCAGTCGGTGCCGCTCGGCATCTACTGCCGCCCCTCGCTCGCCGAGTTCCTCGACTCGGACGCGATCTTCGAGGTGACGCGGCAGGGGTTCGACTGGTTCCAGGAGAAGTTCGACTACGCGTACCCGTTCGCGAAGTACGACCAGCTCTTCGTGCCGGAGTTCAACGCGGGCGCGATGGAGAACGCGGGCGCGGTGACCATCCGCGACCAGTACGTGTTCCGTTCCAAGGTGACGGACGCGGCGTACGAGACGCGTGCGGAGACCATCCTCCACGAGCTGGCCCACATGTGGTTCGGCGACCTGGTGACGATGGAGTGGTGGAACGACCTCTGGCTGAACGAGTCGTTCGCGACGTACACGTCCATCGCCTGCCAGGCGTACGCGGAGGGCTCGCGCTGGCCGCACTCCTGGACGACGTTCGCCAACTCCATGAAGACATGGGCGTACCGCCAGGACCAGCTGCCGTCGACGCACCCGATCATGGCGGACATCCGCGACCTCGACGACGTCCTCGTCAACTTCGACGGCATCACGTACGCGAAGGGCGCGAGCGTCCTCAAGCAGCTCGTCGCCTACGTCGGCATGGACGAGTTCTTCCGGGGCGTGCAGGCGTACTTCAAGCGGCACGCGTTCGGCAACACGCGCCTGTCCGACCTGCTCGGCGCCCTTGAGGAGACCAGCGGGCGCGACCTGAGGACGTGGTCGAAGAAGTGGCTGGAGACGGCGGGCATCAACGTGCTGCGCCCGGTCGTGGACGTCGACACGCGGGGCGTCATCACGTCCTTCGCCGTCAAGCAGGAGGCTCCCGCGCTGCCCGCGGGCGCGAAGGGCGAGCCGACGCTGCGGCCGCACCGGATCGCGATCGGCCTCTACGACGTGGACGAGGCGTCCGGCAAGCTGGTCCGCACGGAGCGCGTGGAGCTGGACGTCGACGGTGAACTGACGGCGGTCGACGCGCTGGTGGGCAAGGCCCGCCCGGCGGTGATCCTCCTCAACGACGACGACCTCTCGTACGCGAAGGTCCGCCTGGACAGCGAGTCCCTCGCCTTCGTCACGGACCACATCGGCGACTTCGAGGCGTCGCTGCCGCGGGCGCTGTGCTGGGCCTCGGCCTGGGACATGACGCGCGACGCGGAACTCCCGACGCGGGACTACCTCTCCCTGGTCCTGTCCGGCATCGGCAAGGAGTCCGACATCGGCGTCGTGCAGTCGCTGCACCGGCAGGTGAAGCTGGCGCTCGACCTGTACGCGGCGCCGGCGGGCCGCGAGGCGGCGCTGGCGCGCTGGACGGAGGCGGCCCTGGCCCACCTCCGCTCGGCGGTACCGGGCAGCGACCACCAGCTGGCGTGGGCACGGGCCTTCGCGGCGACGGCCCGCACGGACGCCGAACTCTCGCTCCTGGAGCGGCTGCTCGACGGCACGGAGTCGATCGACGGCCTGGCCGTCGACACGGAACTCCGCTGGGCGTTCGTGAGCCGGCTCGCGGCGACGGGACGCCTCGACGAGGCGGGGATCGCGGCGGAGCTGGAGCGGGACAAGACGGCCGCGGGCGAACGCCACGCGGCGTCGGCGCGGGCGGCGCGGCCTACGGAGGAGGCCAAGGCCGAGGCGTGGGCCTCGGTCGTGGAGTCCGACTCCCTGCCCAACGCGATCCAGGAGGCGGTGATCGGCGGCTTCGTCCAGACGGACCAGCGGGAGCTGCTGGCGCCTTATGCCGAGAAGTTCTTCGCCGCGGTCAAGGAGGCGTGGGACTCCCGCTCCCACGAGATGGCCCAGCAGATCGCCATCGGCCTCTACCCGACCCTCCAGGTCTCCCAGTCCACCCTGGACGCCACGGACACCTGGCTCGCCTCGGCGAACCCGTCATCGGCCCTGCGCCGCCTGATCACGGAGTCGCGGGCGGGGGTGGAGAGGGCGCTTCGGGCACGGGCCGTCGACGCGTAGCCCTCGGGCCGGGCGGGGGGGGGCGGTTCCTCTTGGGCTCCGGTCGGGGGTCTGCCGGGGTTTCCCGGCGGGTCTGCCGGTGGCGATGACTCGCCGTCATCGACTGCGGGCCGTCGCCCACGACCCCGCCGCTGCGCGGCGGCCGTCTCCCACCCACCCACCCGTTCACCCCGCATGGGCCGGGAACCCTCCCGGCCCCCGACAGCTCTCGGCCGCGGGCCAACGGGTGGGTCGGGTGGGAACGACCCGCGGGCGACGACACGTCCACCTGACGGATGCCGGGCAACGGGCGGGTGGGTGGGAAACGACCGCGCGCAGCGCGGAACAGGGCAGGGACAACCCGCAGACGACAACACGGCAACCTGACAGACGCCGGGCAACGGGCAGGCGGGTGGGAAACGACCGCGCGCAGCGCGGGACAGGGCGGGGACGACCCGCGGGCGACGACACGGCAACCTGACAGACGCCGGGCAACGGGCGGGTGGGTGGGAAACGACCGCGCGCAGCGCGAAACAGGACGGGGACAACCCGCAGACGACAACACGGCAACCTGACAGACGCCGGGCAACGGGCAGGCTGGACACGCGGTGCCCGTGGCGGGCAGTGGGTGGCGGGGGCTACGGCACGGGCCGCCCCGGGACCGCCGCGCGGAGGGCGTGGAGGACACGGGAGACGGCCGCCCCTCCGGCGGCCCCACACCGCACCGCGGCCACCACATGCCGCCGAGGCCGCTCCGCCCCCAGATCCCGCATGACGACGCCGTCACGGCGTACCGCCGCCATCCGCGGCACCAGCGCCACCCCCATCCCCGCCTCCACCATCGCGAGGATCGCCGTCCACCCGGACGCGGAATGCGCCTGCTCCGGCGTGAACCCGGCCCCTTCGCACGCCGCCCGCGTGATCTCCGACCAGGGCCCGCTGCCCCCGAAGATCCACGGCTCCCCGGCCAGATCAGCGAGCCGGAGACCGTCCGCCGCCGCCAGCGGATGGCCGCCGGGCAGGGCCACGTCCAGCGGGTCGGCGACGAGCGACTCCCGGGTGAAGCGGGTGTCCGCGTCGGGCGACGCGGGCGCCTGCACCGCGAGGGACAGGGCGACGTCCACCTCTCCGGCGGCGAGAAGTTCGTACGCCTGTGCCGCCTCGGTCTCCCGTACGCGTACGGAGATCCCCGGCGCCGCCTCCCGCAGCGCCCGCACCGCGGGCACGACGAGCGCGGGCACGGCGGTGGAGAAGGCCCCGACCCGCACCTCCCCCGCCTCGCCCTGCGCATACGCGGCCAACTCCGCGTCGGCCCGCTCCAGTTGGGCGAAGACCGCTTCCGCGTGCCGCAGCACGAGGTGCGCCGCGTCGGTGAGCCTGACCCGGCGGCCGTGGGCCTCCAGAAGCGGTACGCCCAGCTGCTTGGCGAGGTTGGACAGTTGCTGCGACACCGCCGAGGGCGTCATCCGCAGCACCTGCGCCGTCGCCGTGACGGTGCCCCGCTCGCTCAACGTGCGCAGGATCTGCAGCTTCTTGATGTCCCACTCGCTCATGGAGCCAACGTACCGACTGGCCGGGAGAGCCGTTCCCACGAGGCCGCGCACCCGGCCCTACTTCGCGCGGGCCGCCGTGCCGAGCACGACCCCGCCGAGGATCAGGCCCATGCACAGCACCTGGAGCCACCCCATCGCCTCGCCGAGCAGCGCGAAGGAGAGCAGGGCCACGCAGACGGGCTGAAGGTAGTAGATGACCCCGGCCCGAGCGGCGCCGATGATCGAGATGGCCTTGTTCCAGGCGAAGAAGGCGATCGCCGACGACACCACGCCCACGTAGAGGAGCGGGGAGACCGTACCGACGGTCGGTTCGAAGCCGCCCTGCATGACATAGCTGGCCACGAAGACCGGCAGCAGCATCAGCGCGCCGAGCACGAACGTCGAGAAGAGGAAGGGCAGTCCGCCGATCGCCGCGGGCCTGCGCTTGAGGAGCGCGCTGTAGGAGCCGAACGAGAGCGCCCCCGCGATCACCCACAGGTCACCGACTGCGAAGTCCATGGCGAGGGAGCCCTTGCTGACCAGGAGCAGTACGCCGGCACAGGCGACGAGCATGCCCGCGACGCGGCGCGCGCCGAGCCGGACGCCGCCGACGCGTTCGTAGACGGCCATGAGGACGGGCGAGGCGGCCATGATCATGCCCATGTTGCCCGCGGTGGTCGTCATGCCGGCCTGGTTCACCAGGGTGTTGTAGACGGTGACGCCCAAGAGGGAGGCGAGGAGCAGAAAGCGGAGGTGCTCGCGGAGCAGGTGCCGCTGCCGCCAGGTCTCCCGCGCCGCGAACGGCGCCACCGCCGCGATGGCGATGATCCAGCGCCAGAAGGCGTGCTGGATGGGCGGGACGGTGTCGTGCAGGGCGCGGGAGGTGACGAAGCTGCCCGACCAGACGACGGTGGCGAGGGCCGCGAGGGCGAGGCCGACGCCGATGGGGCGCGCGACGTTCGCCTTGGCGATCGGCGCGATAGGCGCGATAGGAGCAATCGGCGCGATAGGGGCGGGGGTCCGGTCGAGGACGGCCACGAGGTATCCCTTGCCTCTCTCCCCGGCGACGCGGGGGGTCTCGGTCATGTGCGGACCACCGTCGCACCCCGAATCCCATCACGTCCATCGAAATTTTCATCCCTTTGTGTGAAGGAGAACTGAATGATCGAGCGACCGACGCCAGGGCAGGCCCACCCTCACGGGGCCACGCCCCACTCCCCCAGCCCCGCCGCCACCGCCCCGGCATCCGCTTCCTCCGCGGCCCACGCCACATATCCGTCGGGCCGCACCAGCACCGTCGTGCGGCGCGCGCTCGCCCAGTGCGCCGACACCGCGCGCCCCTCCGCGTACTCCACGCCCTGAGGGGCGATCAGTACGAACTCGCCCGCACGCAGGGCTTCGTAGAGCCGCCCCTCCTTGAGTGCGACGTCGGGGGCCCGGCGCCCGACGAGGCGGTGGGCGCCCTTCGGCGCCGGGTAGCCGAGGCCGATGCCGGTGATCTGGCCGACCGCCCTGGTCCGCACCGGACGCACGTGGTTCACGACGGCGGCGAGCGCGGCACGCGCGGCCAGCGTCCACGGGCGCTTGGCCATCGCGAGCCTGACGAGCCCGCCGCTGCTGCGCAGGACCGCTCTGCCGACCGGGTGCCGCTCGGCCTCGTAGCTGTCCAAAAGGCCGTCCGGGGCTCGGTCGCCGACGGCGGCGGCCAGCTTCCAGCTCAGGTTCGCGGCGTCCTGCAGCCCCGTGTTCATGCCCTGCCCGCCGGCCGGGGAGTGGACATGCGCGGCGTCCCCGGCCAGGAAGACCCGCCCCACGCGGTATGCGGGCGCCTGCCGCTCGTCGCTGTGGAAGCGGGACATCCACCGGGCGTCGTGCATCCCGAAGTCGCGGCCGAGCGCCTGCCGTACGACGCTCCGGACCTCGTCGAGGGTGAGCGGCTCGCTGTCGGGGACGTCGCGGGTGCGGTTCCAGCCGATGACGCGGTGATAGCCGTCGGCGAAGGGCGCGATGAAGGCGAAGGCGTCACCGACGGTGTTGACGGTGAGCAGGGTCGGGGGCTTCTCGGCGAGCTTGACGTCGGCGAGGAAGAGCGAGCGGATGACGGACTTGCCGGGGAAGGGCAGTCCGACCGCCCGGCGCACCCCGCTGTGCAGGCCGTCCGCGCCGACGGCGTAGGCGGCGCGCAGGGCGCCCGACTCGCCACCGGGACCGCGCACTTCGAGCGTCACGCCGTCCGTGTCCTGGGTGAGCCCCGCGACCTCGGTCTCGTACGCGAACCGCACCCCGGCGTCGGCCGCGCGCCGCTCCAGGACGCGTTCGACCTCGTACTGCGGCAGGACGAGTACGTGACGGAAGCGGGAGGGCAGGTTCGCGAGGTCGAGCGTGAGGCGGCCGAAGAGGCGGAGCCTGTCGAGCGGCTGCCCTTTCGCCTCCAGCTCGTCGGCGAGGCCCCGCGCGTCGAGCTGCTCCAGGGTGCGGGCGTGCACGACCATCGCGCGGGAGAGGTTGCTGATGCCGCGCGCCCGCTTCTCGACGAGGGTGACGGGGACACCCGCGGCGGCGAGGTCGCACGCGAGGAGCAGCCCGGTGGGGCCGGCGCCCACGACCGCGACGCCGCGCTCCCTCCGACTCCCGCCCTCGCTCTCGGTGGTGCCGTCGTACTCAGTGGTGCCGTCGTACTCAGTGGTCGTACCGTTCATGGCCGCCTCCTGATGCCGATGCCAACACCCGTTGGTCAACGCTTGTTGGCCAACGTAGGACCGCCGCTATGGACTGTCAACAGGTGTTGGCATACGTTTGTTGGCATGACCGAGAACGCTCCCCTCGCCCCCGCGTCCGACGCGCCGCCCCGCCGCTCCGACGCCACCCGCGCCGGCATCCTCGCGGCGGCCCGCGAGCGGTTCGCCGCCGACGGGTACGAGCGCGCCACGATCCGCGCCATCGCCAGGGACGCGAACATCGACCCGTCGATGGTCATGCGCTACTACGGCAACAAGGAGGGCCTCTTCGCGGCCGCCACCTCGGTCGATCTGCGGATGCCGGATCTCACGCGGGTGCCGCGCGAGGATGTGGGACAGATCCTCGTCGGGCACTTCCTGAACCTCTGGGAGGACGCGGGCGTGCTCACCGCGCTGCTGCGCGTGGGCATCACCAATCAGGCGGGCGCCGAGCGCATGCGGAAGATCTTCGCCGAGCAGCTGCTGCCCGTCGCGCGCGAGGTCTGCCCCGATCCGGACGCGGCGCCGTCGCGGGCCGCGCTCTGCGCCGCGCAGCTGATGGGCCTCGCGCTGACGCGGTACGTGCTGCGGTTCCCGCCGTCGGCCGCGCTGACGCGGGAGGAGATCACGGCCTGGCTGGCGCCGACCCTCCAGCGCTACCTGACGGCCGAGCGGCCGTGAAGGTGTGGGTCAGCCCTGCTTCTGCTGCTTGCGGGACTTGTCGCCGACCATCACGAGGCCCGCGATCACCAGGAACAGCACGATGGGCGCGGCGACATAGAGGCCGAGCGTTTCGATGACACTCAGGCGGGGGGCCGGGTCGTCGCCGTCGTCGCGCGTGAGCGCGAGCGCGGGGGACGACATGAGCAGCATCATCAGCGTCGTGCCGGAGGCCAGGGCGCCGGCGCGCAGAGCGTTCTTCTTGTCCACGGTGCCAACGTAGCGAACTCCTAAACGGACCGCGCGCCCGGGGGTGCCGTACGGGACGTGTCGCGCTTCTCCCCGGCCTGCCGGAAGACTGCCATGAGCGCGTGCAGGCGCGGGGAGGCGGCGAGGTCCTCCAGGGTGACGGGGCGTCCGGTGGCGTCGGCGATCGGCAGGCGCCAGTTGGGGTACTGGTCCCAGGTGCCGGGGAGGTTCTGCGGGCGGCGGTCGCCGACCGCGTCCGGCAGCCAGACGCCGATCATGCGGGCCGGCGTGGCGAGCAGGAAGCGGTGCACGGCCCGGATCTCGTCCTCCTCGCAGCCCATGCCGCCGGGCAGCATGCCGAGCCGCGAGAGCAGGCCCAGCCATTCGCGTACGTCGGCGGCGGCCTCGGACTGCTCCTCCGCCAGGGGGCGGGTCAACAGGCCGAGGTCGTGGCGGAGTCGGACGTGCTCGCCGGTGAGGCGGGCGGCGGTCGGCGGCAGGTCGTGCGTGGTGGCGGTGGCCACGCAGTCCGTACGCCAATTCGCGGCGGGCAGCGGGCGGCCCGTGCCGTCCCAGTCCCGTTCGAACCAGAGGACCGAGGTGCCGAGCACGCCGTGTTCGCGCAGCGTCTCGCGCACGCCGGGCTCGACGGTGCCGAGGTCCTCGCCGATGACGAGGGCGTCGGCGCGGTGCGCTTCCAGGGCGAGTACGGCGAGCATCGCCTCGGCGTCGTACTGGACGTACGTCCCTTCTGTGGGGTCGCGCCCCTCGGGGACCCACCAGAGACGGAACAGTCCCATGACGTGGTCGATGCGCAGGGCGCCCGCATGCCGGAGCAGGCCGCGTACGAGGGCGCGGTAGGGGGCGTAACCGGATGCGGCGAGGCGGTCCGGGCGCCAGGGCGGCAGGCCCCAGTCCTGGCCGCGCGCGTTGAACGCGTCCGGCGGGGCGCCGACGGTCATGCGCGGCGCGAAGTGCTCCTGCTGCGCCCAGGCGTCGGCGCCGCCGGGGTGTACGCCGACCGCGAGGTCGTGCACCAGGCCGATGTCCATGCCCGCCTCACCGGCGGTGCGCTGGGCGGCGGCCAGTTGCGTGTCGGTGAGCCAGGCGAGGCGGCAGTGGAAGTCGACGCGGTCCATCAGCGCGCGCCGGGCGCGGGCGGTCGCGGGCGAGGACGGGTCGCGCAGGGGGGCGGGCCAGGAGTGCCAGTCCGGGCCGTAGGCCTCGGTGAGGGCGTACCAGGTGGCGTGGTCCTCCAGGGCGGTGCCCTGTTCGGCGAGGAAGGCGTTGTAGGCGGCGCGGCGACCGGGGCCGAGAGGGACCTCGTGGAGCAGTTCGAGGGCCTCGCGCTTGAGGGCCCAGACGGCGTCGCGGTCGATCAACCCGCCCTCGCCGAGGACCGCCTCGCGCAGCCGCTCGGCCTCGCGGCGCAGGGCGTCCACCCGGTCGCGGGCCTCGCCCGTCAGGTGGGCGAATTCCGGGACGGCCTCGATGCGCAGGTGCACGGGGTCGGGGAAGCGGCGGGAGGAGGGGCGGTACGGGGAGGGGTCGCCGCCGGGGCCGTCCGGCGGGCTCGGCACGGCGGCGTGCAGGGGATTGACCTGGACGAACCCGGCGTTCAGGGCGTGGCCGGACCAGGCGGTCAGCTCGGCAAGGTCACCGAGGTCGCCCATGCCCCAGGAGCGGCGGGAGAGGAGGGAGTAGAGCTGGACGAGGAGCCCGTGACTACGGGCCGCCGGGGTTTTGATCCGGCGGGGGGCGGCGATGAGGTGGGCCCGCGTCTGTCTGCCGTCGCGGCTCTGTACGAGGATCGTGTGGACGCCCGACGGCAACGTCACCCCGGGCCCCGGCCCGGCCCCTCCGCCGCTCCGCGACGGGCTCTCCCACCCATCCACCCGTTCACCCGGCGACTCCGATGGCTGGGTAGGAGCGGCGGGCGAGGCACCCGGCGGTGATGGCTGCTGGGCCGGTGCACGCGGGTGGGGAGGCGGCTCGGCCGTCTCCCACTCGATTACCTCGCCCCCTTCCGTCTCCACCCGTACCCGCGCCCCCCGCGGCAGTCCCCCGAGAGCCGCCACCTCGGACAGTGGTTCGTCCGTCCAGGCGACCACCGTCGGGGGCAGGAGGCGCTCGGACAGGTGCGTCTCGCGCTCGGTGAGGGCGGCGCGGATCGCGTCGGGGGTGCTCGCGTCGACGCCCAGCGCGGCGAGGGCCGCGACGACCGCGGCATCGGAGGCAGGGAGGGTGCGCCCCGGAGACGGGGAGTAGGAGGTGGCGACGCCGTACGAGGCGGCCAGCCGGGAAAGGGCCATCAGACCCCCATGGAGTCCAGGCCCGAGGCCATGCCGGTGGCGGTGGGCTCGCTGGTGAGCGGGGCGGCGTCCGTGAGGGGCGGCTCGCTGGTGAGCGGCGCGGCGTCGGCGAGCGGGGGCTCGCTGGTCAGGGGCGGCTCCAGGCAGCCGCAGGAGCAGGAGCCGTTCAGGCCGGAGTCGGGGCTGGAGACCTGGCCCGAGAAGGGGGCGGGCACCTGTTTGGAGAGGGCGGAGAGCAGAAGATTGGCGGCAGCGGCCACGTGGGAGCTCCTTGTCAGGGGGGTGGGTCACGGCAGCCCTACCCACTGCGCGGGGCCGCAGACGTATAGGTTGCACCAACGTGACCCTGGTCACAATCGATCCACCCGGGCGGGAGTTGTTCCCCCAGGGCCCTCCACGCCCCGGAAGATCGGGCTCCGGACCCGCGCCCGCCGGGAAGATATGCGCCGCGCGAGGGCATCCCGGGCCCCCGCGCGGACGACCCGGAACCCTCCGGTCCGCGCAAGTTCCACAGAGAACCCCTCACCCCTCCTTCACTTTCGTTTCACTTCCGTTGACACCCTTGCCGCCTCAGTGGTGGGCTCACTGCCACATGTGACGTCAGGGGTCCCAGGGGCCCCGAAGACGGCCCCGGGGAACGAGGACCGGAGAACAGGGAGAGGGCGGCGTGCAGTTGCGGCGCAGGAAAGGCGCGGTCGCCATCGCGGTCGCAGTCATCGCGGGTGCGCTCGGCGGCGCGCCCGGCGTCCTCGCGGCCCCGGGTGCGCCCGGCAGGCCCGGCGTTCCGGCCACGTCCCCGGACGGCGGCATCGGCGCCGACGACCGCAGAACCGACTCCGCACTGCCGTCCGTCTGGCCGCGCCCGCAGTCGATGAGCGCCGCGGGCAACGCCGTCACCGTGGGGGACGACGTCGTCCTCGTGACAACAGGCGACAGCAGGAGCCACAAGGACAAGGGCAGCGACTCGGACCCGTACGACACATACGACACGTACGACCCGTACGACCCCTACGCCCTGGACGCCCTCCGCACCCTCCTCCACGACGCCGGCGCCCGCCGCGTCACCGAGGTGCGCGAAGGCGACCCGCTGCCCGCCGGGAGCACCCTCGTCGTCCGCGCCGGAGGCCCCGGCGCGGACCGGGCCCTGCACGCCCTCGGCGCACGCGAGCGCGGCGATCTCCCCTCGGGCGGTTACCGCCTGGCCGTCGGCCGCCTCGACGGGCGGGACACCGTCGCCCTCGCGGGAGCCGGCGAGGACGGCCTTTTCCACGCGGTGCAGACCCTGCGGCAGCTCACCGGCGAGGCGAGCGGGGCGAACGGGGCGAACGGGGCCCGGCACCGGACACTCCCCGGCGTACTGATCCGCGACTGGCCCGGCACCGCCGTACGCGGCCTGACCGAAGGCTTCTACGGCACCCCCTGGACTCACGAACAACGCCTCGCCCAGCTCGACTTCATGGGCCGCACCAAGCAGAACCGCTACCTCTACGCCCCCGGCGACGACCTCTACCGCCAGGCCCGCTGGCGCGAGCCCTACCCGGCGGACCAGCGCGCGGACTTCCGTGCCCTGGCCGCGCGCGCGAAGGCCAACCACACCACGCTGGCCTGGGCCGTCTCCCCCGGTCAGGCGATGTGCATGTCCTCCGACAAGGACATCAGGGACCTCACCCGCAAGATCGACGCGATGTGGGCGCTGGGCGTGCGCGCCTTCCAGCTCCAGTTCCAGGACGTCAGCTACAGCGAGTGGCACTGCGAGCGGGACGCCGAGACGTTCGGCAGGGGCCCGAAGGCCGCCGCGAAGGCGCAGGCCGAGGTGGCCAACGCCGTCGCCGCGCACCTGGCCGAGCGCCACCCGGAAGCGAAGCCGCTCTCCCTGATGCCGACCGAGTACTTCCAGGACGGCACGACCGAGTACCGCGCGGCGCTCTCCGGCGACCTGGACCGCCGTGTCGAGGTGGCCTGGACGGGCGTAGGCGTGGTCCCGAAGACCATCACCGGGCGCGAACTGGCGGGCGCCCGCGAGGCGTTCGGCCCGCACCCGCTGGTGACGATGGACAACTACCCCGTCAACGACTTCGCGCAGGACCGTATCTTCCTCGGCCCCTACACCGGCCGTCAGCCCGCCGTCGCCACCGGCTCGGCCGCCCTCCTCGGCAACGCCATGGAGCAGCCCGCCGCCTCCCGCATCCCGCTCTTCACTGCCGCGGACTACGCCTGGAACCCCCGCGCGTACCGCCCGCACGAGTCCTGGCTCGCCGCGATCGACGACCTCGCGGGCGGCGACCCGAAGGCGCGGGGCGCGCTGCGGGCCCTCGCCGGCAATGACGCCTCTTCCGTGCTCGGCGCCGACGAATCGGCGTATCTGCGGCCCCTCATGAACGACTTCTGGCGTGCGCGTACGACGACGGACCGGGCCGGGACCGACGGTTCCGCGAAGCGTCTGCGCGCCGCGTTCGGCGTGATGCGCGAGGCGCCGCGGCGGCTCTCCGGCAGCGCGCTCGACGGCGAGGTGCGCCCCTGGATCGAGAAGCTGGCGCTGTACGGCGAGGCCGGTGAGCGGGCCGTCGACATGCTGCGCGCCCAGTCGCTCGGCGACGGCGCGGCCGCCTGGCGCGCCTCGCGCGAGCTGACGAAGCTCCGCGAGGAGCTGAAGGAGGCGAGCGGCGTCACCGTCGGCGAAGGCGTGCTGGACCCGTTCCTCATCCGGGCGCAGAAGGCGTACGCGACCTGGGCGGGTACCGACGGCGAGCGCGCCTCGGACCACGCGACGGCCCGGTTCGGCCGCGACCGCACGCTCGCGGCGGTCACGGCGCTGACGGATCCCGGCAGCAAGGGCAGCGTCGAGGTGCACGTGCCGGGCAGGGGCTGGCAGCGCGTCGGCGCGCTCTCGGAGAGCGGCTTCACGGAGATCGACGTCACCGGGTCCGACGGCCAGGGCACCGGCAACGGCCTGCGTGCCGACGCCGCCCGCGTCGCCCTCACCGGCGGCACGGTCCGCCATCTCGTCCCCTGGTACGCGGACTCCCCCGAAGCCCGCCTCTCCCTGGCCCGCACCGAGGCCGACGCGGAGATCGGCGGGAGGCCGCAGCGGGTCATGGCGAAGCTGCGCTCTCTGCGCCCGGGCAGTGTGCGCGGGAGGCTCGAAGCCAAGGTCTCCAAGGCCCCCAAGGGCGTCGAGGGCATCGAGGTGCGGGTGCCCGCGTCGACCACGCTGCCGCGCGGCACGGAGGTCGAGGTGCCGGTCGACATCACCGTCCCGGCGGGCACGCGTTCAGGGACGTACGAGATTCCGGTCACGTTCGGCGACGAGACCCGGACGGTGTCGGTCCGCGCCTTCCCGCGGACGGCGGGCCCGGATGTGGCGCGCGGCGCGAAGGCCTCGTCGTCCGGCGACGAGACGGAGGACTTTCCGGCGTCGGCTGCCAACGACGGCGACCCGTCGACGCGCTGGTCCTCGCCGGCGAAGGACGGCGCGTGGTGGCAGGTGGAGCTCGCGGAGCCGGTCAGGCTGGGGCAGACCGTGCTGCGCTGGCAGGACGCGTACGCCGCCGGGTACCGCGTGCAGACATCGGCCGACGGCAGGACGTGGCGCACGGCGGCGACCGTGAAGGACGGCAAGGGCGGCCGCGAGGCGATCCGTATGGACGCGCGTGAGACGCGTTACATCCGCGTGCAGGGCGACAAGCGGGCCACGCGCTTCGGCTACTCGCTCTGGTCGGTGGAGGCGTACGCGGTCGCCGACGAGTAGCGACCGCGCACGGCATCCGCGTACGAGCCGTACGTACGCAGGAACAAAGGCGTACGCACGTACAACAAAGGCCCGGATCGATTGCTAGGCGGAAATGCCATCGATCCGAGCCATCGCGTCGTCCGCGCCGAACGGCTGCAAGTACGGCAGCCAGCGCGGATCCCTATGTCCGGTCCCGATGATGCGCCACGCGAGGCCCGAGGGCGGCGCGGGCTTGTGCCGCAGCCTCCAGCCGAGCTCCATGAGATGCCGGTCGGCCTTGACGTGGTTGCAGCGGCGGCAGGAGGCCACCACGTTGTCCCAGGCGTGCTGGCCGCCCCGGCTCTTCGGAATGACGTGGTCGACGCTGGTTGCGACGCCACCGCAGTACATGCACCGACCGCCGTCGCGGGCGAACAGCGCCCGCCTGGTCAGAGGAACGGGCCCCCTGTAAGGGACCCGGACGAACCGCTTGAGGCGGACCACGCTGGGTGCGGGGACGGTGCGAGTCGCGCTGTGCATGAAGGCGCCGGATTCCTCGAGGCAGAGAGCCTTGTTCTCCAGGACGAGGACGAGCGCGCGGCGGAGCGGTACGACGCCGAGAGGCTCGTACGACGCGTTGAGGACCAGGACATGCGGCACGGATGCCTCCTTGTACGCCGGCGGCGCGTGGCTCGCGCCGGGACGATCTGGCTGTCAGTCTCCCCTCATGCCTGGTCGTAGCGCCACCATGTGCCGGTAACGGGCTCGAAGTGTTTTCGACCACAGCGGCGCCGTACCGGCACGTCATCTGGTTCTTGCCCAGGTGAGCACCGTCTCTCCCTCGAACACGACAACGATCCACACACAATGCCCCGTTAGTGTGGTGTGTCTGCCCGGTCCCCCCGGTCCCCCCGGTCCCCACGTCGATGGCTTCTCATGAGTCCTCGTCCGCCGGGCAGGCCGCGATACCTGGAGGTACCTGCCGTGCTCTTGTCCGTCCTGTCGGCAGCCGGAACGGACCCGGACGACACGCCGAAGCCGAAGCCGCCCACGTTCGAGGACGCCCAGGAGAGCGCCACGAACGCGGCGAGCTGGGTCGAGCAGAACTGGTCCGCGTGGCTCGGCATCGGCCTGCGCATCGTGCTGATCATCACGATCGCGATCGTCCTGCGCATCCTGGTCCGGCGCGCCATCACCAAGCTCATAGACCGCATGAACCGCACGGCGAACGCCGTGGACGGCACGGCGCTCGGCGGGCTCCTGGTGAACGTGGAGCGCCGCCGCCAGCGCTCGCAGGCGATCGGTTCGGTCCTGCGTTCGGTGGCGTCGTTCCTGATCCTCGGCACGGCCGCGCTGATGGTCCTCAGCGCCTTCGAGATCAACCTGGCCCCGCTGCTCGCCTCGGCGGGTGTGGCGGGCGTCGCGATCGGCTTCGGCGCCCGCAACCTCGTCACGGACTTCCTCTCCGGCGTCTTCATGATCCTTGAGGACCAGTACGGGGTCGGCGACACGATCGACGCGGGTGTCGCCTCCGGCGAGGTGATCGAGGTCGGCCTGCGCGTCACCAAGCTGCGCGGCGACGACGGCGAGATCTGGTACGTCCGCAACGGCGAGGTCAAGCGGATCGGCAACCTCTCCCAGGGCTGGTCCACGGCGGGCGTCGACGTGACGGTCCGCCCCGACGAGGACCTCGACAAGGTGAAGGCGGTCCTCACGGAGGTCGGCGAGGCCATGGCGAAGGACGAGCCGTGGAACGAGCGTCTGTGGGGCCCGGTGGAGATCCTCGGCCTGGACAGCGTCCTCCTGGACTCCATGGTGGTGCGCGTCGCGGCGAAGACGATGCCGGGCAAGGCCCTGGGCGTCGAGCGGGAGCTGCGCTGGCGCATCAAGCGGGCGTTCGACGAGGCGGACATCCGCATCGTGGGCGGCCTGCCGCTCTCCGCCGAGGAAACGGCCGCCGCCCCTGACCCTTCGGCGGGCGTGGCGGCCCCTTCCGCCTACGCCTCGGCGACGTCCCCCCAGTCCCTGGCGACGGCCCCGATCACGCCGCCTCCGCCGCCGCCGAACCTGGCGAAGTAGTCCTTATAGCTCGTACGTCGGTGGGGGGGGGCCGGGGTGTGGTGGGGGGGGCCCCCCCCCAAGGGGGGGGCGCCCGCCGGGACAACAGACACCAC